>CAYWBV010000048.1:0-18103 GCA_964455785.1 uncultured Maribellus sp.
TGGATGTGAGCGAAGGCGGCTATCCGAAAACCATCACTCTCGATTATGGCGACAGCACCGTGCTTCACAGCGGAAAAGTGTTAAGCGGGGTTATTGTCATCGAAATTTCGGGCCCGAGGGGCAGCGAAGATTATACACGGTTGGTGACATACACCGATTTTGGCGTCGATTCTCTGCTGATTAACGGGACGAGCCAGGTAACATTTGATCGCGAAGAAGATATCTTCCGCACATTCACCAGCGACATTACCTTTACCCTTGCCGACGAAAGTACCATTCACCGCACCTCGGTAAGAGAATGGGAATGGATTGAAGGACTGGATACGGAAATGGAACAGACCGACGATGTGATACAAATTACTGGTTATACCAACGCCGAAACATCAGGCGGCGATGTATATGTGAAGGAAATTACCGAGCCGCTGATCCGTGTCCGCGACTGCCGTTTTATTGTTCAGGGGGTTGTGGATATCACATTAAACGGGGAACTGATTTCGTCGCTCGATTACGGCGACGGCGAGTGCGACAACATCGCCATCCTGACCAAAGATGGCGAAACCTACGAGATCAATCTTTCGGCTAAAGTTTGTAAACGGATACAATAATTGTAGTCTGAAAATGAAAAGTATTCCGCGGATTTATTCTGTCGGGATACTTTTCCGGTTTTACTTTCTGAACTATCTTTACACGTATTACTGAAGCTAAGCCGTTTTGACACAGGAAGAATTTAAAAGTTTGTTTGAAATGCACTTTGCAGGTGTCCGCAAATATGTGTTTTACCGCTCGGGAAATACCGACGTGGCAACCGATATTGCGCAGGAAACTTTCCTGAAAATCTGGGAAAAGCAACACCTCGTTCAACCTGAAAAAGTAAAAGGGTTACTTTACAAAATCGCCGGCGACCTGTTTGTTTCACACTTTCGAAAGGAAAAACGTTCTTTCCGGTTTTTTAACCACTATGTTTTCGATGAAGCGGGCCAGTCGCCCGAAGAGATTTTAGCTTTTGAACAACTAAAGGGAAGTTACAAAAAGGCGCTGGAAACGCTACCCGAAAAACAACGTACCGTGTTTTTAATGAGCCGTGCCGAAAACCTGAAATATTACGAAATTGCCGAAATGCTTGGGATAAGTGTAAAAGCAGTGGAAAAACGGATGAATTACGCGTTAAAACATTTACGCCAGTTTTTAAATCACGAATGAATGACAAAAAATTACATATTAGTTTGAACGAGGAGAGCGCCGGGTTCTTTTCCAAAGGAAAAATCGTTTGGGACAAACCGGAAGCCAAAATTTGGGACGAACTTCTCGCCAAAACCCAAAAGACTGTTCCGGTTAAAACGGTTTCTTTGGTTCCGCGGGTACTGAAATATTCCGCAGCCGCTGTTCTTTTTCTGTTGGTGGGGTTGGGAGCCGTTACTCTTTTATATCACAAAACCATTGAAAGTTTGCCCGGGGAACATATCACCGCCCAACTGCCCGACGGTTCGGCCATTGAAATGAATGCTGGCTCGTATGTAAAATATTATCCCTTTCAATGGCCGTTTGAACGAAAAGTAGTTTTTGAAGGCGAAGGTTTTTTTAGCGTTCAAAAAGGGAAAAAGTTTGAAGTGGAATCAGCGAACGGAAGTACGCAGGTTTTAGGAACCACGTTTAATATTTATTCGCGCGACGGGAAATACCGCGTTACTTGTTTGACCGGGCGGGTGAAAGTGGTTTCAAAAGCCGATGAATCGGTGGTGCTGGAACCCGACTCACATGCCGAAATTGAAGAGGGAAAACTTATTCTGAATAAAAACTACAAAACTGAAAAAGCGCTGGGCTGGAAAAATAACCAGTTCTTTTTTGCCGGGACCCCGCTGAAAGAAGTGATTGACGAAATTGAACGCCAGTACGGCGTGACCATTAAAATGCAGGCCGGGTTGTCCGAAAGAAATTTTGTGGGCAATTTTCAGCGAAAATACAACGTTGAAGAGGTACTCGATTTTGTTTGCAAAACCATGCAGATAGAATTTGTAAAACAATCGGAAAATGTATTTTTGGTGGTAGAAAAAAGCTGATAAGTGAAAGTTGGTAGATTGTTGGTTTTTTTATTGATTTTGCAGTTTCACGCGATTGCGCAGAAGCCCGAGAAAATAAAAATTGATGTAAAAAACGCCACGTTAAACGAAGTTCTTCTGGAGTTAAAAGAAGATTATGGTTTTCAGTTTGCATTCGATAAAGATTTACTTTCACAATACATTTTAACCCTGAACAAAACCTTTTTTTCAGAAGAAGAAACCTTGTTGTTTTTAATAAAAGGGTTGCCGCTGAAGGTGGAAAAAACAGGCGATGTTTTTCTGATAATCCCTCACAACGAAATGGCAAAAAACGAATCTGAGAATGGAAATATCAGGATTTCAGGGCAGGTGGTGGAAGCAATGACTTATGAACCGCTGCCATTTTCATACATTCTCATCAACAACAAATCCATTCAGTCCGATCGGGAGGGAAAGTTTACCTGGCTGGCCTCAGCCGGAACAAGCTGTAATGTGCGGATTTCGCATCTTGGTTATTTTATTTACGACACGCTGGTTACCGGCAACCTGTATCAGCAGTTTATGCTCACTCCTCACATTGAACAGATTGCCGAGGTGGAGGTGGAAGGAAACCCGGTTGAAAAGACCACACTCATTGGCGACAGTCCCGGGAAAATGAAACTGAACCATCGTATTGCGCCCATCCTGCCAGGTTACGGCGACAACTCGGTGTTTAACCTTTTGCGGCTGATGCCCGGAATTCTGGCGGCAGGCGAACAATCCAGCGATTTGATTATCTGGGGCAGCTACGAAAGCCACAGCAAAATAGTGTTCGACGGTTTTACCCTTTTCGGCCTGAAAAATTTTAATGACGATATTGGTGTGGTAAATCCGCTTGTACTCAAAGATATGGAGGTTTTTAAAGGCGGTTACGAAGCCAAATATGGCGACAGGGTGGGGGGTATTGTAAATATCACCGGCAAAAAAGGGAGCCTCCAAAAACCGTCGTTTACATTTAATATTAACAATACCACTGTAAATTCGATGCTCGAGTTGCCGGTTTCGAAAAAATCGTCGTTGCTGGCCGCTTACCGTCAAACCTATTATGAACTATACGACCCCGCCAAACTGAAACTGTTTAATGGGCGTGGGAAAAATTCAACCGGTTTTGATTTTACTTTTGTACCCGACTATCATTTTAGGGATGCCAATTTGAAATACAGTTTTCAGGATGAGAACATCGATGCAGAAATCAGTCTCTACGGCGGGGGCGACAATTACTCGTATAATCTCGAACGGGAAATGGTAAATACACTGATTTCGAGGATGGAGAAGGAAACCAACCAACAATGGGGCGGCGTTGTATCGGTGCAGTTGAACGCGAAAAACGGAAACTCGGGAAAGGTGAAGGTGAGTTATTCGTCGCTGATAAATCATTTGGACGAGGAAAATAAAACGACACATCTCCGTACCGGAACAGAAATGATTTTGAAACAGGGAAACGATAAGAATAATGTGGCTCAAATAACTGTTTCGGAAGAAAACAGGATAAATTTTAAAAACGGGCATAACCTGGAATTTGGGGCGGGTTTGGTATCGAACCATGTGCTGGTAAAACGAGAGAGTTTTTTGGAAGCAAAGATGTATAGCGATACCCGTTTAACCCGGATATTTTCATATATCCAGGATAATTTGCCGGTTGCACAGTCCCTCGAAATAAAGACCGGTTTCAGAGCCAACTACGCTCCCGATTTGAACAAAATTTATCCTGAGCCCCGTTTGGCAGCATCTGTAAAAGTGACAAACGACATAAAACTGAACTTTTCCTGGGGGCTTTTTCATCAGTTTCTGGCCAAAACCACGCTGGTTGATAATTCCCTGAATTATTACTATTTCTGGGCAAACGCAGACAATGACGACATTCCGGTTTTGTCGGCACAACACTGGGTTGGCGGAGGTTCGTTCAACAAAAATGGGTATACAGCCAGCGTTGAAACTTTTTACAAAAAAACCGACGGACTGTCGAGGTTTGTGAATGGCACCAACCTGATAACCCGTGGGTTTTATGCCGGCGAAGGCCGGAGCTACGGTGTGGATTTTTTTCTGAAAAAGGAATATAAAAAACATTTGGCCTGGCTGACTTACACACTGAGCAAGTCAGAAGAACATTTCCCGTACAACATTCGCCAATATTATCACCCGTCGCCACAGGATCAGCGGCACGAAATCAAGTTTGCCGGCATCCTCAACTTTAATCCGTTTTGTTTTTCGGCAAGTTATGTTTACGGATCAGGATTTGAACGATTTGTGATGACCGATGATGAAAACCCCGGATCTGTTCCGGCATACAACCGGCTCGATGCGGCATTGATTTACAGTTTCAGGCCAGGAAGAGTGAAAAGCCAGATTGGGATTTCGGTGCTGAATGTTTTGAATGCCGAAAATGTTAAACTTTCGAATATCCGCAGGATTGTTGCCGATGCCGAAAATCCGTTCGATGTACAGGCCGAGGCAGTGCCTTTTACTCCCACTCTGTTTTTGAACATAAAATTTTGAACGATCCGAAAAATGAAAAAGTTTTTGTTCCTTCCTGGGCGCCCTATTGGATAATTTTTTATAATTTTCGGCCCTGAAAAAAGGAGAGATGCCAGAGCGGTCGAATGGGACGGTCTCGAAAACCGTTGTACTGGTAACGGTACCGAGGGTTCGAATCCCTCTCTCTCCGCAAAATACAGATCTGAAGACGGATACTTTTATAGTGTCCGTTTTCTTTTTTGCGAACATTCAGTCAGCCATATTAAAAGGGCAATTTTCCGGTTTGTTTCTTAGCCTTGCTATTGGGAACTATTTGGCAATCCTTCAAAAAACAACATTTTAAAAGGCTACCATGTCCTGTTTTTCATGTATTCGTCAAGCTCACTGCGCGACATGGGAAGGTTGCCTTCATTGTCATCCAGCCATTTCAAAAAGGCCTGTTTTATTTCGTCGGTCCATGTTGTGTCGATTTGACCGGGGGTGTAAACTCCCTTCCGCAACATCTCATGGCCGAATTTGTCGCGAAGAGCAATAAATTCGCCCGTAATCACTACTTTTTGTACCAGGTGCGCCGGAATAAAGATGACACCTTCGCGTTTGGCCAGTACTACATCCCCGGGCAACACAGATGCCTGTCCGATACGGATGGGGCAGTTAATTCCGGTAACCATCATTTCCATAATAAAAGTTGGGTCGAAACCGCGCACAAAGGCGTTGAACCCTTCAATCTGCGAAAGGCCTTCGAGGTCGCGGGCGCCGGCATCGAAAACCACGCCTGTTTTCGATTTTGTGTAGATCGAATTTCCTAGGTTATCGCCAATGAGCGTGCCGTTGTAGACTTTTCCAAATCCGTCGGCTACATACACATCACGATCTTTTAACATGTCGATGGGCCATGAATTCGATGGCCCGATGCGTCCCTCTTTTTCGCCGAGCTTTTTAATTTGTCCGCTGATGTCGGGCCGGGATGGCATATACTGAACGGTTAAGGCGCGGCCAACAAAAGGTTTGTCGGCATGTATCATTTCCCAACCCCGTTCAAATTGGTTAAAATAGCCTTCGCCACGCAAAACGCCCCACGCTTCCTCAATAGAAAGTTGAAGCAGCCGGTCAAGCAGTTCATCGGGAACCAACGGCCGGCCGTTGGTATCGCGTTCGCCATCCCATTCGGGCGTATAAAATTTTATCGTTTCAGCGGTTGGTTCAATCTGGGCATTGGTTAATCCGTTGATTCCGGCTATTAAAAGAATGAATAAGAATAGCTTTTTCATTTTATTCGAGTTTAATAGTTTAAAATTTTTTCGATTGAAATTTATTTAAAATTTGGTTACTGATTTTTGGAATTTTCGGTTACCCTTGTTTCTCCACCAGGTGGCAAGCGAAGAACCTGTAATGTTCATCATCGGACCAAAAACGGCGGGAGCAAGACCGACCGTGGCAATTTTCCCCATTTGCAGCGCCAGCCCCGACGCCAGTCCGCCGTTTTGCATGCCCACCTCCAGTGCAATGGTACGGCAGTCCTGTTCGTTCATCCTGAGAACAAACCGGGCAATGGTATATCCCAGTCCGTAGCCAAAAATATTATGGATAAAACAGGCAACAATCAACAACAATCCCACTTCGAGCAAACTTTCTCTCCCGGCCGCGGTAATGATGGTGATGATAATCCCGATTCCCAGCATCGAAAGGAATGCGAGCGCTTTGTTCAGCCACCCGCGGTTTCCCCGGGCAAAAAAGTTAAAAACAAGGGTCCCGAAATAGGGCAAAATCATAAACCAGAAGATATCGGTGGCAATCTCTTTTGTTAACCAGTTGAATGTTGTTCCGGTGGTTTGAAACCCGATGTAATTTTTCAGAACAATAACGAAAAAGTAACTGATGATTTGGATGATTTTTCCTTTTAACGATATTTTTGAAAGGGTAAAAATGTTAAAAATCAGCCCTGCAACAATCGGTAAAATAACCATATCGAAAATTCCCAGCATCATATTCCAGAAATCGACCTCGATAAACTGTCCGGCCAGCGTTTTCATCAGAAATGGGGTAAGCAGCGGCGAAAGCAGGGTTGCAAATGCAGTGAGTGTAACGGAAAGTGCCAGGTTGGCACGGGCAAGAAACGACATCACATTCGAAGCCAGACCGCTTGGCGAGGCGCCAACGAGTATAATTCCCGCCGCAATTTCGGGAGGAAAATTAAAAATGAAAGCCACTGTTATCCCCATAACCGGCATGATGGTATATTGACAAATAATGCCGGCAATAACTCCTTTTGGCATTTTGATTACTCCGGCAAAATCGTTCAGGCTCATTTGCGAACCCATGCCAAACATAATGACTTGTAGCAGCGGAACTATCAGGAGTTTTAGTTCGAAACCGCCTGCCGAAAGGAAAGGACGCGGATAAAACATCGACGCTGTTACCGCGGTAAAAATCCAGAGTGAATAGGAAAATCCTTTTACGGACTGAAATCCCCTGACCGCAACGGCAAGGCTGATAAACCCCAGGATCATGGCGGGTCCCGTAAGATTTGTAACTCCGGTACTATAAAAAACGGCGCAGCATAAAAAGAGTACCGCTGCGGCAGCCAGCAAAATGAAATGGATTCTTTTATTTTTCACAACAAACCAGGTTAAAGCAGGTGTCACTCATTTGATATCATTTTTTCAGTTTGCAGGTATTTTGATGTTAGCTCCAGGTTCTGTCCCATGAATTTCGGTTGTTCCATTCGTCGGTGGGCGCAAACAGTTTTTCCTCTTTTTTCAGGTGTTCTTTTATCACTTCTTCATTGATGTCTATTCCGAGACCTGGCGCTTCGGGAACGGCGGCGAAACCCTTTTCAACAAGCGGTTTCTGCCCGGTTACATAATTTTCCCAGTAGGGTGTGTCAACATCGTGGTGTTCCAGCGCAATAAAATTTTGAGTGGCTGCTGCACAATGCACGTTGGCCATAAACGAAACCGGCGTCCCGGCAAAGTGCATGGCCATTGCAATTCCTTTCTCCTCGGCATAGTCGCCAATCTTTTTTGTCTCCAGTAACCCACCCGCGGAGGCCAGGTCGGGATGAATCATATCGACAGCATGGGCGTCGCACAACTTGATAAACTCTTCTTTTCCAAAAATATCTTCTCCTGTCAGCGTAGGTGTATTGATGGCATGGGTAATTTCTTTCCATTTTTCAGTATAGAACCACGGAACCATATCTTCCAGCCACGCCAACTGGTATTTTTCAAGTGCATTCCCAAGCCGGATGGCGGTATTGGTATCGAAATGGCCAAAATGATCGGCCGCCATCGGCACTTCATAGCCCACAATTTCACGCACTTTGTCCACATATTCCACCATCTTTTCAAGTCCCAGGTCGGTAATCTGAATCGCCGTAAACGGATGTTTGGTATTACTCAGGTTGCCCGGTTTACTTTGATCCCATTCGCTTTGCCCGCTCCAGAATTTTTCGCCAATCAGTGCGCCGGGAATATCTTTGATAAGCCCGATTCCAAAATCCATCTTCAGAAAAGTAAAACCCTGTTCCATTCTGTATTTCATCCGGGTAGCATAAATCTCCGGGTCTTTGGATGATGGGGTGTCGGCATAAATTCTGATTTTATCGCGGTATTTTCCGCCCAGCAACTGGTAGGCAGGCACGCCGTATGCTTTCCCGGCCAAATCCCACAGCGCAATTTCGATACCCGAAACGCCACCGCCCTGCCGGCCCTGTCCGCCAAATTGTTTGATGATTTTAAAAATCTGTTCCACATTGCAGGGGTTTAGCCCGAGGATGCGGCTTTTAATCATCAGCGCATAACGTGGGTCGGCAATATCGCGTACCTCGCCAAGTCCGTAAATATCCTGGTTGGTGTAGATCTTCAGGATGGGGCCGTCGGTAGTGTGGGCCACACGCAGGTCGGTAATTTTTAAATCCGTGGGCGCCGAACTGCGGCTGACCTTCTGCGAGGCATATTCAACACTGGCCGACACATCGTTCGATTTAGCCAGAAATGCCAAACCCAGGCCGCCAACTGCCGCTTTTTTTAGAAAATTCCTTCTGTCGGACGATGGATGGATTTTGATGGGTGACAAATTTTTATCAATAGGTGTTTTCATCATTTAGCTGGTTATAGTTACGCCCAAATGTAACAAAATTTGATTTTATTGCGTGTTTAACAATCAACTTTGTCAAATTCAGTACGACAAACGTGGGTAAGGATCATGGAACACTTTTTTTAATTTGATTATCTTTCCGGCCTGAAATTATATCAAAAACAAAATAATTAAAATGAGAAAACTGCTGTTATTGGTTTGTGTTTCGGGATTGGTTTTCAGTTCGTGCCAAAACCCGAAAAAAGAAAATGTAACAACTATGGAGAACCCGTTTTTTAAGGAGTGGACAACGCCTTTTGGCGTTCCGCCGTTCGAAGAAATTAAAGAAGAACATTTTGTTCCTGCCGTTCAGGAGGGAATAAATCAGCAACAAGCCGAAATAGAGGCTATTGTAAACAACGCCGGTGCCCCTGATTTTGAGAATACAATTCTGGCGCTGGATAAATCAGGCGAGTTGCTTGACAAGGTGAACGGAGTTTTTGGCCCGTTGAACTCGGCCAACACCAGCGACAGTCTGCAGGCCATCGCACGCGAAATATCGCCGATGATGACACAACACCGCGACAACATTTCGATGAATCCGGGGTTGTTTGAAAAGGTAAAATCGGTTTTTGAAAAACGAAATGAGTTGGGGTTAGATGAACAACAACTGCGCGTTACCGAAAAATATTACCAGGACTTTGAACGCAACGGCGCCAACCTTTCGGTTGAAGACCAGGAGAAGCTAAAAGCCATCAACACCGAGCTGTCGAAACTAAGCCTGCAATTTGGCGAAAATCTTTTGGCTGAGACCAATAAAAATTTCAAACTGGTGGTTGACAATGAAGGTGATTTGGCCGGACTTCCGGAAGATGTAATAACCCGCGCTGCCGACGATGCCAAAAAATCAGGAGAAGAAGGGAAGTGGGTTTTTACGCTGGCGAAACCAAGTATGCTCCCGTTCCTGCAATATGCCGAAAACCGTGATTTGAGGGAAAAACTGTACCGTGGTTATTTTATGCGCGGCGACAACGACAATACAAATGACAACAAGGAAATCATCAAAAAAATTGTAAAACTGCGTGATGATCGGGCAAAACTTCTGGGTTTTAACAATCATGCCGAATATACCATCGATATTAATATGGCCAAAACTCCGCAAGCGGTTTATGACTTTTTGACGGAGCTTTGGAAACCTTCACTGGAAATGGCAAAACAGGATGTTAAAGAAATGCAGGCCATTATCGATCGCGAAGGCGGTAAATTTAAACTGGCGTCGTGGGACTGGTGGTATTACAACGAAAAATTACGCAAGGAGAAATTTAATTTGGATGAGGCCGAGATAAAACCTTATTTCAGTCTCGAGAATGCCAAAAATGGAATTTTTTATGTTGTTGAAAAACTCTATGGTTTGAAGTTTGTCAAACGCGACGATCTTCCTACCTACCACGCTGAAGCAGAAGCTTACGAAGTTCAGGAGGCTGACGGTTCGTTTCTTGGCGTTTTGTATATGGATTTTCACCCGCGCGACGGGAAAAGGGTAGGCGCGTGGTCAACCAGTTTCCGAAGTGCTACTTATAAAAACGGCGAACGTATTCCAACCATCGGTTCCATTGTGATGAACTTTACGCGTCCGGCAGGCGACACACCGGCATTGCTCAGTTTCGAAGAAGTAACCACATTTTTTCACGAGTTTGGTCACGCCCTGCACGGGTTGTTTGCCGACGGTCCGTACGACCGCACTGCCCGCAGCGTGCCGCGCGATTTTGTGGAATTGCCATCGCAGATTATGGAAAACTGGGCCGCCGAACCCGAGGTGATGAAAGTTTATGCCAAACATTACCAAACCGGCGAACCGATTCCCGATGCGCTGATAGAAAAACTGGAGAAAAGCGGAACTTTCAACCAGGGTTTTATCACCGGAGAATATGTTGCCGCTTCCATTCTCGATTTGGATTATCACACCGCCACAAATCCTGAAATTGCCGATGTCCGTGCTTTTGAACAGGCTTCGATGGACAAAATCGGGCTGATTCCAGAGTTTATACCGCGTTACAGAAGTACTTATTTCTCTCACATTTTTTCGGGCGGGTATTCGGCAGGTTACTATGTTTATATCTGGGCTGCCGTGCTCGACACCGACGCATTTAATGCCTTCAAGGAAACCGGCGACCTTTTTAACCCCGAATATGCTGCAAAGTTTAGGGAACTGCTGGCAAAATCGGGCGCTGCCGAAGGTATGGATGTGTATGTTAAATTCCGCGGGAAGGAACCTTCCAAAGAGCCGTTGCTGAAAAAGAGAGGACTAAAATAACAGTTACAAAATATGGAAAAGGAGAGGTTATTTTTGTAACCTCTTTTTTTGTGCTTTTTTGAAGCAGAAAATAAGCATTTTGCACATTTATTATTCAAAAGGAAAAGTTATTTTCGCCGTCTGATAAAGGATACAACCATTGAATGAAATTTCTGCTTTTTTTCACTTTTTTGCTGGCTTACGTTTCCGGTAAAGGTCAGTTAATTCAGTACATACCTGCAGCCCCCTACCCGGTTGAAGTTCCGCAACCCGATGGTTCGGTGATTAAATTACAAGGGATGGGTGATGAGTTTAACCATTTTCCGGTGACTGAAGATGGTTTTACAGTGATGAAAAATGAACGGGGAGTTTATGAATTTGCCCGTTTGGATGAAGACGGAAAACTAAGTCCCTCGGGATACCGCGCACGAAACCTGGAGGAACGAACGGTATCGGAAAAACAATTTTTGACAGGGATATCAAAGTATCAAAAAGCCACATTTCCTAAAGCTTTTTTAAAATCGGCTACTGCCGAAGATGGTCTGCAAAAAGCGTTTCCAAGTTCAGGTACCCGGAAAATTCTGATGCTGCTGATAGAATATTCCGATTTGGAGAATACATATTCAACAACCCAGTTCAATAACCTTATGAACCAGAGTAATTATTACGGGGTCGGTTCATTTCGTGATTATTTTCTGGAAGCCTCTGTTGGTGAACTTTCTCTTTCGGTCGATGTATTTGGATGGTATGCCGCCAAAAACAGCTATGATTATTATGGAGATGATAACGGAGATGATCGCGCCCGTGAACTGGTGGCTGAGGGCATTGACGCTGCCGAAGCTGCCGGAGTTGACTTTTCTCAATATGACAATGATAACGACGGCGAAGTGGATAACCTGATGGTTGTACATTCCGGGCCGGGGGCCGAAGAAGGTTCGCAAACCGAATATATTTGGTCGCACAGTTGGAGCCTTGGGTTTCAGTACGACCGTACTTATGATGGAGTTGATATTAATGACTACATCATTCAGCCCGAAACCCGCGTTTACGGAATGGTGGGAATTGGGGTATTTTGCCATGAATTCGGCCACGCGCTGGGTTTGCCTGATTTATACGATACGGATGATAGCAACGGCGATTCCGAAGGGTTGGGTAACTGGTGTCTGATGGCTTCCGGGTCGTGGCTGAACAGTGAAAAGACGCCGGCCATGCCTTCTGCCTGGGTGCGCGAGGAGTTGGGATGGATTAACCCGACGGTAATCAGCGCAGAGGGCGATTATTCACTGTCGCCAACCGCTGCCAGTACCGATTGTTATAAATTGCTGACTCCAAACGGCAATGAATATTTTTTATTGGAAAACAGGTATAAAACCGGGTTCGACGCTTCGTTGCCGGGTTCAGGACTGGCTGTTTTTCATATCAATACAAACAAATCGGACAACGAGGATGAAGTGAACAAACTTTCCGACCTGGAAGAAGCAGACGGGCAGAATCATCTGGATAATTCAGTCAACCGCGGAGACGCCGGCGACCTGTTTCCCGGAACTTCGGGCAACACCGCATTTAACGATCTAACCTATCCAAATGCCAAAACATACACGCAGGAATTTACCTCCATCGATATTCAATCGATTCAGCTTAGCGGGTCGGTGATTAACTTTACCCTCGGTCCGGGAGTGGAAACCGGAATCGATTTAACCTTCAAGCCTGTTTCTAATGTTCTTTCGGTAAACTTATCCGTAATCGATGTGGGTGTGATGGTTCAGAATTCGGGAAGCCTGAATGCCGGTTCGTTCAGTGTTGCATTTTATCTGTCGGCAGATGCCACTGTTACGACGGCTGATTACCTTTTGGGCGCGGAAACTGTTTTCTCGTTAGATGCAGGAGAATCGGAGTCTTTTCATTTTACCCGAAATGTCGCAGAAGTAACACCTGAAATTCCCGACGGAAACTATTATGTCGGGTACATTATCGATGATGAAAATGCCGCAGAAGAACTGAACGAAAACAACAACAGTTATCTTTTTTCGTCACCCCGGGTCAAGGTTGTTTCGCTGCCCAACCTCACCAATGTTGATACGGAAAACAGACTGGAAATTGTCGCTTCCAAAATCAATATTGGTTTGTATGCGGTTAACCAGGGAGGAGGACCATCAGAATCGACCCGGGTGGGATTTTATATTTCAACCGATGACAACATTACAACCTCCGACTATCTGGTGCAATATACTTCGCTGCAAACGCTCAACGTTGGTGAATCCGTTTACAAATCGGCTTCCATCGATATTACCGCGCTTGAGGGAAAGATTCCCGAAGGATCGTATTTCATCGGATATATCATCGATTATCAAAATAAACTAGACGAACTTGTTGAAACCGATAACGATTTTTGCTTTTACGAGTTGTTTCATTATTGCACGCCGAAGATAACTGAGATAAAAGAGGTGATTTGCCAGGGCGAAAGTTTTGTTTACCGCGATGGAGAGTATTTTGACGAAGGTATTTATGAATTTAAATATGAAAGCAGCAGAGGCTGTGATTCGGTATTGATCTTAAATCTCACGGTCAGTCCGGTTGTACTGACGGAACTAAACGAAGTAATATGCCGGGGCGAAAGTTTTATCGTCGGTCAAACGGAATATTCCAATCCGGGTTCTTATTCGCAGGTCCTTTCCACACATTTGGGCTGCGATTCGATTGTAGTCCTGAACCTCGAAGTGACTGACCCCGTGGAGGAGATTATTTCACAATCGATCTGTGAGGGAGACTCGATACAGGTGGCAGGAATATTTTACAGCGATACAGGAACTTATTTTCATACCCTCACCGGCCAGTGGGGTTGCGACTCGGTTGTAACCTTGAATTTAAGTGTGTTTCCGCATTCCGATACGTTGATTACTAAAACCATTTGCGAAGGCGACAGAGTGGTGGTCGGGACCTCGGTTTATAGTCACACCGGGATTTATACTGAAACACTGATCAACCAGTTTGGCTGCGACTCCACGGTTTATCTCGACCTCACCGTTAATCCGGTTGATACAACTGAAATTTCGGAAAATATTTGCGAAGGTTCGGGTTATCCTTTTGGAGGAACAGTTTTTACCAGCAGCGGGGTTTACGAACATGTTTTCAGCAATCGTTTTGGCTGCGATTCGCTGGTAACTTTACGTCTGAGTGTAACCCCTCTTCCCGTCGTGGATCTGGGCGACGACTTTGTTATGTTTTCTTCGGAAACCGTAATCCTCGATGCGGGCGCTGGTTTTTCGTATTGGTGGAACTCCGGCGAAACAACACAAACCATTTCGGTTTCCAAAGAAAGGGGACTGGGGCTAAAATCATACGAAGTGAATGTAATCAACGAAATCGGGTGTAGCGCGACAGATAAAATTTCGGTTACCGTTTATGACGATTCAGCCGTAGAAAATCAGCCGGGATTACATTTTACATTGTTTCCCAACCCTTCGGGAGGAGTGGTAAAATTGCTGATGAAACAGATTGTCGGAAATTACCGGGTGCAGGTAGTTGGCGCCAACGGGAATGTGGTTTATCAAAACGAATTTGAATCGCCCGGCGAAAAGTTTGTCCAGGAACTCAATCTAACGCATTTGCACACCGGCCACTACAGTGTCAGGGTTATTACCGGTGACCACATTGTGGCTGAAAAACTGATAATCGTCCGCTATTAACTTTCTTTTTTGCGCCTTGCCACCGGAAATGGTTTTGTGGCTTCACCTGTGTAAATGCTGACATGTGGAAATGGAATTTCAATTCCTTCTTCATCAAAAGCCTGCTTAATTTCCTGGAAAAGCGAATTTTTTACTTTCAGGTAATTGTCTTTTTCAACCCAGGTTCCAAACAGGATGTCGATACTGCTGGAGCCAAAACGCTGGAAGGCAATCAACGGTTCGGGTTCGTCCAGGCTCAGCGGGTTTTGCCGGGCCACCCTTTCCAGTATATTTTTTACTTTCCCCAAATCTTCCTTGTAAGCGACACCCACTTCCAAATCGATCCTCCGGATGGGAAAACGGGTAACATTGGTTACCTCGCTGCTGATAACCGTTTGGTTGGGTACACGGATGAGCAGGTTGTCGAACGTTTTTATCTTAATGGATAACAGATCGATACTGTAGACACTTCCTGTTTTATCGCCGATTTTGATGATGTCGCCCAGTTCGAACGACTTTTCGGAGACTAGAAAAAAGCCGCTAACAATATTGCCGATACTGGTTTGCGAAGCCACACCCAAAACAATCCCGATGATACCTGCCGCCCCAAAAATGGCTCCCAGGTTGATTTTCAGTTCGGCCACCAATATTAAAAACAGGATGGTCAGCCCCGAGTACTGCACAAACCGGCTCACAATCATTTTCCGTTGCCGCGACCACCGGCTGGGCAGAAACTTTTTTACAAGATATACGGCCGTATAAGTAATAATTAGCCCGATGACCAGGATAATCGTTATCCTGATCAGTCTTTCAAAGTTTTCGACGTTAAAGTATTTCGAAAAATCAAAGTTCATTCCTGTTCCGATTTATATCTGTTTTTAATCGTATGAAAGTTCATTTTCAAAAGGTTAATTCCCGAGATGTTTCTTGGTTTGGCAATCAACTCCTGTTTTTCGCCATTGTAACTTTTTGAATAGCGGTATTCTGCTGAACCAAGCACTTCCTGTCCTTTGTATTCCAACTGTACCATGCTGGTTGTGTTTTTGCCGGAGTTCCGGTAAACTGACAGGTTTTCCACCCTGATAATCAACCGCTGTACTTCAAACAGAGCGGATGAGTTGTTGAAAATGGTTACAGGACAAACCGCCTCCAGCGGAGTGGTTTCAATCGTGTCGAAATTCAAAAAATATTCGCTTTCCAAAGCAAATGCCGCTTCACCTTCATCGGGTTCGCCAAACCAGGTGTCCGACAACCGCTTCGAAGGAATTTCCCTGAGAAGGTTTTCTTCTGATGGTTTGGGTGAATAGATTTGGATGCTGAGCGGTATTTTTAGAAAAAAAGTAAGTTTCTCACCCGACAGAATGGTTAACCGACTGCTTTTAAAAACCAGCGGTTTTTCGGGAAGGGCAGGGGTTATTACTACTGAATTCGATTTGCCGGTCTGAAAATATTCGCCGGTGTCTGCTGTTTTTTCCGGCGTTGAGTCTTCGCCGTTGCTTCCAACTGTCGATTTTAAGAACCATCCTTCCTTTTCCCTTTTGAGTTCCAGCGTTAAAAGGCCCAAATCAAAAATTTTAAAGTTTCCGGTTGATATCTGGTGTTTTCCAAACAGGTTGTCCCAATCCATTTTCATTTTTTAATTGAAGTTTAAAATTAGAAAACATTTGGGAAACGTTACCCCGGAGGCAAAAAAAGTCCGGCTTCGGCTGCCGGACTTAACAATGACTGAAACTTTTCCTATTTGTCAATGTCCACATCGATGTTGCCCATGTCGATGTCGAGTGTTTTCGTAATTTTTCCAATATTTTTCGGGTCGATCATCCCGGTGATGCTTATCAGGGCGTTATCGTCGCCGCCAACGACGAGGATCAAATCCGAGATTTTCCCGTTGCCCGCATCTTTGGCCAGAAACCGCACCACTTCGTCTTCTTCGGTTACTTCCATTAAAACTTCGAATTGGTTGTTTCTGAAAAAACCGTCGTTTTCCAGTTCAACATAAAAATCGAGTTTTTTATTCAGTTCGTCATCTTCCACCGTCAGTATCCTGATTCCCTTTAATTCCGAAAGGATATCGGTGGTGGCCTCGTCCCCGGTTTCAATCTGACTGGCAAAACTCAGCAGTTTCCCCGAGATGTTCACGGTGGTGAACCCTTTTTGGTTGGCATATTTTTCAAACAACTTGTCAACCGGCGATTTTTGTGCAAGCACTGCCATCGGCAATACCACTGCGAGAATAAAAATTAACTTTTTCATGATTTCCAATTTTATGTATTCGTTTTTATAGTATCAAGTTTCAAGTTTCAGGTTTCAGGTTCCACGTTTCGATTACTGATCACTGATCACTTTCCTTCACCTTTTCAATTCCTTCATAGAACTCGTTTACCGGTTTCAGCCCTTTTTTCAGTTCGGCCGAACCCTGCCTGAGTTTATCGAAATTCGACAGCTCGGCCAGACCTTTGTTGTACTTCGACGACACATACCGCAGTGTTTCCTGCGCATAGGCATACGCCTGTTCCGGGTTGTCGAAGGTGTCTTTAAACGGCTTCTGCTGTTGTTCGTAAATCATTATGCTGCCCAAAACGATAATGATGGAGGCGGCAATCCCCGTAACCGTTTTCCACAGCCAGCGGTACCGGGTTTTCTCCCGGTTTTCGTTTTCCAGGATGTGGTCCATCACATCTTCTTCGATGGTCGAATCGCCGGAAACTGTTCCCGCCAGTTCCGAAATCGCGCCGAAAAATCCGGCATACTCCTTTAGTTCGTCTGCAACATTCCCCGACCTGAAGTAGGCCTCCAGTTGCCGTTCGTCCAAATCCGAACTTTCGCCGTCGAAATAGCGTTGCAGTTGTTGTTTTATTTCTTTTAATTCCATGACTTCCTGTTTTATAATGGCATCCCGCTGACCGGCCCCGGCGCCGTAACAACGGTTTGTTTTTGTTCTTCATTAAAAATCCCGGTTTTGGGCCGGTCGGCCGAATTGATTCGTAAAAATTCGTCCCTCACTTTTTTCCTCGCCCTCGACAGGTTCACCCTGATGGCGTTTACGTTTAACCCGGTGGCCTCTGCAACTTCGTCGTACGAAAGCTGTTCGATGTCGCGCAGGTGCATCACCTTTTGTTGTAAATCGGGCAGTTGTGCAATCAGCCGCTGAATCTGCCCGGCCGATTCGCTTAACTCAACCTGAATATGAACGTCAACCGTTTCTTCTTTTATTTTGCGGTCGGTTTCCGCATCCATTGGCACCACTTTGTTGTTCCTGAGCACATCGAGGCAGCGGTTGCGGGTCATCCGCATGGCAAACGCCTCGATGTTTTCAATCTCGTGGAGCGAATCGCGTTTTTGCCAGAGTTTCAGGAAAACATCCTGGACCACATCGCGCGCTTCGTCGCCGTCCTTTAAAAAGTGGGTCGCAAAACGAAGCAGCTTTTTGCTTACCGGTAAAACATCCGATTTAAAATCTCTGGCAACCATTCACTTGCTCTCTTTTTTCTTTGTTTTCAAAGGTAAGACGGAGGCGC
>CAYWBV010000049.1:0-16555 GCA_964455785.1 uncultured Maribellus sp.
ATAGCCCATGTTTCCGATAATTAAAATTTTCATTGTTCTTATATCTTTTAGAGTTGTTGAAAAAAAGTATCTGATTTATTAAGAATGTAATATTGGGTCGAAATCCGGGTGGCTTCTGTCTTTTTCCGAAACAACCGTAACAGGCACCGGCCACTGGATGTTCAGTGTTTTATCATCGAACCTGATGCCCGCCTCTGCACCTGCTGTATAATATTCCGTAACCAAATAAGTTACTTCTGAATTATCAGCGAGGGTAACAAACCCGTGTGCAAAGTTTTCGGGGACATAAAGCATTTTGTAATTGGAATCCGTTAGTTCCACGCCGATCCACTGCAGAAATGTGGGAGAGTCTTTTCTCAGGTCAACAATAACATCGTATATGGCGCCCTTCGTACAACGCATCAATTTTGTTTCTTCGTAAGGATGTTTTTGATAGTGTAACCCGCGTATTGTTCCTTTTGTTTTGCTGAAAGATGTATTCGACTGAACTACGTTACCATTCAACCCGTGTTCTTCCATTTCGCGTTTGCACCACGATCGTCCGAAAAAGCCACGTTCGTCGGTAAGTTGTTTTATTTCGATAACAAAAGCTCCCTTGAGCTTGGTTTCTGTAAATAGCATATTTAGAATAAATTATAGCGTTATTGTGAAAATTGCAAAAGAGCTTGGGAATTAACTCTTCTGTATTATATGTGTTTAGGAATATTCAGGGATCAAAACTTTTGGTTTTGTTATATTCAGTTTTGCGGTTACTTTGCCGGCAATAAATTCCCCTATCGAAAGAGATGCTGTCGCGGCAGGCGACGGTGCGTTTAGTACGTGTAATACGAATTTATCCTCAGCAAATAAAAAGTCGTCGGTTAGCCCTCCGCTATGATTACATGCCTGGGCACGTACTCCCGCTCCGCCAGCTTTAATGTCGTTGCTCTCAATTTCGGGGACCAAACGTTGTAATGCTTTTACCAGCGCAGCTTTATTGTAAGATCGGTAGTATTCGCCGATGCCTACTTTCCAGTATTGCTGCATTACTTTCCTGAACCCGGGCCAGGCCAATGATTCCCAAAACTCGTCGGCCCTGAATGAATTTTTTTTATAGCCCTCGCGTTTAAAAGCCCATACAGCATTGGGCCCGGCCTCAATTCCGCCATTGATCATCCGTGTAAAATGAACTCCCAAAAACGGAAAATTCGGATCGGGTACCGGATAAATCAGGTTCCTGACAAGATATCTTTTTTCATCAACCAATTCGTGGTATTCTCCACGGAAGGGAATTATTCGCACATTCAGTTCTGACTGGGTTAGTTTTGCAATTTTGTCGCTGTATAAACCGGCAGTATTTACAACAACCTTTGAAAAAAATTGACCTTTGTCTGTTGTAACGTGAGCTTTGTTCTGACTGAAGGAAATACCTTCCACTTTGTTATTCAGATGTATTTCGCCGCCGTATCGCCCGGTGAATATTTCAGCGTATTTCCGGCTCACTTCCTTGTAGTCGATAATGCCGGTATAAGGAACATGAATTGCGGCCAAACCTGTTGCATGGGGTTCATATTCTTTAATTTGTCCTCCCGGTATTTTTTTCATTTTAACCAGGCCATTTTGTTGTCCCCGTTCCCACAGATTTTCGAGCCGGGGTAATTCCTCTTTTTGAGTAGCCACGATAAGTTTACCGCACAAATCATATTTTACGTTTTCCTTTTCACAAAATTCTATCAACTGCTGGTAACCTTTTCTGCAGTTCAGTGCCTTTTGGCTTCCCGGTTTATAATACACGCCTGCATGAATAACACCACTGTTGTTTCCCGTTTGATGTTTTGCAATTTCATCTTCCTTTTCCAGCAATGCAATTTTTAAATCAGGATTGCCTTCTTTGAGTTTTAGCGCGGTAGCAAGACCAACGATCCCACCGCCAATAATAATTATATCGTATCTCATTTGTTAATAGTAATTCGATTGGTACCAACTATTCTTGTGCTATTTTTCAACCACAACCTTTGTGGACCCATTTTCGGGGACAACAAAACGTGTGGAATGGTTCTCCCATAACATCCAGGGAGCAGTACCTTTTTCGATCAAAGATTCAAGAATATTTTTGTCTCTGACCGTGTCCATTGCGCTCCAGAAGTCGCGGTGTTTATAAGTAACCAGTTGTTTGGTTTCTGCAAGTTTTTCAAGAGGTTCTTTTTCAAAAACAGAGGAGTCTCCTTCGATATAATCCAGAATTTTAGGGTTACATACAAAAAATCCTGCATTAATCCATTGCCCATCTCCTTTACGTTTTTCCTTAAAATGAAGTACTTCGTTGTTTTCGTTTATTACCAGCGAACCCCACCTTCCTTCGGGCTGAACCGATGTCATGGTTATGAGTTTGTTATTGTAGCGATGGAATTCCAACAGGTTGTTGATGTTTACATTGGAAACACCGTCGCCGTAGGTAAGCATAAATGTTTCGTCGCCAATGTATTTTTGGGCGCGTTTGATTCTTCCCCCGGTCATCGTGTGCAAACCAGTGTCAATGAGGGTTACTTTCCACGGCTCTGAAGAGTTGTTTAGAATTTCTACTTCATTATCTTTCATGTTGAATGTAACATCGGATTGATAAAGGTAATAGTTGGCAAAAAACTCTTTAATGACGTAGCCTTTGTAACCCAGCAGGATTATAAATTCATTAAATCCATAGTAAGAGTAAATTTTCATAATGTGCCACAAAATTGGTTTGCCGCCAATTTCGACCATCGGTTTGGGTTTCAAAACGGTTTCTTCCGATAACCGGGAACCCAATCCACCCGCAAGGATCAGTACTTTCATAATTTTAAAATTTTAGAGTGACTATTTTTTAACGGAATATTATATTTCGGGCCAGCCAGAATAATTTGTTCGTTTCTGAATAGGACCGAATAACCAAATATTCATTTATTTAATTAATTGGATTTTTGATGTTTGATGAAAGGTTAATAAATAAATGAGCGTTTGTGGTATTTACAAATACACAGAAGGTAGTTTAATATATAAAAACTACCATTCAGCGTTCTGATACCTCTTTTTTACTACTCGTTTTACAGGGCTATATATTTGGGGAACCTCATCATTGGCGCCAACTATTTTTATTTCATCCCTTGAAATATTGGCATATAAACAGCAGCCTATTGATTCGACCCTGATTAAAATTCTGTATTGTCCGGAAACCTCAATAATCTCACCTTTTAATCCTTTTAACGGGCCAACCAAAACTTCAGCTTTTTCACCTCTTTTCAACTTTTCCTTTGAAACGACAACATCAATTTTATCTTGTCTGATTAGGGTTCGAATGTTTTCAATTTGGTTATCCGGAATGGTTTGAGGCCTTCCCCCAAAGCTAACATAACAAACAACTCCGGGAACCGAAAGGACGTTAAAAAATTCGATGTGACTTACCTTCACAAACAAATAACACCGGAACAATGGTTCTTCAATCCATTTTTTCCGATCGCTCCACTGCCTAAGCGTTTTCTTTAGCGGTAAGTAGGATTCAATCTTGTTTTCCTGCAAAGATTCAAAAATCTTCTTTTCGCTGTTTACCTTGGTATATAACGCGTACCACGCATAGTTTGGTTTTTTAAGATTCATAACATCAATATTTTTTTGAACGGACTGGATAAAACATTTAACAAAGAAAGGTAAGATTAAGTTTTTGAATTTAATCCCTTTTGTTGAGCTGCGCCTTAAGTGATTCGTTCTCAAGACTTATTTCGGCAAACATGCGTTTCAACCGGTCGTTGTCTTCCTTTAGCTTATTTAGTTTCAAAATATCATTGGAAGAAACCCGACCATATTTGGCTCTCCAATTGTAAAATGTAGCCTGACTAATCCCATATTCATCAATTATCCGCTGAACAGAGACACCATCTTCATATTGCTGAAGAATTTTGTGAATTTCAAATTCTGAGAATCTACGTCTGATCATTTCCATTTTATTTAATTAATTACAACATTTTTAATTGATATTCGAAAAATATTCTTTTTGTCCCTTGCGGGTTGTATTTATATACTATCTGTAAATGATATATTCTATCAAAAATCGTTTTTTCGTTTCGTCGCCTCTTTAATATGAAAAACATACTTTCATTACGTACAGTTCATTTTTACAATTCAAAATTTGTTAGAATATGCGGGCTCTTTCTTTTAAAATATCTAACCGGGATTTTCTGGGTAATTAACTCATGGTTTTAAAAAGGTCAGGTCTCTTTTTGTATCTGTTTGTTAACGTTACTATTATACTATTTTAGAATCTTTATAAAATTACAAGAATGTATCAGAATTTTTTCTAAAAAGTTATATTGGTTAAAGAATGTGTTTTTTATCATTCTTCATCTGCGATTTTGTTGAGAAAATTTCCGATTTTTCACTTTTTTATAGAGGTATCCCAATTGTCACCCCCATTTTTGTGACATTATCTCAAATCAACTTTCCAAAATTTTAGTTCACGAAAAAAAGTTACGAATTAAAAACATACCACACAAACAAAAGTTTCTTAATTACTTATCAATAAAATTCTAATTTACACATGGTTATTATAGAAAAATACATCTAAGTATTTATTTGTAAATGATTTAAATTTGGAATATGGTATTAATAAAGGAGAAAAATCTATTTTGATTTTTTCTAACATATGGACAGAAATTCCGATAACTGGACAAAAAATAATGTTTAAGAACATCTTTTATGATTCTTTTCTACAACGAATAGCTCACCTGTTTAGTACAATTCGGAACGTTGTTCCTTTTCCGATTTCAGACCACTTGATAAATATTTTGCCTTTGTGATAGTTTTCCACAATTCGTTTGGCGAGCGACAGACCCAGTCCCCAACCTCTTTTTTTAGTGGAATATCCGGGCTGAAAAATGGTTTTAAACTGCGATTTATGTACGCCTTTTCCGGTGTCGGTTATATCAATAACTACCGTGCCATTTTTTTCTTTTAACCCGATGGTGATAGTGCCCTGGTTATCCATGGCATCAATAGCATTTTTACACAGGTTTTCGATAACCCACGAAAAAAGGGCAGCGTTCAACGGAGTTTCAAAAACATCGGTTTCGCTAAACAACGTTTCAAATTTTATCCTGTTTGATGAGCGCGTTTTCAGATAACTAACTGTCGAGCTAAGTACCTCTGCCACATTTTGCCGGAGCAATTCGGGTTTTGATCCAATCTTCGAAAATCGTTCGGTGATTTTTTCCAATCGCTGCGTGTCTTTTTCAAATTCCCGGATAAGATTTTCGTCCACATTTTGCAATTTCAGCAACTCTATCCAAGCCATCAGCGAGGAAATAGGCGTACCTAACTGATGCGCGGTTTCTTTTGACATACCCACCCACACCTGATTTTGTTCGGCTCGCTGTGTGGCACTGAAGGCAAAATAGGCAACCAAAATAAAAATAATTACTACAATCAACTGGATGAACGGGTAATACCGCAGGTTTCGTAAAATATTGGATTCGTTGTGGTACAACAAGAGATAATCGCCTTCCAAAAGATCTATCCGGATAGGTTCGGAATGATCCTTCATTTTTTTTAATTCATTTTTCAGTACCTGTTCTTTTCTTTCCTCGTTATACCTGATATTGGCGTCGATGTTAAAGGCCTCGGCAGAATCGACAATAATTATCGGGATTGTTGTATTCTGTTCGAGAATGGTTTGGATTAAAGACAGATATGACGTATTTAGATTTCCGAAATTGTTTTCGTTGCTGTTTTGAATACCGGTCTCGGCCATTCGTTTGGTTGCTTCGGCCCAGAGTTCCACTTTTTTGCGTTCCTCACGCGCCATTTTTTCCGACAGCCAGTTGGTATAAAGCAACGAACTAACCCCAATGATTACAGCCACTAACAGCAGTAAAATCTTCCCGCGTTTCCGTTTCAGATAAATATCCAATGCGAAGTATTTTAATTGTACAATAGTTGAAAACGGGGAAACCGAAAAAATATTATTTCCCCAACATTTCCAGCACAGTATTTACAATTCCTTTCGAATCAATTTTGCATTCCCTGTATAAGTCTTCGAGGGTTCCGTGTTCGATAAATTTATCGGGAATGCCCAAAATCTTTACTTTTGCAGAATTCCCTTTTTCAGCCATAAATTCAAGTACTGCACTTCCAAATCCTCCCTGGATTACTCCATCCTCAACGGTGACAATTTTGTCAAATTTTTCAAAAACTTGGGTTAGCAAATCTTTATCGATCGGTTTTATAAAACGCATATCATAGTGTGCTGCCGATATCCCTTTATGTGCAAGAATCTTCACGGCCTGCTGGGCAAAAATGCCCGATTTTCCAATCGATAAAACAGCGATATCGGTCCCGTCCTCCAGTTTTCGCCCTTTTCCTATTTCAATTTTTTCGAACGGATTCCTCCAGTTGGGTTTAGTCCCGCAACCCCGCGGGTAACGAATGGAAAAAGGTTTTTTGGTTTCATCGAGTTGGGCGGTGTACATCAGGTTCCGCAGATCTATTTCGTCCATGGGCGCCGATACAATCATGTTGGGGACTGAACGCATGTACGCAATATCGAATACTCCGTGATGGGTGGGTCCGTCTTCGCCAACAAGCCCGCCGCGGTCGAGGCAGAAAATAACGGGTAGTTTTTGGATGGCCACATCGTGAATTATCTGATCGTAAGCCCGCTGCATAAATGTGGAATAAATATTACAGAACGGTATCATTCCCTGGGCGGCGAGTCCCGCCGAAAAAGTAACGGCGTGCTGTTCCGCAATTCCCACATCAAATGCACGGTCGGGCATTTTTTCAATCATCAGATTCATGGAGCAACCCGATGGCATAGCCGGTGTTATTCCGACAATTCTTTCGTTTTGTCCCGCAAGTTCCAAAAGGGTTTCTCCAAAAACATTCTGAAATTTTGGCGCCTGATCAGCCGGACAGTCGCATGAAAATATTTCGCCGGTCACTTTATCGAAAAGCCCGGGAGCGTGATATTTGGTTTGGTTGAGTTCGGCTTGTTTAAACCCCTTTCCTTTTTTGGTGATTACATGCAGTAACTTGGGGCCGGGAATATCTTTCAGATCATTTAAAACCTGGGTGAGGTAAACCACATCGTGCCCGTCAATAGGCCCAAAATACCTGAAATCAAAAGCTCCGAAAAGGTTGTTTTGCGTAAACAACATGTTTTTAAGGGCGTGTTGGTTTCGTTGTAAAAACTTCCTGGTTTTTTTACCAAAACCGTCCAGTTTTCCCAGGCCTTCCCAAACATCTTTTTTAAAACGGTTGTAAGAGTGTGATTTTGAAATATTCAGCAAATACTGGTTGATACCTCCAACATTCGGATCGATGGCCATGTTGTTATCATTCAAGATAACCAACAGGTCAGATTTGGCCGCGCCGGCATTGTTCAACGCTTCGAAAGCCATTCCGCCGGTCATGGCGCCGTCGCCAATAACGGCCACAATTTTCCGGTCGGTTTCATTTTTAAGTTTCGATGCCACGGCCATCCCCAAAGCTGCCGAAATAGAGGTAGATGCATGACCTACCCCAAAAGCATCGTACTTGCTTTCTTCACGCTTTGGAAAACCACTGATTCCCTTAAATTTACGGTTGGTATTAAACGCATCGCGGCGCCCGGTCAGAATTTTATGTCCGTAAGCCTGGTGCCCAACGTCCCAAACCAGTAAATCGTAAGGTGTATTAAATACATAATGAAGTGCCACCGTAAGTTCCACAACACCCAAACTGGCCCCAAAATGGCCTGGATTTGTTGAAACAACATCTATAATAAAATTCCTTAAATCATCGCAGATTTCAGGAAGGTCTTCCGGTTTAAAGTTTTTTAAATCTGACGGGCTGTTTATTTTTTCCAACAATCTCCCCTTTATTTCATCCATTTCACGAAAAAATATTTTCAAAGATAAAACAAATCCTTAACTACACTTTGTTCAAAACTGAATTAAAATGAATTTGTTCTCCGGTGTAAAAAAAGTAATTTTAACCGGAATTTAAATGTTTAAGAGATGAAAACAGGAAAGGAAATATGGTTATTGTGTGGGGCTGTTGTTTTTTTATCGTCGTGCGTTTCAATGAAAGAATTTAACGATACAAAAAAAAGGCTCACCGCGGAAAATGAGCAACTCAAACAAAACAAGATGGAACAGGAAGCAGCAACAACCGAACTGAGAGGCAGGCTTGAACAGTTGTCTGCCCAAAATGAAAATCTGCGCAAACAGTTGGATGAAACTCTTTACGAAATGAATGTAGGGAAGAGGAACAACAGCGCCCTCGAAAAGGAGGTTGCCGATTTACAACGCCAACTGGAGGCACTGAACTCGGGAAGTTCGGCTGAAATTGAAAAGCTGATAAACGAATTGGGCAGCCGCGAAGATAAACTGCGGGATGCAGAAAAAGAGTTACAGGAACGAAATGCAAAACTTATTGAACTCCAAAATGTCCTTGCACAGAAGGATCAGGCGGTGAAAGACTTAAAAGATAAAGTAATGAAAGCGCTGACCGGTTTTAACAACAACGGGCTGACTGTGCACGAGAAGAACGGGAAAGTATATGTTTCGCTTGAAGAAAAACTGTTGTTTAAAACCGGAAAGTGGGATGTTGATCCCAATGGACAAAAAGCAATCCGGGAGTTGAGCAATGTTTTGGCGCAAAACCCTGATATCAACATTATGGTGGAAGGCCACACTGACGACGTCCCGATGCGTGGCTCGGGCGATGTAAAAGACAACTGGGATTTGAGTGTGATGCGCTCGACAGCGGTAACAAAAATTCTCACCCAAAACAGCCAGATTGATCCAAACCGGATTGTTTCGGCAGGCCGAGGCGAATATTTGCCGCTTTCGCCCGACAAAACTCCGGAAGGGCGGCAGATGAACCGGCGGACTGAAATTATACTCACACCAAATCTGGATGAACTGCTGAAAATTATCGAGGTAAATTAGCAGCGTAAATGCAACGCTGGTTGAGAGACAAACGACCGTGTGTACGTATCTACCGGTATTTTTAATTCTTTCCTGAAATAAAATTATTGATGTGGTAAAGACCGTCGAGTGTCAGCAGAGATTCGATGGTTTTTATGTTTTTGGTGAGGGGTGCAATAATTGAACTCAAACCACCGGTGGCGATCACATTCAGTTTTTCACGGAGTTCATCCTGAGTACGTTCAATCATGGAATCGACCAGACCAGTGAACCCAAAAACAATACCCGATTGAATGGCATGAATGGTATTTTCGCCCAAAACCGACGGCGGCGGAGTTAAATGAATTTGCGGGAGCTGTGCGGTTTTCCCGGCCAGTGCGCTCACCGCAGTATTTAACCCGGGCGCAATGGCAACACCCCTGATTTCTGCATCTTTCCCAATAGTTGTAAACGTGAGCGCCGTGCCGAAATCAATGATCATGGTCAGTTTGCCATATCTTTGAAATGCAGCCACTGCATTGGCCACAAGGTCAGAGCCAATCTGATAGGGATTGAGTACTTTTACCGGCAGCCGGTGATAAATTTCAGGGCTCACTGTGTTGAGTTTTGCTTTCGGAAATAATCCTGCCAGCATTTCTGTAAACGGATGTACCAGCGACGGAACAACACTACTCAGGATTATTTCGCCAACCTCGGTACTGCCATTTTTGTCCGAAGTTAGCAGCGAACGGAAAATTACTTCATACTCGTCGGCGGTTTTCAGTTGGTCTGTTTGGATACGCCAGTGGTTCAGCCACTCGCCCGCTTCGTTTACCCCAAAAACAATGTTTGTATTTCCTATGTCGATCGCCAGTAACATTTTTTCTTTTTTTACGGTCACACTTGTACAAAAAATCGAATCGCTGTTTAGTCAAACAAACTTAACTGATTATCTTTTTCTGCCTCTTTTTTGGGAGGTTTATTTTTTATTTGCTGAATCAGTTCCCGCTGAATGGAACCCAAAAATGGGCTTTTCGGAAGGCTGAAATTTCTTCCGCGAATGTTCCGGTTTTTGGCGTAGGTGAGGTAAAGCATTTTTTTGGCGCGCGTCATTCCTACATAAAGTAACCGTTTCTCTTCTTCCAAATCCACCTCTTTTTGATACAGATTGTAAGGCAGCAATCCGTCTTCGTTCCCCGGAATAAAAACACACTCAAACTCCAGTCCTTTCGAAGCATGCAGCGTCATCAGCGAAACGGCCTCAAGGTTTTTGCTGTAAGCGTCGGCGCCAATCCCAAGTTTTGTAAAACGGAGAAATTCGTCTATATTTTTCATTTCACCAGCCAGGTTTTTAAACCGCGCCCAATTCTCATCGTTAAAAGTTTCGGAAGGGAAGAGGCTTTCTTTGATAAAAGTGAGGAACGAAATCAGGCTGGATTTTGACAATTGTGTCCGCGCCATTTCAAACTGAAGTTTCGAAACCTGCCGCTTTTTAATATTGAACAAAGGCGTCGCCCGTTCATAACTATCCAACGTAAATGCGTTGACCAAATCTGTAAAACTCTGGAAAGGTTCTTCCTGGAAAAAGGCAACTGTGCCGGTTTCCTGATACGGAAGGTGGTGATCGAGCAATGCTTTGGCAATGGTTTCGAACTGGTTACGGGTGCGACATAAAATCGCAAAATCCGACAAACTGTTTATCGATTCGCTTTTATCGCCTTTGGTCACCGAGCTGTCGATTGAAAAGAAACTGACTCCGCCCACGAGGTCCACAATTTGACGTGCAATAAATTCGGCTTCTGCCGCACCGGTCGGTTGTTCCGAGATTGCGATCTGAACCCCCTCGCTCAGTCCTTCAAGAAAACCGGAATCCTGCGAAATGACGTTTGATGAGGCCGTTAAAATGGTTTGCGAACACCGGTACGACTGTGTCAGCCGGAAAACTTTTGCACCCGGGTAATCTTCTGTAAATTTTGAAATATAACTGACATTGGCGCCACGAAAACTGTAAATCGACTGGTTGGCGTCGCCCACCACACAAAGATTTGAATTGGAATCCGGCGCCAGCAAACGCAGCATCTGGTATTGCGAATCATTGGTGTCCTGGTACTCATCCACAAAAATATGGTGGTATTTTTTACGAAAGTGTTGTAAAATCTCTTCGTTCTGTAAAAATAATTGTTGTGGCTTCTCCATTAAATCGTCCAAATCGAAAGCGTCGATTTTTTGCAGTTCGTTTTCATATTGCTGAAAAATCGGGGTTTCCGGGGCGTTTCCTTTTTTGATTTCCGAAATCTCGATGGCCAGTTTTTTAGTCTGGTTTTTATTCTCTCCGGAAACAAATTGAATGATTTCCCGTTTCAGCGTTTCATCAGCAAGCATAAAATTTTCAGTCCGGTGAAACAGGGTATAAAATTTTTTTAATACCGAAAGTCCGAACGCGTGAAAAGTGGCCACCGTAACGTTGTTCGGTTTTTTTTCATTTTTCAGTAAATGGTGCAATCGTTCTTTTAGTTCGCCAGCCGCTTTGTTGGTAAATGTGATGGCAAGAATTTCGTCAGGTTCTGCATAGTGATTTTCAACGAGCCAGGCAATTTTGCTGGTCAGCGTTTTGGTTTTTCCGGTTCCGGGCCCGGCAATAATCAGCGAAGGACCCTCCACGTACTGTACAGCGGCAAATTGTCCGGCGTTCAACCCGCCAAAGTTAAGTTTTGAAGGCGCTTGCTTAAGGTAATCTGCCGCCCGTTCTGCGGCCAGGTTCTCCATCTGTTCTTTCTGATCGAGCAAATTTCTGATTCCTTTCAAATCAAAATTAATCAATGCGCGTTCCTGCGGGGGAGAAATTTTTTCTATCTGAAAAAGGGCGTTGGTAGTTTCAAGGTTTTTTACCTCGCCCGGTCTGAAAACTTTTACAATCCCGTATTCTCCGTCGTAACCTTCCTGAATAATAACCTTCCGGCTACGCATCCTTCGAATAGCTTCTGCCAGTGTTCTTCCGGCCTTCTTTTCAATTTCCTCCAAAGGCGTTTCCAGCAGAATATCGAGTTCAGTTCCAAGTTTTTGTACGATTTGTAAATATCCGGCTTCCACCTTTTTCGAGGCCACACCAACACCTTCAATTTCTGCAATAATTTCGGGCAGGGGAATAATGGAACTGAAAGGCAGTTTATTGGGGCGCTCCGCAATATTCTCGCGGTCGGCCAACCGGATGACACGGTTCATCACGCCCACGGTGACTGGTTTTTTGCATACCGGACAAATACCTTCGTTTCGCAGTGTTTCCAGCGGATCCCAGCAGATGTTACATTTTCGGTGACCGTCATAATGATATTTTCCTTCCTGCGGAAACATATCAATTGTTCCATTATATTTTTCCGGATCGCCGGTGCGGAGTGCGTCGATTAACGAAAAATAGTCGAGCCCGGTGTTAAAAACATTTGCATTTCTCCCCAGCCGTTCGGGTGAATGTGCATCTGAATTGGAAACCAGCGTAACATTGTCGAGAAATGAGCAGAGCCAGTTCATGGGCGGGTCGGTAGAAAGTCCGGTTTCGATGGTGCGAATGTGAGGCGACAAATCGGCGAAACACTCCTCCAGCGAATCGAACCCTGATTTTGAACCCAGCATCGAAAACCAGGGAGTCCATATATGCGCGGGGATAAAGTAATTGTTTTCGCCGCTTTCCAAAACAATTTCCAGCAGATCGCGGGAGTCGAGGCCAAGAATAGGCCTCCCGTCAGAGGTGAGGTTCCCGCCGAGGTTGATCAAACGCTGGTTGATTTTTTCAGCTTCTTCAAAACCCGGAACCATAACCACATTGTGGACTTTGCGCACCTGCCCGCCACGTTTGTATATGTTACTGATTTCGGCTGTCAGCAAAAAGCGGGTTTCATTGTCGCCGGCAAATGAGTTTAACCGGTATTCCTTTTTTAGTTTAAAAAAGCCATTCCCATCAGCGACGGTCTTTTCTTTTAGTTCGGCCAGCCACCCGGGATGCGTAAAATCTCCCGTTCCCACCACTTTTATTCCTTTTAGCCCGGCATAAAAATCGAGATGTTCCGGGACCAGGGATTTGCTTGTGGCCCTTGAAAAATGGGAATGAATATGTAAATCAGCGATGTATTTCATTTCAATTTTTGTTGGTAAAATATACTGGATTTTAGCAGACTAAACCAAAAAAAATTCCGTTAAAACAAATGTAAATTTCAAATTTGTGTCCCGGTTTGGGAATACGTTCATTTGGAGCTTGTTATCCGGGAAAAATGTTTTACTTTTAAACTTGCGTTAATGAGTTAAAATAAAGGGGATTATGCAAAAATCAAAAAATCCGTTAATTTATATAATTGAAGATAGCCTGGTTTATAAGGATTTGATTGTCGGATATTTAAGATCAAAAAAGTACGATAATATCAAAACTTTTAAAAATGCTGAAGAGTGTTTGCAAATGATACATTTGAACCCGGATTTAATCGTTTTGGATTATTTCTATGAAGGGATTAACAGTCTGGATCTGATGAAAAAAGTGAAAGAGGAGCGTCCGGATATTGATTTTATTTTTTTAAGCGGGCAAAACAGCGTTGAGGTTGCTGTTAAATTAATGCGGCTCGGCGCGGCCGACTACATCGTTAAAAATGAGAAAGCGCCATACAACCTGGCAAAATCGATAGATCAGTTGGTTGCCATTACCAAACAGGCTAAAATCAAAAAAGGGTTTAAAATTGGCGTTATCGGATTTTTTATTATGCTTTTTGTAATTATCATGATTATTATTTTAATGACCATTTTCCTCGAAGATTTTGCATTATAATTTTATTTCGACTTTTGTCGTTTTTATTACCTTTCGCCCGTATCAAAAAAATGAAAAATATGGGGCTGGTTACGGTATTGAAAAAATACAACAAAACTTTTTGGGCATCCAATGTTATCGAGCTGTTTGAACGTTGGGCCTGGTATGGATTTTATATGGCATTTGCACTTTATCTCGTTAATTCGAAAGATACAGGCGCAATCGGGTTGACCCAGGCTCAAAAAGGAATTATTATGGGAACCGGTTCGATGTTACTTTATTTTTTGCCGCTGTTTACCGGCGCCATTGCCGACAAAGTGGGCTACAAACGGATTCTGTACCTTTCCTTTACCCTTTATATATCGGGCTTTTTTATGATAAGAAGTTTCGACTCATTTGGCTGGATGTTTTTTGCTTTCGTGTGGACCTGCGTGGGGGGCGCATTTTTTAAGCCAATCATTTCGGCTATGATTTCTAGAACTACCACCGACGAAACTTCTTCCATAGGTTTTGGCATTTTTTATATGATGGTAAATATTGGCGGGTTTATCGGGCCGTTTATTGCCGGCGTACTTTTGCAAAAAACCTGGGACTATGTCTTCTACATGTCGATGCTTGCCATTGGGGTAAACTTCCTGATTACCTTTTTTTTCTTTCGCGAACCGATAGTCAATACGCAAAAAACATCATTAAAAACAAACATAATCCAGATTTTATTGAATATCCGGACCGTGTTGCTGAACCTGAAATATGTGTTATTTCTCGTCATTATGATTTTGTTCTGGGCTGCTTTTAACCAGTTGTATTACTCCTTCCCGGTTTTTATCGATCAATGGGTCGATACCAGTGTACTTTACGATGGAATTTATCAGGTCTGGCCCTGGCTGGCTGAATCCATCGGAACAGAAAACGGCACGTTGACGGCGGTAACATTAAGTAGTATGGATTCGTTTTTTATTATCCTTTTTCAATTGATAGTTTCTGCTTTTGTAATGCGTTTTCGCCCCCTGGCCGCGATGATGGGAGGAATTCTGGTATTGGCGGGCGGCCTTGGCTTTATGTTTTCCAATCAAAGCGGATGGTTAATCCTGCTTGGAATCTTGATTTTTTCGCTGGGTGAAATGGCGAGTTCTCCAAAGTTTACAGAATACGTGGGCCGGATTGCCCCGCCGGATAAAAAGGCGCTTTACATGGGCACCTCATTTCTTCCTATCGCGGCCGGGCACCAACTGGCAGGGCTGCTTTCGGGCGATGTTTACGAAAAAATGGCGGATAAAATTTATCTTCTTCAACTGGAAGTAGTTAAACGGGGAATTATTTTACCCGAAATTTCGGATGAATTTTCAAAAAACGATTTTATAAAATTGGCTTCTGAAAAACTGGGAATGGGAGGAAATGAACTGAACCACTTCCTTTGGACAAGTTATCACCCATCGAATATATGGATAGTGTATGCCGGAGTGGCTGTTTCGGCGATGATTCTGCTTTGGCTGTACGACAGATTTGTTATCGGGAAATAGGGTCTTATTTCTGAAATAGAAATAGTTATGTTTTGAGGATAAACCGCCAGGGTTTGTTTATCCACGGTTCGCCGGCATAATGAATGCCAATTCGGGGAGAGGTTTCGGTTTTTGTTTTCTCGGATGAATCCTCAATCCACAATCTTTCGGATGAGGAAAGGTTCTCGCCATAAAACGATTTGTCGAGATGAAGAACTTTTCCTACTCTCCCGGGCCCGGAGATTCCCCTCAGTCCACGGATTAGAACGGCCGAAGCATCGTTTTCTTCGCCGGTTACAACGTTGAGTAACCAGTACATTCCATAAATCAGGTAAACGTAAACTACCCCGCCTTTGCGAAACATCACTTCGGTACGGGCTGTTTTCCCTTTGCTGGCATGGCAAGCTAAATCTTCCATACCTCTGTAAGCTTCCACTTCTGTAATCTGAAACCGCCGGACAGAATGATCGTCGAAACGGCGTACCAAAATTTTGCCCGGAAGTTCGGGAGCCACGTCTAAAACATCGCGCTGAAAAAATGGGGCTGATAGACGTAAGTTCATAACTCTTTCTTTCTTTTCCTGAATTCAGAAAAAATATAACCGGCAAATACCAGGATCAGGAGGATGGAACTCGCTAACGAAATTTTATTTCCGGTGTAATATGATTTTGGCTCGAATTTAAATTCGATCGTATGTTCGCCAGCCGGAACAGTTAATCCGCGTAACATGTAGTTTACCCTTACGTGCGGCACCGGTTTCCCGTCGATACTGGCATCCCATCCTTCGCTGTAATACACTTCCGAAAAAACCACAAACTGCTCATTTGCAGCATTGAAAGAATATTTAAGGTAATTGGGCTGATATTCGGTCAGTTCAACTTTTCCGCTTTTATCGTCCGTGTAGTTTTCATTGGCAACCAGTGGTTTAAAACGTTGATCGACGAGCGCAGTGGTAGTCGGATCGAAAGTTTTTAATGCTTCAAGTTCTTCATCGGCATTTTTTACTGTTTTGATATTACCGACAAACCATACATTTCCCATCGCATACGGGTTCCGAAGCGGGGGAAATTTATCGGAATAGATGATATATCGTGCATTCAGCATATTGGCAATTTTATATCCCTGGGGCATAACTGATGGTATTTTCTGGTGCTGTAAAGTATCCCATAACGACTTCATTTCGTCCACAAGCAAATAATTCATCAGTTCGTGAGGACGGCTCAGTTTGGCTGCGTGGTAGCCCATAATATTTTTATGATAATAGGAATAATGCGTGTTGTTAAACGGATTATTCAACGGCAGTACCCGAAAACTGATGTCTTTGTCTTTCAAAATTTCGATATCGGCCACATTGGGCTGAAAAAAGCTGTTCTTTTCTG
>CAYWBV010000049.1:16655-18030 GCA_964455785.1 uncultured Maribellus sp.
TCTTTCAAAATTTCGATATCGGCCACATTGGGCTGAAAAAAGCTGTTCTTTTCTGAAGGTCTTTCAAAATTATCGTCATTTAAATATCGTTTATTCACAAACCACAAGTCGCCGGTAATTAAGAGGCCGAGAAATAAAAGTGCCATGTTTGGGTTCAACTTATTTTTATAGAATGCCAACCCAATTAAGATGGCGGCCAGTGTAATCAGCAAAAACGAACGAAGTGCGTCGTTTCTCAATAGTTCTTTCCTATCGTTTATAATTCCGGGCATCAGCCAATCGGGGAAAACAAGTTTGCCGGATGAATTGTAGTCTGTTTCGGCGTAAAAGTTATCGAATATCCCTGGCAAAACAGCGAAAAGCAAAGTAATTCCCCCCGTGATAATAAAGGACCATTTCAGCCCTCTGAAAGTCTCTTTTTTGTTAAAATTTTCTTTGAAAATTTCATTTAGGGCAACTATACCAAGCAGAGGTATCGCAAATTCAGCAACCACCAGTATCATTTCCGGGGCCCTGAATTTATTGTAAAAAGGCAAATGATCGAGCAAAAATTCAGTGAGTGGCATCACATGTTTTCCCCACGATAAAACGATGGAAACCACAGTGGCAGTAACCAGCCACCATTTATATCTTCCTTTCAGAAGAAATAACCCGAGCAAAAACAGAAATATCATTATGGCGCCTGCATAAACAGGTCCCTCTGTACCAGGTTTTCCGCCATGATAAAAAAGGATTTGGCTGAGTCCTTTGTTTAAATCCGGGATGCGTTTTTGCCGCATTAACCGGTACGATTCGGAACTGTTGCCGGGGCTGACTTCGGAACTGCCTCCTTTAAAGTTGGGTATTAAAAGGGTCATGGTTTCGTCGATTCCCTGGCTCCACCTGACGATATAATCTTTGTTGAGCCCGGAGGTTCGGTTTTCTTTTTCCAAAGTAAGCTCCGATGGCCCGCGGATGGAATGTTTTGAATATTCGTAAACAGTGTAGATACTTGCAAAATTAATTCCAACCGCCACAATTGTCCCGGCAAGGAGAAAAAGCGAGTTTTTAAAAAATGCAGAAAGTTGTTTCTCCTTCAACGAAAAGACAAATTCTACAAACAGGTAAATAAAAAACAGGATTAAGCCGTAGTAGGTAATCTGGTAATGTTTGGCGCCGATTTCGAGCGCCAGCCCGAAAGTGTACAAAAGTGTTCCCGGGAGTGTTTTCCCTTTGTAGGCAAGAAGAATTCCGGCCGCAATAACCGGCAGATAACCAATGGCGTAAGCCTTTGACGTGTGCCCGGCCGCAATGATAATAATAAAATAGGAAGAAAAAGCAAAGGCAATCGCCCCAATCAGGCATATCCACCGGTTGATTTTTAATGTGCCAAGCA
>CAYWBV010000050.1:0-8251 GCA_964455785.1 uncultured Maribellus sp.
TTCGATATGATCGGAAATGGCCATCACATCCAACCCTTCCTGCCAGGCTTCCTGCACCCTGATGTTGGGCCACACAAGCCCGTCGGAGAAAACGGTGTGCATGTGAAAGTCGCACTTTAATGTTTGAAACTCCCCAAAGCCGGGTATCTGAATCATCTGGCGTTTTTTCGGATTTCTAAACTCATCCATCCGCATCACACCGTTGTCGGTTTGCGCCTGGGCTACGGTTACACTGCAAAACAATAGGGCAAAAAATAAATTCAGTTTCGACATCATGATTTCGATTTAGTTGTTTTACGACACGGCCAAATTAATCATTTTTCTTTTTTATAAGGATTACGATTTCTTTAAAAAGAGAATAAAAAAACAGGGGAAAAGCAGGTCTGGTAGTGTTGCGACGATTGTTAGTTCTCTGTTTTCCGAAAGAAACCGAAAAACTCGATTTTTCCAAACCTATCTTTTTTGAGCAGTTTCAGGGTTTCTTTTTCGATGGCAAACTGGAATTCGACGTTATTCCGGAAGTCTTTTGGGTGGATGAGTGTGATAAAGTTTCGCGAACGGCTCCAGTGCCCGCTGGTTAACTGCGTAATGAATGGCAGGGTGAGGTTGGTTCGGTGGATGTATTGGTTGCCTTCCCGCAATTCGATTTCCCAGAAAAGGTTTTCCGCTTTCATCTGGTTTTCTTTTACATTCACCAGCTCCTCCCCGGGTTCGAAATAGTACTCCTGTAATTTCCATTTCCCAGGCAGTTTTCTGGAAGGCCGGGCAAACATCTCTGTCGTTTTCAGCCAGTTCAGCAGCGTAGAGAAACTGATTTTACTTTTCATAAATTGATTCACAGTTGGTTTTTTTGACTGGGATAACCTCAAAAAGTTTAAAAGGCAATACTGCCTTTCCGGATAAAAAACAAACTCCAGGCCCGTGGGTTACCCCCGTTGCTCTGTGGCCAACCCTGTTAACCACGTCTCCGGCCTATGTTTTTCAAGTCAGCCCCGAATGCCCGAACTGAATGAGCAGCTCTCTTACTTCGTTAAAATTTTCGACTTTCCAGGCGGCCACTGTTTTCGTTCTTCCTACTTTGATGGTGACCGATTCGGGAGGCAACTCTGCAAAAAGAAATTCATCGGTCCAATCGTCGCCGATGGCTACAATTTTTTCGGCGGGCGAGGCGTGCAGTATCATTTGCGCCGCGCGACCTTTGTTGACACCGTGGTTTTTGATTTCAATCACTTTACTTCCTTCCAGAATTTCGAGGTTGAGGTTCGTTATCAGGCTGGTGAGTTCATCTTTTAACTCGATGGCGCGGTTGATCCCCAGTTCGGGATCGCACTTTCGGTAGTGCCATACGAGGCTGTAATTTTTCTCCTCGATAAAGGAACCGGGTGTACGGTCAACATAAAACTCCAGTGCCGGCCTGATGTTTTCTTTCCACGAGGCATCCAGCGGTTCTGTCATTTTCCAGTCGCCGCCCGGCAGTTTTATCCACACGCCGTGTTCGGCAACTAAGGTATAGGGCCGGTTTCCAAACCACCGGTCAAACGTATCCCTGTCTCTGCCGCTGATAAGGGCTACCCTGTTTCCGTTGCTGGTTGCCAGGTTGTCGAGAATGTTGTACAACTCCTCATCGGGCCGGGCATGTTTCGGGTTATCCTGAAACCCGACCAAAGTACCGTCGTAATCCAGAAAAAAGATACGGTTATCCGAGTTCATCACCTCCCCGATGATTTGATTCTTGGAGGAGCGGGTCAGTTTTCTGGCCAGATACTTTTGTTCTGTCTGGCGTGTATTTTCAAGAGCGTTCAGAAAATCGGACGCCCATTTTTCGACATTGTATCTTTTTAATCTTTTCTGGAGTGAGGTATTTCTGTCCAGTTGTTCGGCGTCGGTCATTTCGAGCGCGGTTTTAATGGCTGCGGCGATTTGTGCCCTGTCGTTCGGGTTGATAAGCAGCGCTTCGCTCATCTCTTTGGCGGCGCCGGCCATCTCGCTGAGGATTAAAGCCCCGCGGCCATCGGTTTTGGAGGCGACGTATTCCTTGGCAACCAGGTTCATGCCGTCGCGGATGGGCGTAATCAGGGCAATGTCGCAAAAGTTGTACAAATCAACTAAGTTTTCAAAAGGCAATGAACGATAAAAATACCAGACCGGTGTTCGGTTGATCGACGAAAATTCGCCATTGATCCTGCCCACAATTTTATCCACTTCATTTTTCATCTGCTGGTAGTGTTCTACCCCCACACGCGAAGGAACAGCGAGCAGTACCAGCGTAACCATGTTGCGGTATTCGGGATATTCCTGCAGAAAATATTCAAAAGCTTCCAGCCGTTTTTTTAATCCTTTGGTATAATCGAGCCGGTCGATCGACAAAATAAACCGGGTTTCGGGGTACAGCAGCGAGTAGCGCTCCAGTTCCTTTCGTACTTCCGATTTATCGCGCGGCGACCGTTTTTGCGATTCCAGCGCCGCGTTGTGGAATTTGTCGTAATCGATTCCCATCGGGAAGTTATCCACTTTAACCATCCGGTTGGGCAAACTTATCTGGTTGATATTGATGTCGTACCCGAGCAGCCGGCGTACCGAACTCATAAAATGCCTTTCATAGTCGAACGTATGAAACCCCAGCAAGTCGGCGCCAAGCATACCGTTCATGATTTCCATGCGCCACGGCAACACTCTGAACAGCTCGTAAGAAGGAAAAGGAATGTGCAGAAAGAAACCAATAGTAACCTCGGGAAAACGTTCCTTTATCATTTGCGGGAGCAGCAGCAGATGGTAATCATGAATCCAAATCTTATCCACCCCCCCAATATTTTCCGCAATTTTATCGGCAAACTTCCGGTTTACCTGCTGATAGGCCTTCCATTGTTCTTCGTGATATTCGACAAACTGACTAAAGTAATGAAACAGGGGCCAGAGGGTTTTATTGCTGAATCCTTCGTAATACAACTCCTCTTCCTCCCGGGTGAGGTTAACATCGATACAGTTCTCGGTTAACAAAGCTGCATCAACTTTTTTTGTCTGTTCGTGGGTCATCTTTTTCCGATTTACTCCTGACCAGCCAATCCAACTGCTTCTAAAAGATTTGCTCACCGAAACCATACCCGTGGCAAGCCCGCCAACACTGGGAACTACCTCGATGTTTTCGTCCTGTATTTGAATTTGTACCGGTAATCTGTTGGAAATAATTAAAAAACGATCCATATTTTTTTATATTTGTTCGTGAGGTATTATACGGAAAATAACCCGAAAGTCAAAATTTTTTAAAGAAAGGCAGGTATCGATGAAGGCAAATCTGGATTATGGTATTGTTGGAAACTGCACAAGTGCAGCGCTGATTTCGAAGACAGGAGAGGTGGAATGGATGTGTCTTCCGGTGTTTGACTCTGCCTCGGTATTTGCTTCGCTGCTGGATAAGGAAAAGGGAGGCAGTTTCGGGATTCTTACCGATGACAGTTATACGGCAGTCCAAAAATATATTCCCAAGACCAATATTCTTTCAACCGTCGTTTCCAACGGTTCTGACAGTTTTGAGATTATCGATTTTATGCCCCGGTACCGCCTAAAAAACGGGAAGGACCAGTTGTATGCGCCACCCGATTTTATCCGTTATATCAAATTAAAAAACGGCGCCCCGAAATTCAGGGTAAAATATAACCCGCAGCTTGAATATGCTGAAAAGAAAACCGTAACCCGGGCCAACAACGAATACATTAAAAGCCATACTTTCCAGGGAACGTACGACTCACTGTATCTTTACACCAATCTCGATAAAAAAAAGGTAATCAGCGGCGAGGAAGTAACGCTGGTTAACGACCTTTTTTTCCTGATAAGCTACAACCAGAAAATACTGGAGCAAACCATCGAACGTTCGTACCTGAAACTACAGCGCACCAATGTTTACTGGTTAAACTGGAGCGAAGAAACACACCGGTTCAGCCGCTATAACGACGAGGTACAACGAAGCGCGCTGGTGTTAAAACTTTTGAGCTTCGACCGATCGGGGGCAGTACTGGCCGCTGCAACAACATCGCTGCCTGAAACACCCGGCGAAATCAGAAACTGGGACTACCGTTTCTGCTGGCTGCGCGATGCCTCGATGGTGATCAAGATAATGACTACCATCGGCCACTGGCGTATTGCCGAACGATTTATGGGTTTTATGATTGATGTTGTTCCCGACAAGGACGAGAAAATACAAATCATGTATGGCATTAACAAACAAAAGAACTTAAAAGAGAGAGTGTTAAGCCACCTTTCGGGATACGAAAACAGCGCGCCGGTAAGGGTTGGAAATGCCGCCTACAAACAGAAACAACATGACATTTATGGTATCCTGATGGACGTGATTTACCAGCAGTTCAGTCTTTTTGACGTTTCGCTGCAAAATAGCGAGGAATTGTGGACTATCACACGAAGTATTGTCAGGATTGTCAAAACCAACTGGAGAAAACCCGATCGGGGTATCTGGGAAATCAGGACCGAACAACGGCATTTTACATTTTCAAAGCTCCTGTGCTGGGTGGCCGTTGACAGGGCGGTAAAAGTGGCAGGGTTGATTAAACGCAATGAATACAAATTAAAGTGGTCGCGGCTGAGGGATACTATTCAGAAAGATATCCTGCAAAACGCCTGGAGCGAAAAGGTTCAGTCGTTTACACAAGCCTACGGAACCGACGATTTGGACGCTTCCACTTTGCTGATGGAAACGTTTGGATTTATCGATGCCGCTGACCCGCGGTTTGTGAGCACGGTAAAAGCCACGCAAAAAGAACTTAGCCGCGATGGGTTGATGTACCGGTATAAAAATCGCGACGACTTTGGTGTGCCTTCGTCATCGTTTACCATTTGTACCTTTTGGATGATACAGGCGCTGTTTAAAATCGGGGACCGGGAAGAAGCCAGGACCCTTTTCGACCAACTGCTTTCGTACAGCAATCACCTGGGGCTGTTTAGCGAAGACATTGATTTTGAAACCAAAAGGTTACTTGGAAATTTTCCACAGGCATACTCGCATTTGGCATTAATTGAAACTGCCATGTTGTTTTCAACCGATATTCAGCTTAAAAACAGTTTTTGATTGGTCCGCAATCCGGGGTTGCCTAAAAAAAAGCAGGCGCCTTTTGACCGGACGCCCGCTTTTTACTACTATTCGATTTGAATTGTTATTTTACAAATGGTGCATTGTTCAGGTAATCGAAACAATGTTTCACTCCTTCAAACTGGGTCATTCCTTCCCTTATTCCTTCCAGTTCCACATAAAATTCATCCAGCCCGTTTTTGTATGCTGCGGTAAAGATGTTTTCGAAATTCATCATCCCTGATTTGCCAAGTATCGAACGGTCTTTAATATGAAGCACCGGGAACCGGCCCGCATATTTTGCAAAATATTCGAGCGGGTCATTTTGTCCCATCACCGTCCAGTAAACATCCATTTCAAAAAACACCAGTTTAGAGTCGGTCCCGTTAAGCATCAAATCGTAAACCACATCGCCCGCCGGTCCGCGCTGCTGGCCACTGCCTGCACTGCCTTCTTTGACAATCCGTTTAAACTCGCCGCTGTGGTTGTGGTATCCCCAACGGATGCCGGCGCTTTTGGCAATTTCTCCGGCCTGGTTAAACACTTCGCAAACCATGGCTGCGTCATCATGGTTGTCAATGGTTGGCATTCCTGGCTGAACAATGGTTTTTACGCCGCACTTCACGTGGTCTTCCACGGCAGCCTTCCAGAAATCGGCGATCTCGTTTTTGTTTTCGCCCGAATACTTCCGAACGGGCGGGTTAACATGCGAACCGGTAACTTTTAACCCGGCATCTTCCGCTATTTTGCGGAATTCGGTCATTTCAAAACCATACATTTTGCGTTCGCGGTAACCTGCCGGTTCGATGGTGCTGTAACCAATCTGCGCCACCTTTTTTAATCCGCCGGGAACATCTTCGGTCAGCTCTTTTCCCAGTGAATAGGTCTGCAACCCGATACTTTTTTTCGGAGCAAATAAATTACTTTTGGTTTCCGATGCCGTTGCAGGCGAAATCACGCCCCCTACCATTCCTCCTACGGTTAATAAACCGAGTTTTTTTAAAAATTCTCTTTTGGTTTCCATACTATTTTATTATTAGGTTTGATTTTATTTTGAATGTAATGTTGAACGTGTAAATATACAAACTATTGTTGTTTCATCCGTGACCACAGTCTCCGTCTCCCGGCGATCTGTGGAATTTTCTCAACGCTTTTTTATGTTTTTCGTTCTGTACTTTTGTTTCCGGCTGATTCATCTTCCGGAAAGGAAACAAGATACTCCGTAAGATTATTTTTTTAATAAAAGGTTTAACTGAAATCAAAATCATAAAAAAAAGCTGCCCATTTATCGTATGAACAGCTTTATTCTATTTTTTCTTGTGAACTTTATTTTTTCAGGTTGGCCTGTGCAGCAGCAACCCTTGCAATCGGCACGCGGTAAGGCGAACAACTAACGTAGTCCATCCCAGCGCTGTCGCAGAACATTACCGACGAAGGTTCGCCGCCATGTTCGCCACAAATACCTACTTTAAGTTTGGCTTTTACGCTGCGGCCCTTTTCAACACCCATTTTTACCAACTGGCCAACGCCTTCCTGGTCGAGGATTTGGAACGGGTCGTTTTTCAGGATACCTTTTTCGATATAAACGGGTAAAAATTTACCGGCATCGTCGCGCGAGTATCCAAAAGTCATTTGGGTAAGGTCGTTGGTTCCAAAAGAGAAGAACTCGGCAACTTCGGCAATTTTGTCAGCCGTAACGGCCGCGCGCGGGATTTCAATCATGGTTCCAACCATGTAGTCGCAGGTTGCTCCTTTTTCTTCGAAAACTTTTTTGGCGGTTTCGTGAATAATATCGGCCTGCAGTTTTAATTCTTTTACAGTGCCAATCAGTGGTACCATAATTTCAGGGCGTGCATCCACACCTTTTTGTTTCAGGTTAACAGCAGCTTCAATAATTGCCCTTGCCTGCATTTCGGTAATTTCAGGATAAGTATTTCCCAACCGGCAACCCCGGTGACCTAACATCGGGTTGAATTCATGTAAATCATCTACCAGAGCTTTTACTTTTTCCACAGAAATACCCATTTCATCGGCCATTTCTTTTTGATTGGCTTCTTCGTGCGGAACAAATTCGTGCAGTGGCGGATCAAGTAAACGGATGGTAACGCCATAACCTTCCATTGCTTTCAGAATTCCTTCAAAATCCTCACGTTGGTAGGGCAACAGTTTATCCAATGCTTTACGGCGATCGACTTCTTTTTTGGCCAGAATCATTTCGCGCATGGCTTTAATTCTTTCGCCTTCAAAAAACATGTGTTCGGTGCGGCAGAGCCCGATTCCCTGTGCGCCAAATTCGCGGGCTACTTTTGCATCGTTGGGTGTATCGGCGTTTGTACGTACCGACATCCGGGTATATTTGTCAGCCAGTTCCATAATTTTAGCGAAATTTCCGCTCAACGTAGGATCCATGGTGGCCACTTTACCTTCGTAAACTTCGCCGGTGGTTCCGTTCAGCGAAACCCAGTCGCCTTCCCTGAATTCTTTCCCGTCGATGGTCATAATCCGCGTTTTATAATTGATTTTAACAGCGCCTGCGCCGGAAACGCAACATTTCCCCATTCCGCGCGCAACAACGGCGGCGTGTGAAGTCATACCTCCGCGGGCGGTTAAAATACCTTTGGCAATGTGCATACCTTCAAGGTCTTCGGGCGATGTTTCAACACGAATCAAAATAGATTCCGGGTATTTTCCGGCTTCATCGGCAAAGAAAACCACTTGTCCGGTGGCGGCTCCCGGCGATGCAGGCAAACCTTTCGCCAAAACATTGGCCACTTTCATTGCCGAAGTTTCAAATACCGGGTGTAACAATTCGTCCAGTTTGCCGGCGTCGATACGCAGTAATGCGGTTTTTTCGTTAATCCGGCCTTCTTCCAGCATATCAACAGCAATTTTTACCATCGCAGCGCCGGTACGTTTTCCGTTACGGGTTTGCAACAACCATAGTTTGCCTTCCTGGATAGTAAACTCGAGATCCTGCATGTCGCTATAATGGTCTTCCAGTTTTTGCTGGGTATCGTTTAACTGGCGGTACATTTCGGGTAGCGCTTCTTCGAGCGAAGGATATTTGGTCGCCCTGTCATGTTCGCTGATTCCCTGAAGAGCGGCCCATCTTTTCGAACCTTCGAGGGTGATTTGCTGTGGTGTGCGGATACCGGCAACCACGTCTTCACCCTG
>CAYWBV010000050.1:8351-17742 GCA_964455785.1 uncultured Maribellus sp.
GTCGGGAAATCTTTCCCTGTAACTTTTTTTACAGCGGCTTTAAAGCGGATAACCAGCTCTTTTAAATCTTCAGTTGTAAAATCGGTATCTAAGTGGATTCCTTTTTCTTCTTTTAATTCCTCGATTATTTCTTCAAAAGGATCGATTTCTTCTTTGCTGGCGGGTTTCATTTCCATCACCACGTCGCCATACATTTGTACAAAACGACGGTAAGAATCCCAGGCAAAACGCGAATTTCCTGATTTTTTCGAGATAGCTTCCACCGCTACGTCGTTCATCCCCAGGTTTAAAACGGTATCCATCATTCCCGGCATGGATGCCCTTGCACCCGAACGTACCGACATCAGGCACGGGTTTTCTTTGTCGCCGAACCCGGTACCGGTTAATTCTTCAACCAGCTTAACGGCAGCTTCAACTTCCGGCCTGATTAGTTCAAATGTGGCCACCTGACCCTGTTCGTTGTACATCGTACAAACTTCCGTTGTAATGGTAAATCCCGGCGGCACCGGAACTCCAATTAAATTCATTTCTGCAAGGTTAGCCCCTTTGCCTCCGAGGAGGTTTTTCATGTCAGCTTTACCTTCAGCTTTTCCTGCTCCAAAGGTATATACATGCTTTGCCATAAAATTGTATTTTTTAGTTATAATTGAATTAAATCACGAAAATTTCGGGTTGCTAAAGTAATTCTATTTTTTTTATAATTGAAACTTTTATAGGAGTTTACCTAACAGTTTATTTCTGAATCAACGCTTTTCCCCTTTTATTTTACGTTATAAACCTTGATTCACATATGTAATTGTACAGGTTTGAAAAATTGAATCCATAAATTGATCTTTCAAACTTGAATACCCTGTGAATTTTTAAAAAAAATTGAACGATTGGAAAAGTCAGTTGGATTGTTATTTATCTTTTTGAAAATGAACTATTAACATTCTTTAACTTTGATTGAGATGTGTTAACTGTTTTCTGGCTTATTTTTGTAAAGGATTTGAAAATAAAAGTGTTTTTTTCATAGAGAATAGATTTGGTTAGGTTAAGAAAACAAGGATGAGGTTGTCATCCTTGTTTTTTTACGTCTTGTCTGCCATAAATTCATTATTTTGCTTCTTTCCTGTAAAACTTTCATGATAATTGATTCTTTTGAGACATATTGTCTATCAGTTTATTATGGATTATTATTTGTCTGTTGACCAGAACGTTTTTTAATAAAAGGAATTATGAATTTGAACAATTTTACGATAAAATCGCAGGAAGCCATTCAACATGCGTTTCAGGTGGCCCAGGGAAATAATCAGCAGATTATTGAACCGGGGCATTTGTTAAAAGGTCTGCTTCATTCGGCCGAAAATGTAGTGGGATTTCTTCTGAAAAAACTGGGCGTAAACATGGCCGTTTTTCAGCAGGCCCTCGATAAAATCGTCGAGTCGTACCCGAAAGTTACCGGAGGAGAGCCGTTTCTTTCTTCGGCTTCCAACAGGGTTTTGCAAAAAGCGCTTGCATTTGCCCAGGAAATGGGCGACCAGTTTGTTTCGGCAGAGCATATTTTGCTGGCGCTGCCTGAAGGGAATGATTCGGTGAGCCGGTTTATCAAAGACAACGGCATTACCAAAAGCGACTTGCAAAAAGCCATCGAAGAACTTCGGAAAGGCGCAAAAGCTGACAGTCAGACGGCAGAAGACCGTTTTAATTCGCTCAGCCGTTTTGCATTAAACCTGAACGAAAGGGCGCGTTCCGGGAAATTGGACCCGGTTATTGGGCGCGACGATGAAATCCGCCGTATACTTCAGATTCTTTCGCGTCGTACCAAAAACAACCCGATTTTGATTGGAGAACCAGGCACAGGAAAAACAGCCATCGCCGAGGGACTGGCCCATCGGATTGTTCGCGGCGATGTCCCGGAGAACCTGAAATCAAAACAGGTGTTTTCGCTTGATATGGGTGCACTGATTGCAGGGGCAAAATACAAAGGCGAATTTGAGGAACGGTTAAAAGCTGTCGTAAATGAAGTGGTGCAGTCGAACGAAGAAGTGATTCTTTTTATTGATGAAATCCATACACTGGTAGGCGCCGGAAAAAGCGAAGGCGCGATGGATGCGGCCAATATTCTGAAACCTGCGCTGGCGCGTGGCGAACTGCGGGCCATTGGCGCAACAACATTAAGCGAATATCAAAAATATTTTGAAAAAGATAAAGCGCTCGAACGCCGTTTCCAGGTGGTTCATGTGGACGAACCCGACACACTGAGCGCCATTTCCATTTTGCGGGGTATCAAAGAACGGTACGAAAGTCATCATAAAGTGCGGATTAAAGATGATGCTATTATTGCCTCTGTCGAACTTTCGCAGCGGTATATTTCCGATCGTTTTTTGCCTGATAAAGCCATCGATTTAATGGATGAAGCAGCGGCTAAACTGCGTCTGGAAATGGATTCGGTACCGGAGGAGCTCGATGAAATAGAACGCCGCGTCAAACAACTGGAAATTGAACGCGAAGCCATCAAAAGAGAAAAAGACGATAAAAAACTGGCGGTTCTTCACGAAGAAATTTCAAACCTGAAAGAAGAACAATCGAGGTTGCGCGCCAAATGGCAGTCGGAGAAGGCGGTTATCGATGCTATTCAGAAAAAGAAATCGGAAATAGAGGATTTTAAGTTTGAAGCCGACGAAGCCGAACGCCAGGGAAACTACGAACGTGTTGCTGAGTTACGCTACGGTAGAATTAAAGATGCCGAACGTGAAATTGAACGGCTGAAAGAGGACCTTGGGCAGATGAAAGAAGGGGGCAACCTGATTAAAGAAGAGGTGGATGCCGAGGATATTGCGGAAGTGGTAGCCCGCTGGACCGGAATTCCTGTCTCGAAAATGCTACAAAGCGAACGGGAAAAGCTGTTGCACATGGAAGATGAACTTCATAAAAGGGTGGTGGGACAGGACGAAGCGATTGTTGCCGTTTCGGATGCAGTGAGACGGAGCAGGGCCGGTTTGCAGGACGAAAAACGACCCATCGGTTCGTTTATCTTTCTTGGTTCAACAGGTGTGGGAAAAACCGAACTGGCCAAAGCGCTGGCGGAGTATCTTTTCAACGATGAAAATATGATCACCCGTATCGACATGTCGGAATACCAGGAAAAATTCTCGGTGACGCGGCTCATCGGAAGTCCTCCGGGATATGTAGGTTATGACGAAGGCGGCCAGCTTACTGAAGCAGTGCGGCACAAACCTTACTCGGTAGTTTTGTTCGACGAAATTGAAAAAGCGCATCCCGATGTTTTTAATGTGTTGCTGCAGGTGCTCGACGATGGTCGACTAACCGATAATAAAGGGCGTACGGTGAATTTCAAAAACACGATTATTATCATGACCTCCAACCTTGGTTCGCAAATCATACAGGAAAGTTTTGAAAACATGAATGTATCGAACCAGGCGGTTATCCTCGAAGAGACCCAAAACCGGCTGCTCGAAATGTTACGTCAGACCATCCGTCCCGAGTTTTTAAACCGGATCGACGAAACCATTGTGTTTACGCCGCTTTCGAGAAAGGATATAACTCAAATTGTGATGCTACAGTTTCAGCAGGTGGTAAAACGATTGGCAGGCACCGATTTAAAAATTGAAATAACCGACAATGCAGTGGAATGGCTGGCGACTGTTGGTTTCGACCCGCATTTCGGCGCCCGTCCTGTTAAACGGATTCTTCAGAAATATGTGCTGAATGAATTGTCGAAGCGAATTCTCGCCGGCGTGGTGCAAAAAGATCGGCCAATTATAATCGACACGCAAGATAACGAGTTGGTATTTAGAAATTAACGGAAGAATATTTTTTGGGATAAACATATTTGGCATAGATCAGGAAACAGGCCATAAAAATATTAACCACATAATTAAAATAGAGTGGGATATGCAAAGCGCCTGTTTCCAGATCGTCAGTAAAGATGTAAATCAACGTCAGCAACTCGCCGGCCAGCCAAAGCCACAGAAATAAAATACTCAAATCTTTTGCGCTTTTCGATCGGAATGTTTTAATTACCTGAGGTACTCCGCATACAGCAAACAAGATGTTTCCGATCCAGCCGATGGTTTCATTTAACATGATAATTCATTCATGACTGAACAAACTCAAACAGTAATTTTGACATGTTTTCCAGCTCCAGTTCTACCGATTGAATGATTTCAGTAATTGGATCCGGTGTGTTTTCTTCTGCAAAAAGCTGAAGTTTTTTTAATGATGCCCCGGTTTCTTCCATGCCAAAAATCAAAACCGACGATTTTGCGGTGTGCGCTTCTTTAGCCAAAGCCTTAAGATCGTTGTCGGCATAAAATTTTTTCATGTTCGAAATAAACTCTGGGATTTGGTTCAGGAAAATTTTTATTAAGTCTTTTTTAAACTGAATATCTCCTGCTGAAATTTCATCGAGGTATTCCAGTTTAAGCGGTTTTGTGTTTTTTTCCATAGTACTTAAATAAATGGCGAAATATAACGAATTATTGATAAAATGTTCGCTGATAATTCTGATAAAATTCATTTGCAGGCTTTATTTGAATGGTTAGTTTTGCGTAACCAATTAATATTTTGAGATGAAGTTAACAGCATTTAATGAAATACATAAAAAGGCAGGCGCCAGACTGGTTGAATTTGCGGGTTACGAAATGCCCATCGAGTACAGCGGAATTCGTGACGAACACATGACAGTGCGCAACAACGTGGGTGTTTTTGATGTGTCGCACATGGGCGAATTTTGGATAAAAGGCCCCAATGCCCTGGAACTGGTGAAAAAGCTCACTTCGAACGACGCTTCGGTATTAACCCCGGGGCAGGCTCAATATTCCTGTTTCCCTAACGGAAAAGGAGGCATTGTTGACGATTTGCTGGTGTATTATTATGGACAGGAAAAATATTTACTGGTGGTGAATGCTTCCAACATCGAAAAAGACTGGAACTGGGTTGTCAGTCAAAACGACTGCGGCGCCGAACTGGAAAATGCTTCCGATAAAATCAGCCAGTTGGCTATTCAGGGGCCAAAGGCAATGGCAACACTTCAAAAACTGACTGAAATCGATCTTTCTGAAATCAAATTTTATACATTCGTTACCGGGAAAATTGCCGGATTTGATGATGTTATTATTTCGGCAACCGGTTATACCGGCGCCGGAGGTTTCGAACTCTATTTTTATAACGATGTGGCGGAAAAAATGTGGAAAACCATTTTTGAAGCCGGTGCTGAATTCGGGATAAAACCAATTGGTTTGGGCGCGCGCGACACATTACGCCTCGAAATGGGTTACTGTCTCTACGGAAATGATATCGACGATACTACTTCGCCCATTGAAGCAGGACTGGGGTGGATTACCAAATTCAACAACGGACGTAAGTTTATCGATCGGGAGTTTTTAGCGATGCAAAAAACAGAAGGCGTTTCGCGCAGGCTGAGAGGTTTTGTTATGCTTGAAAAGGCTATTCCCCGCCACGGCTACGAACTCGTTAACGCCGAAGGTTCGGTAATTGGTATTGTAACTTCGGGAACCATGTCGCCAGTATTAAATAAAGGAATCGGGATGGGCTATGTCGCCAAAGAATACGCTGCTTTCGGAACCATGATTTTTGTTAAAATCAGAAATAAAAATATTCCGGCAGAAGTAGTAAAACTGCCGTTTATTTAGTGCAACACCATAAAATCTTAGACGGCCATCCTGTTTTTTCGGATGGCTTTTTTTGTTGGGTTAACGCACGCTATTTAAACCATTTTTAAATAATCATTACTGGATTATATTCTTTTTTTAAAAAATGGTTTTCCTATTCAGAATCGAATAAATTTGCAAAAGATAGACAGTTGACAGCGAAACATTAAAAAGCGGAATAAATCAGCAAATGATTTTGATCAGACTGTTTTGTTGTTGGTTAATGTTTTTAAACTCAAATTTTTAAATGATATATTGATTTTTCTCATCTGCAAACCATCAACTAATCAGTTATTTTGAACTGGAGTTTGCAACGAAATGGTATTTAAAATTCACCTTAAATTGTTGTAAGTATGAAAAAGCACAATTTTTACGCAGGGCCATCAATTTTGCCCGAATTTACAATGAAAAAAACAGCCGAAGCGGTAATGAATTTCGCCGGGACAGGGCTTTCGGTTATGGAAGTTTCTCACCGGAGCAAAGAGTTTGTGGCCGTAATGGATCAGGCGCAGGCGTTGGTAAAAGAACTTTTACGGGTTCCCGACGGCTACTCCGTTCTTTTCCTTCAGGGCGGCGCCAGTACCCAGTTTTTAATGGCTCCCTACAATCTGTTGAACAAAAAAGCAGCTTATCTGAACACCGGTTCATGGGCCTCGAAAGCCATCAAAGAGGCGAAATTGCTGGGCGAAGTTGTTGAAGTTGCTTCGTCGAAAGATGCCAATTTTAACTACATTCCCAAAAAGTATTCAGTACCGGCTGATGCAGAATATCTTCACATTACAACCAATAATACCATTTTCGGAACTGAAATATTAAGCGACCCCGATGTAGCAGTGCCACTGGTTGGCGATATGTCTTCCGACATTTTCAGCCGTCCCCTCGATGTTTCAAAATACAGCCTGATTTATGCCGGCGCCCAGAAAAACCTCGGTCCTTCGGGGGCAACGTTGGTGATTGTAAAAGACGATGCACTGGGAAAAGTGGAGCGGGTGATCCCTACTATCCTGAATTACAAAATCCACATTGAAAACGGGTCGATGTTTAATACACCCTCAACGCTGGCCGTATTCGGATGTCTTCAGACTTTGATTTGGTTAAAGGAAAACGGCGGTGTAGAGGCGATGGAAAAAGTAAACATCGAAAAGGCAGCGATTCTTTACAACGAACTTGACCGCAACAAACTGTTTATGCCAACAGTACCAAATCCGGAAGATCGCTCGCGGATGAACGTGACGTTTGTTATGGCTCCTGAATATGTTGAACTCGAAAAAGAGTTTAACGATTTTGCCAGCGCCAAAGGAATGGTTGGGTTAAAAGGCCACCGTTCGGTTGGCGGGTTCAGGGCTTCCATTTATAATGCAATGCCCATAGACAGTGTTAAAGCGCTTGTCGGGTCCATGCAGGAATTCGCGAAAACAAAATAGAAAGGAAATGCAGGACAAAAATCCTGCATTTTTTTTGAAACAAAATTTGAGTTATGAGAAGAATCTTGATTGCCACTGAAAAACCATTTGCCCCGTTTGCCCTAAAAAAAATCAGTAAAATTTTTGAAAAAGCAGGCTATAGTGTTAACCGACTAGAAAATTATACTGTGAAACAGGAACTTTTAAATGCGGTTACCGAAGCAGATGCCATTATTATACGCAGCGATGTTTTTGACGAGGAAGTATTTCGGGCGGCAAAGAACCTGAAAATTGTAGTCAGGGCAGGTGCAGGTTACGATAATGTGGATTTAAATGCGGCAACGCAACGTGGAGTAGTGGTAATGAATACGCCGGGTCAAAATGCCAACGCCGTAGCCGAACTCGCCATTGGAATGGCCATTTTCGGCCTTCGGGAAATGTTTAGCGGAAAGCCAGGCCGCGAGATGCGTGGGCGTACACTGGGTTTGCATGGTTTTGGTTTTGTGGCGCGTAATGTTTTTCGTATTGCACGGGCAATGGGAATGAAAGTGATTGTTTATACTCGTTACAGTAAGGCAGCAGCGGCAGCTATAGGTTTAAAAGTTACCTCTTCGCTCGAAGAATTGTATGCCAAAAGCGATGTGGTTTCCATTCACGTACCTGCAAGGGCAGAACACATCAGATCGGTAAGTTACGAAGTGCTGAAACACCTGAAAGATGGCAGTGTCCTGATAAATACTGCACGGAAAGAGGTAATTAACGAAACAGACTTAATTCAAATCATGTCGGAAAAGCCGGGAATAAAGTACCTGTCGGATATTGCTCCGGACCGCGTGGTTGAGTTTTCCGAAAAATTTAAAGACCGCTGTTTTTTTACGCCCAAAAAAGCCGGCGCCCAAACCGAAGAGGCCAACACAAATGCTGGAGTTGCTGCCGCCGAGCAGATTGTGGAATTTTTTGAAAAAGGGGTCACCGCCTGTCAGGTGAATAAGTAACCGGGTAAAAAAACGAACAGAGGAACTCAGAAAATATGACTTTACCGGAAGGAAAAGGTTAAGAATAATTTTTTATAGTTTTACGAACATTAAATTCAATTCAAAATATGGCAATCATAAAACCGTTTAAAGGGCTGCGGCCACCCAAAGAAGTTGCAGAAGAACTGGCATGTCTTCCTTACGATGTAATGAATTCGGAAGAAGCCGCGAAAATGGCGTTCGGAAATGAAAAATCGCTGCTGCATATTACAAAGGCTGAAATCGATTGTCCGGGGACAGATGATGTTCACTCGGAAACGGTTTACAACCAGGCGGTCAAAAACTTCAGGTTTTTCCGCGAAAAAGGCTGGCTGTTGCAGGACGATAAACCCAAATATTACATCTATGCACAAACGATGAATGGCCGCACACAGTACGGAATTGTGGGCGCCGCCGCCTGTGCCGATTATGAAAACGGAATTATCAAAAAACATGAACTGACCCGGCCCGAGAAAGAGGAAGATCGTATGGTTTTAACCCGTTACCTCAATGCCAATATCGAACCGGTATTTTTTGCCTACAGAGCAGTTCCCGAAATCGATAAAATTGTCGGAGATATTGTTCGGAATAATCAGGCGGATTACGATTTTACGGCTGAAGATGGTTTTGGCCATCATTTCTGGACCATTGAAGACGACAAAATCAATCAAAAAATTGAACAGCTTTTTGCTGAAAAAGTACCGTTTACCTACGTTGCCGACGGACACCACAGAACGGCTGCCGCTGCCCGGATTGGCATTGAAAAAACAGCGCAAAACCCTAATCATACAGGGAACGAAGAATATAACTTTTTTATGGCTGTTCATTTCCCCGACAACCAATTGCAGATTATCGACTACAACCGGCTGGTAACAGATTTGAACGGTTTACCGGACAACGAATTCCTCACTGAATTATCAAAAGGATTTGTGGTGGAGAAAATGGGCGCCGAAATTTACAAACCTTCAAAGTTGCATGAGTTTAGCCTCTACCTCGCCGGAAACTGGTACAAATTAACGGCAAAGAACGGAACTTACGACGATGCTGATCCAATTGGAGTTCTTGATGTGACTGTTTTGTCGAAGCAGGTACTCGACCCCATTCTGAACATAACCGATTTAAGAACTTCAAAAAGAATCGATTTTGTTGGCGGTATCCGCGGTTTGGGCGAACTCAAACGCAGGGTGGATTCGGGCGAAATGAAAGCTGCGTTTGCGCTTTTCCCGGTTTCCATGCAGCAACTTATCAGTATTGCCGACAGCGGAAATATTATGCCGCCAAAAACCACCTGGTTCGAACC
>CAYWBV010000051.1:0-1138 GCA_964455785.1 uncultured Maribellus sp.
CGGAACGGCTTTTTCAAAATCCCGTGCATTGTAATAGACAAGGGCCAGTTGCGCATTGGTTGGTTTGGGCGGTTGAACCTGTTGCGCCGAAAGGGTATTTACCCACAACCCAATCCATAATATGATGCAGAAATACTTCATCCTCCGTTTTTAATTCACAACAAAAATAACACTCAAAAGCAAAGAACGGTTCTTTTGGCAAGTTTTTACTTTTGACTTTTTACTTCCGGCATTAAAACTTACTTTTGCAGAAAAATATTTTATCGATATGGCACATGAGTTGAAAGACAGGCAGCGACTGCCGAAGTGGATGAAGATGAAGATGCCAAAAGGGGAGAGTTACTCCAAAGTAAAAAATCTTGTTGAACAGCACGGACTCCACACGATATGCACCAGCGGCAACTGTCCCAACATAGGCGACTGCTGGAACCGCGGTACAGCTACATTTATGATTTTGGGCGATATTTGTACCCGCCGGTGTAAATTTTGCGCGGTAAAAAGCGGCAAACCGCTGGCGCCCGATTTAAAGGAACCGGAAAAGGTAGCTGAGTCGGTGCGGATTATGGGCGTAAAACATTGTGTGATTACTTCGGTTGATCGGGACGATTTGGACGACCAGGGCGCTGAAATCTGGGCACGCACCATCCGCGAAGTAAAGCGGGTCAATCCCGATACGAGAATAGAAGTTTTAATTCCGGATTTCCGGGGCAACGAAGCGTTGATCCAGCAGGTTATCGACGCCAGCCCGGAAGTGATTTCGCACAACCTGGAAACAGTGGAGCGTTTAACCCCGTTTGTGCGGTTTGCGTCGAAGTATCGCCGGAGCCTCGATGTGGTGAGGTATGTGGCAAAAAACTATAAAGTTGCCAAGTCGGGGATTATGCTCGGACTGGGCGAAACCCACGAAGAAGTCCTTCAGACCATGGACGATTTGCTGGAGGCCGGCTGTAAGGTGATGACCATCGGACAGTACCTGGCGCCTACATTAAAACATATGCCGGTGGTGGAATATATTCAGCCCGAAAGATTTGCCGAATACCGGAAAATAGGGTTACAAAAAGGATTTAAGTTTGTGGAAAGTTCGCCGCTGGTGCGCAGTTCGTACAGGGCAGAAGAACATGTAAATGCCTGAAGAATT
>CAYWBV010000051.1:1238-9366 GCA_964455785.1 uncultured Maribellus sp.
ACTACAAAGAGTGCTGGGATTACCAGGAAGAGTTACTGGCTGAGGTGATTGCCGACAAACGTTCTTCGGGAAACCCTTCGGCAAAAGACTACTTTTTGCTGGTAGAACATCCGCATGTCTATACCCTTGGGAAAAGCGGAGACGAAAGTAATTTGCTGGCCAACGCAGATTTCCTGAAAAAAATAGAGGCAACGTACTATAAAATTAACCGGGGTGGCGACATTACCTACCACGGCCCGGGACAATTGGTGGGGTACCCTATTATTGATTTGGAATACCACAAAATAGGCGTACGCGAATACATTGAAAAGATGGAAGATGCGATTATTGCCACCATTGCAGAATTTGGTTTAAAAGGTGGCCGCAAAGAAGGCGCTACCGGCGTCTGGCTCGATGCCGAACATAAAGTACGCGCCCGAAAAATCTGCGCTATCGGCGTTCGTGTAAGCCGTTTTGTGACGATGCACGGTTTTGCCCTGAACGTCAATACCGACCTGCGTTATTTTTCCTATATCAATCCCTGCGGATTAACATTTGGAGTTACTTCCATACAACAGGAACTGGGAAAAGAAATTCGGATGGACGACCTGAAAATAATTCTGAAAGAGAAATTCAACCGGATTTATTAAACGGAGACCGGAGATTTTTGTATCCTGATTATTTTTGGGGTAAAAAAAGGCGCTCCCAACCGGAAGCGCCCAATGTAAAAAACAAAATTATTATTCTTCCCAAACTACGGTTGCCGAGGCAATTGAAACAAACTGGATATTGTAATCCTGATTGCTGGTAGTAGCTGTCGATTCATAAAGAATACTCAACAATTCGAGCCTGTAATTTTCACCGTCTTCGGCTTTGTTGGCCGAGTCTATCCATCCCTGGTCAGTAAGACCAAAAGAGAAATCGGTTTTATTGTCGTCAATATTGGCGCTTGCATAAATCAGTTCGTCCGATTCGTCATACAGCCTTACAAAATATCCATCAGCATCATCAAGAGATTCCCATTCAATTTTTAGTTTGTTGTTGTCAAATCCAACCGTATCGATGACCAGTGTACCCAGCGTGTCGTCTTCCAGTTTGTCGGTTATTTTTAGCGGCGCTTCTCCGGTTTGGGTGCTGGTTATGGTAAACTCGTAATTACCGTCGGCGGGTAAAGAATCAACGTAATCTTCTGTTTCCGGCAACAGGCTGAACACGGTTTTATTTGCATTTTCATCCAGTGTAAATGTTTCGTCGTCAGGGCCTTTTACGGTAACCGACTGAAGATTTTTGTTGGCCAGTGTCCAAAAGGCAAGGGCATATTTTCCTTCACCGTCTTCCACAATTTTCTGAATAAACACATCGGGTGCAGCATCCAGCGCAGCCGGTTCCGGATCGTCGAGGCAGGATGTTAGGGCTACTGAGCCCAAAACAAAAGCAGATAAACTTTTCCAAAGCATTGTTTTTCTTTTCATTTTTTCTTTCATTTTTAATAATAAATATGTCTTTTTTGTTTGTATTTATACCCCAACTCACTTTTTCCAGTCAGGATATTTAAATCATTTATAGTTGATGCTGGTTTTTGAAAAGCGGTTGCGTTGGTGGCGAATTTTTTTTAAAATAAATTCAACCATTCTGTTTTATTCAATACAATAAAGTTGAACGCCCAACCTGTTAAACGTTTCAAACCGGTTTATATTATTCTGAAACTCTTTCCATTGATGTTTGTCCGGCTTTAGAAAAAAGTGATACGCCAGATCGATCGACTTTTTTTTGATCGTTCGTTTCCAGGTGCCGGTTACCTGCCCGCGATACATGATCGCACAATCGAAACTCATTTTAGGTGCAGGGAATATAGAATTTTTATACTGAAAAAAAACCTCGCGGTTTTTATAACCCATAAAAAGTTCGTCGTACGGCGGGAGCAGATATACAGTTTCGGAACGAATGTCAGATGTTGGTCCAACAGGGCGGAAATAGTAAAATTCACCATCCACGTTTTTTTCTTCAAACAGCTTTTTTACCTCGTTCAGCCCTGTCCTGCATTCGGCTAACGTTAGTCCCGACCAGGTAGCAAAGTCTTTGATTGTGGCAGGTCCGCGACTGGTAAAGTACCGTCTGGCAAGTTCGGCCAAAGCTTCTTCTTTTCCGGTGATTCTTGACTTTGGCGTCCTTTCCTCCATCATTGCATAGGTAAATTGTTTTCCACGCCGGGCTCCGCTGCAAATGATCCCGTCGAGCTCGGCGTTCATCATGATGTAACTTAGCCGCACGCCATCGACGACAATCTTCTGCTGTTTCAACTTTTCATTGATCTCGTTTCGGGTAAGCTGTTTATTTTCCCGGAGCAGGTTTGAGATAATATTATTACACCGGTGAAAGAGTGGTTCGTCCAGTTCCAGTTTCCGACACATAAAACTACTGGCTGCTTTTACTCTTGGGGCGGTTAACCAGAGGAGCCAGCGGATATCGTTGGCCGAAACAAAGTGCCAGGTAGGCCGGAGCAAGTGTGTCCTCAAAATATTTCCGCTGGTTAATTCCGATTCGATGTCGGCATCGGTCACCCCGGGGAGCCGCAACCCGATTCCCCATTTGGTTTGCGTGTATTCCTGCCCCTGTATTGCTGCGAACCACTCCACCATGTCTCTCCCGCAGGTCAATTTTGTTCCGGTGAGTTGCTGGTTGGCAAGACGGATATTTACGAATTCTGATGCCTTCATGCCGTTTCTGGTTGAAATTTATTGGTATGACTGTTAACGCCTGCAATTGGAGGTTATCCATTTTTTTCTTCTCTAATCTCTTTGGCCGGATCCCAAAAACATTCCGCAAAATTGATGATTTGGTCATCTTCAAATTGAATTCCTTCATTTTCGAGGAGCTCTTTCATAGCGTTGGGTGTGTCGAAGTGATGTTTGCCGGTAAGCAGCCCGTTACGGTTGACCACCCGGTGCGCCGGGACATATCCGTGATACGTGTGTGCGGCGTTCATGGCCCAGCCCACCATTCGCGCCGAACCGGTGGTGCCGAGGTAGTTGGCAATTGCCCCGTAGGAAGTCACCCTGCCGGGCGGGATCTGCTTTACCACCTCATAAACCTTTGTAAAAAAGTCGCTCATCAATAACAGGTTTCAAATTTCAAATTATCAAAAACAAGCATCAAATAAATTACAAAAGGCAATGTACAAAATTTCAAATTCGTACGCCAAAGCATATTTGTGATTTTTCTGTTTGAGGTTTGACGTTGATTTTGCTTTTTGGAATTTCACTTATATATCCTTCGCGCTGCGGCCAAAACTGCGGTATTCATCTTTTTCTATTTCGATACCGGGCTCGGCAAATTCATTGGTGTGAAGCCGGAAAGCGATGTATTTGATGGTAATTCCCCTGCTCAGCCACTGTTTTTCGTAAAACGTTTTAATCTGCAGCGTTTCGTTCAATAAATCGGATTGATAAAGATTATCTGTTTCAGCCACAATTTCGAACCCGTTTAACCTGGCTACAGCGGCGGTGTAGGTGAACTGGAAATTACTGTCGGTTTTGAGGTGGACAATCCCGTCGGGTTTCAGGAATTTCCGGTATTGTTCGAGGAAGTTGGTGGATGTTAAACGCTTTTTGGTTTTTTTCATTTGCGGGTCGGGGAACGTGAGCCAGATTTCGTCAATCTCGCCCGGTGCAAAAAAACGGGTAATTATTTCGATGTTGGTGCGCAGAAAACCTGCGTTTTTTAATCCTTTTTCGGCAATCATTTTGGCGCCATTCCACAAACGGGCTCCTTTAATATCCACCCCGATAAAGTTTTTCTGCGGGTTTTTCTCTGCCAGTTCTACCGTGTATTCGCCTTTCCCGCAGCCCAGTTCCAAAACAACAGGATTCTGGTTCTGAAAAAAATGGCAGGCCCAGTTTCCTTTTAACTCAAATTCGTTTTCCAGGAGAGATCGGAACGGAACCTGAACCACATGTTCGAAGGTTTCCATTTCTTTAAATTTGGCTAATTTGTTTTTTCCCACTTTACTGAATTTTTTCCACCCTGAAACCGATGTCGCTAATTCCTTCAAGGATTTCTTCGCGCATTGCCTGTTTTATTTTTACCCGGTAGGTCCCGCTTTGCGGAAAACGCACATTCCGGCGATAAACAGCCTGTCGGGTTTTTAATCCGCCGAACCCTTCGCCCAGCCATTTTCCCATGGGGTCGGCCAGCGAAAGTTCGAATGTATCTTTCAGGAAAGTGCCGCCGGGCTGTTCTATTTCGATAAACAGCCACAAATTGCTGTAGTTGTAAGTTACCTTGTTCCTGACGTTTACCATCAGATTGTGGCTTTGAAGGGTGTTGGTCACCAGAACCTCAAAAACGGCGACCGAATCTTTGTGCCATCCTCCTTTCGGGATAACCCGGTATTCTTCGAATACACGGGTGTTGTCGCAGGCTGAAATCAGGACAAACAAAAAACCGGCAATTAAAACCTGGATTTTAACTGTTTTCATTTGTTGCTGGTTTACGGTTTGCATTTCTGCCGTGGTGCCGTTTCTTTTTCCGTGGTTGACCTTTTTGCCGATCGAAGCGGGTCAGATCTTCCTGTCCGACCATGTTGTGGAAAGTTTCGGCCTCGTTTTTACGAATTTCTTTTTCTTCTGTCACTAATTTTTCGGGCCTTTTCCCGGCCCTGTTCATCTGCTGAATTTTTTTCACCCGGTCCACCGAAACTTCTATTAATCCGGAGGGAGCATCTCCCCGCGAGGTGTACCAGAATTTCCTGCTAAAAATATCGGCTTTAAGAAAATAATAGGTGCCTTTTTCGGTCTCCAGCGGAATGTTACTCGACGGGAAATCTTTTTGAGCATCGAGGTACGAATCCAGCTCAAAATTGAGGCAGCATTTTAATTTGCCACACTGTCCGGCCAATTTTTGCGGGTTTAACGAAATGTCCTGGTATCGTGCTGAATTGGTTGTAACCGATACAAAATTGTTCAACCAGGAGGCGCAGCAAAGTTCGCGCCCACAGGGTCCGAGCCCGCCAATTCTGCCGGCTTCCTGCCGTGCGCCGATTTGTTTCATTTCTACGCGGATATGAAAAGTCTCGGCAAGCACTTTTATAAGCTGGCGGAAATCCACACGTTCGTCGGCGATGTAATAGAAAATAGCTTTGGTACGGTCGCCCTGATATTCTACGTCGCCAATTTTCATGTTCAACCTGAGTTCGGCAGTAATTTGCCGGGAGCGGATCATGGTTTGATGTTCCATGGAAATGGCTTCTTTCCATTTGTCGATATCCACCGATTTGGCTTTGCGGTAAACTTTTTTGAAATCGCCGTTCACAAAGTTCACCTTGTGTTTTTTCATTTGTTCTTTTACCAACTCGCCCATCAGGGAAACAATTCCGATGTCGTGTCCCGGATTCGCTTCCACGGCAATCAAATCGCCTACGTTTAACTTCAGGTTATTTACATTGCGGTAGTAATCTTTGCGTGTATTTTTAAACCGGACTTCGACAATATCGTCATCCGTTTGCCCAACCATTTTAATATCTTTTAGCCAGTCGGTCACGTTTAGTTTGGCGCAACATCCCGACGGCGATTTACAGATACCTCTTTCTATCGTATCAATATTTTCCATATTCAATTATTCAAAACAACACCGGTTTCCATTCATAAAAAACTGAAAACAAGTTGTGTTGCCAGCACAAAAATAATGATTAATACCATTCTGAAAATTTATCGGGTTCATTTTAAACAGAATCTATATAACTGCGTGGCCGGAACGGTGCCCGGGCGCTGGAAAATAAACGGCGTTCTATCGTTTGATGAGCCTTACCATTCGTAATGCGGTATCGAGAAAAATAATCCGGGGGTTCCCGTTCATTGAAATATGCCGGATACCGAGCTCAAATTCCTTTGCAAACGGAATGATGTTCCGCTCGTTGATAAACGGTGCGAAACGCTGACCCCATTCTTTTTCTTCTTTTTTCAAATAGACAATGTTGCTGCGTTTTATGTTCATCACGAAATATTCGCGGATGAGCCGGAGTGCAAAACTGAAATAGGCCTTTTGTTTGTCGCGGCCAATCTGGGCCATTTCTTCCGCCCAGTTAATCAGTTGCAACACTTCGCGGGAATACGAAAACCGCATCATTTCCTGGAATTTTGCAAAAAAGAACGTTTCGTCTTCGCCGGGATTTAAATATTCCAGCGCTTTTATAAAACTTCCGTTGGAAAGATGAACGGCGTCGGCAATGGTTTCCGGTTCAACTCCCTCTGTTTTTAACAGCGCATTTTTCAACGATTGTTTATCGATAAAAGGAATTGTGATCAGTTGTGCCCTGGAACGAATGGTAGAGATGATCGATTCTTCATCCTCAGAAACCAGGAGGAACAGGGTTTTGCTGGGCGGTTCCTCAATCAGTTTCAGCAACTTGTTCGAACAACTGGGGTGCATTTTTTCGGGTAGCCAGATAATCATCACCTTAAATTCTGCTTCGAACGATTTCAGGTTCAGTTTTCGGTAAATGGAATCGCTTTCCCGCTCGTAAATTGTTCCCTGTGCATTCCCGGCGTCGATAAAACCGAGCCACTGGCTGAGGTTAAAATAATGGTTCTTCAGCACCATTTCGCGCCACTCTTTGATAAAGTCGTCGCTGACCGGGTTTTTATATTTGGGCGAATTAAAAACGGGAAAAACAAAGTGCAAGTCGGGATGCGCCAGTTTTTGGTATTTGTGGCACGACGGGCAGGTTCCGCACGAATCGGTTTCGCTGCGGTTGTGGCACGAAATGTATTGCGCATAAGCCAGCGCCAGTCCGAGTTTACCAGTCCCCTCGGGGCCTGCAAACAGTTGCGCGTGGCTCACCCTTTCTTCCTGTACCGAACGGATCAACCGCTTTTTTACCTCATCCTGTCCTATTACATCGCGAAAAAACATGTCCCAAAAATAGCGGTTTCTCGTTTAAAACCGAGGTTACGGCAACATTAAATTCAATCAGCCTGAATTTTACATGGGTTTGAGACGAAATTAATTTTTTATCTTTGATTAATTTTCTGAAACTCATAAAAAACGATAAAATGCAAACAATTAACAGCTACAACTTTAAAGGTAAGAAGGCATTGATCCGTGTGGATTTTAACGTGCCGCTGAATGAAAATTTCGAGATTACGGACGATACCCGTATGACTGCCGCTGTCCCGACAATTAAAAAGGTCATCGAAGCGGGTGGTTCTCCCATTATTATGTCTCACTTTGGGCGTCCGAAAAACGGGCCGGAAGATAAATATTCCATGAAACATTTGCGCAAACACCTCGCCGACCTGCTGGGTGTTGAGGTGAAACTTGCCCCGGATTGTATCGGCGACGAAGTGAAAACCATAGCTGCTGCCCTGAAACCGGGTGAAGTTTTGATGCTGGAAAACCTTCGTTTTCACAAAGAAGAAGAAAAAGGCGACGAAGCTTTCGCAGGGAAACTGGCTGAGCTGGGCGATTGCTGGATTAACGATGCTTTCGGGACTGCACACCGCGCACACGCTTCAACTGCCGTAATCGCTCAATTTTTCCCAAACGACAAAATGTTCGGTTACCTCGTTGAAAGTGAAGTTGCCAGCCTGGATAAAGTGGTTGCCAACCCTGAACGTCCGATGACAGCCATTATGGGCGGCGCTAAAGTTTCAACCAAAATCACCATCATCGAAAATATGCTGAACAAAGTGGATAACCTGATTGTCGGTGGCGGTATGATTTTCACTTTTGTAAAAGCAATGGGAGGAAATATCGGCGCATCGCTGTGTGAAGATGATTACCTGGAAATGGCGAAAAACATTATCGAAAAAGCAAAAGCGAAAGGTGTGAACCTGGTAATTGCAACCGATTGTGTGGCTGCTGATAAATTTGCAAACGATGCCAACACTGAAATTTGCCTGACCAAAAACATCAAAGATGGTTGGATGGGTCTGGATGTGGGTCCGGAGACTATCGTAAAATTCAAAGAAGTTATCAGCACTTCAAAAACAGTATTGTGGAACGGTCCTGCCGGGGTATTCGAAATGGAAACATTCGCTGCCGGAACCAAAGCCATTGGCGATGCTGTTGTTGAAGCTACCAAAAAAGGCGCTTTCACGCTGGTTGGCGGTGGCGATTCGGTAGCTGCCGTTAACAAATTCGGTATTGCCGA
>CAYWBV010000051.1:9466-17396 GCA_964455785.1 uncultured Maribellus sp.
CGCTGGTTGGCGGTGGCGATTCGGTAGCTGCCGTTAACAAATTCGGTATTGCCGACAAAGTTTCCTACATCTCCACTGCCGGTGGCGCCATGTTGGAAACGCTGGAGGGGAAAGTCCTTCCGGGTATTGCTGCTGTGAGAGGCGAATAAAAATCCAAAGCCCCTCTTTGTCTCCCCGAAGGGGAGAAACAGAAAAAGCAAAAATTGATATTAAAATAAACCCGGGGGGAAAAATACTCCGGGTTTCATTTTTTTGTTGAATGCCGAAATTTTCAGAAACCTTCTGTTTCTGCTTAATCCTTAATCGTAAATTTGCTCTTCAAAATCATAAACTTTATTGAAATGAATTCAAAAACCGACCTCGTTGATAAACAGTTTTCGAAGTTTAATTGTGCCCAAACCGTTTTCAGCATTTTTGCAAACGACCTTGGGCTGGATGAAAAAACAGCCCTAAAAATTGCCAGTGGTTTTGGCGGAGGAATGGCCTGCGCCGAAACCTGCGGCGCAGTAACCGGTTCGTACATGGTTATCGGGATGAAACACGGGCACGCCACTTCCAACCCCGAAGAAAAAGCAAAAACCAAACAACTCGTCCGCCAGTTTAACGAACAATTCAGAAAAGAACACGGCAGCCTGATTTGCAAAGAGCTCACCGGGTTCGATATCTCGACTCCTGAAGGTGGAACAGCGGCAAACGATGCCGGTGTGTTTCAAAATAAATGTCCGGTATTTATCAAAACTGCATGCCGTATTCTGGAAGAAAACTTTTAAAAAGTGCATTGTTTTTTATGATCCCAAAATAATTTTTGATGAAGTTCAAAAAAAGAATTCTCAATAGTTTTCTTTTAGAAACCGGAACAATTATTCCAGTGTTTTTAGTTTGTAAGTAATTTCAAAGGAATTTAGTTCGCAAAAACCGAACTCTTCAATATAATCCTGTCCTTCGGTTAAAATCCATTTCAAAAAAAGTTTATTCTCACCCTGCGGCAAATTTGGTGAAACCACGTATAATGTCCGGCAAAGGTTCCGCGGAAATTTTAAAGCCCAGATATTTCGCTGGAAAATGTAAAGACTGTCGGCCATTTTTTCTTTGAAATCGATTTTTCCATTAAAATTCAAATCGAGCGGGAGGATTTGAATCCGGTCAACCGTTTTTCCGTTTTCAAGGTCAAAAGCATAATTGAGGTTACAAAAGCCAATGCTGTAATTGTTTTGCTGGATATTTTTGACCATGTTTTCGTCGCCTTCCAACGGAGTCCCGCGGAGATCACCGCGCGAACAATTCAAAAACCGCGCAAATACATCGGCTGCACCCGATTCATCGGAACGGGTATAAACCGCCATATTTTTGTCTGTTGCATTTTTTACATAATCAGACCATTTTACGGGATTTTCAGCCGTAAATATCTCCTGCAACTGGGCAGTGTTTAATCCATTTGCCATGAGCGTTTCAAAAAATGGATTTTCAGGATTAAAAACGGGAACAACGCCGCCGTGCGCAACCGGCGCCTGCCATATCGAGTCGTTGCTTTCGTCAGGCGTCAATTCCCGCGAAAGCATTGCCAGGGTTGCCTTCCCTTCCATAATATCTTTTAAACCCTGGCCAGTTCCGGTTTTTAAAATTTCAAACTGAATATCAGGATACAACTTTTGAAACTCTGTACACCATGCTTCAACCAGCGGCGACAAGGCGTAAGCTCCCGAAATAATTATCTTTCCGGAAGTAACCTCCTGTTCTTTTTCCCCTTGATTTTCGCCCGGGCGGTTTGTGTTTTTGCAGCCCAACAACATCAGGCTTAAAATGATGGTTAGAATGGAAAATGTAGTTTTCATATACGTTTGATTTTTGATTTTTTGAACTTTCTATCAAAATTACAAATAACCGTATTGTAAATCAATGTTTTAAATCATCATTGCAAGTATTCTTCCAAAAATTTTAAATTATTTGACAGTGTTCACTATCTCGCATCGACGTTATTTCAAATATTTCAGTAAAAATGGCCTTTTGAAACTAAAAAAGCAGGAACCGATAACCGGGAGATTGTTAACTTTCTGTTACCAGAAAATTCAATTTTGATTTTTAATTTCAGATAAAATACTTTTTAGTATTAATTTTGAAACCGAAACATATTTTTAAAATGAAACAGTTGGTTTGTCCCATATCGAACGAATACGTAAACGAACGCATAACGAGGCTGAATGCACTTTTTACTATTTTGCTGGTGTTTGCCGGATTTTTAGTCAATTCGGCTTTGTTCCCGCTTTTTCTGATGATGGATTTTTATATTCGCGGATTTACCAAATCGAAATTCAGCCCGGTAAGTTTTACCAGTTTGTCGTTGGCTAACATATTGCGACTGAATAAGAGACCCATTGCAAAAGCGCCGAAAATATTTGCAGCGCGCCTTGGTTTTCTGATGACTTTTATTATTTCGGTGCTGTTTATTTTTGATTTGAAAACAGCAGCGCTGACCGTGGCCGGAATGCTGGTATTTTTTGCGTCGCTCGAGTTTATCTTCGGAGTTTGTATGGGATGTATTTTTTACACCTACGTTGTATTACCTTTTTTCAAATCATAAATACGGCATGACAAAAAAAACAGTATCCGGACGTTTCGGGTGCTGTTTTTATTTTTGAATTCTATTTTGATTATTTCTCTCCAACTCATTTATAAATTCAATACGTTTTTCTTTAATCGCAAAATTTACCGTTGAATCGGGAACCCAAACCGGCATTTTTGAATAAAAAGGCCCCCCGGCGACAGGCATATTTAAATGATAAGAATTGTATTTTCGCACCAATAAAACAGAATCCGGCCCATTATAAACAATTTCTTTTTTTAAAGAAGTGTCTGTTTTAAACCTGGGAGAAATCGGGAAAATTTCCGGCACTTTTTTTTCTGAAGTTTTTCCGAATTCTATTTTTTGAAATTTCGGGATTTGTGGATAATCCTGGCCAAACAGATTCACTGAAACGGGTAGCAGCAGAATAATTATAATCCATTTTTTCATAACCGTTATTTTATAGTAATGTATTTGTTTTAACGATCAAATATTCAAAATTGATTTTATCCAATCGCAGTATTTCTATCCCGGTTTCATTTTTAACATCCTCTGCACTTCCTCTTTTCTTCTTCGCGAAACGGCTACTGTCTCGCCGGAAGAAAGCTGCAGGTTTCCACCCCCGGCTTTCTGATAGGTAACCACATATTTCAAGTTTACCAGGTGAGTTTTATGCACGCGGATAAAAGAGAACTCCGAAAACAGATCTTCAAATTCAACCAGTGTTTTGGCCACCAGCAAATGCCGGTTGCCTTCGAAATAGATGTGCGTATAGTTTCCTTCGCCCTGACAACGGATAATTTTATGAACTTCCACAAATTCAATGCGATCGGCAGTGGGCAACCCGATACGCGGGCTGCCCGGCTGGCTGATGTTGTAAACCAGTTGTTTCAACCGGAGGTTTTCCTGTTTCTGCTGTATGCGGTCGGCCACTTTTGCAACCGCTGCTTGTAAATCGTTCAGGTTGATTGGTTTCAGAATATAATCGGCGGCTGAAAACCGGATGGCTTTGATGGCGAAATTGCCATAGGCGGTAACAAAAATCACCTCGAAACGGAAATCTTTAAAATGTTCCAGGAGCTGAAATCCGTTCGCTCTGGGCATTTCGATGTCGAGGAAAACAAGGTCGGGATTGTATTTTTGGATTAGCAAAACGGCGGCGTCAACCGAATCTGCATCCCCAAGCAAATCAACATCAGGACAATATTGCCTCAAAATACCCGAGAGATTTTCGCGGCCATGTTTTTCGTCGTCAACGATGATGGATTTGATTTTCATATTTTCTCTTTACAACTTTCTGTTCAATCCACGTGCCTGCGGTTCATTTTTTTCAACAGTGAACATGTTTAAAACACAGCACACAAATTCTACTGCTGTCCTCCGGTACTTCCGCCCTGCCCATTGTCGCCGCCACTTTTCAGGTCGTCGTTGGTAATAGTACGTTTTGCCTTTTTTATCTGGTCTTTCATTTGCCCAAACTGGTACGAGATGCTTATTCGCGCTGTGCGGTTGTAATAGTAATTCTTAGTCGTTCGCGTGAAGGTGGGGTCGGTTAGGGTGGTTTTGTAAGTCATCCTTTCCCTGAACGGATCGTTAAGTGAAACATTTATCGTCAGTTTCTTTTTCAGCAATTGCTGCGAATAGGAAACACTGGAATAGGAATACGTTGAAGATTTACCCTGGAGCATTATTCGTGGAGAATATAATCCCCCGAAAACGGAAAAAGTACCGTTTTCCCAAACATTGTACCTCACCGACAACGAACCGTTATAAGCTGTTCCTTCATTTTTCAGGTCGAGCCCGCTGTTACTTTCAAGAATTGTATAGTTTAATCCGAGGTTGGTATTCAGGTTAATTTTTTTGCCAACTTTTGCCGATCCGTAAATATATCCTCCAAAATTCTGATTTTTCCCGATATTCTCGTACGTGGTAATACTCACTCCGTTGGGTTGAAGTTGGGTAAACGATGTGATGGAATTATTGGTGAATGCGGAACTGAGGTTCAGGTTAAAATTGAATTTGGGTGTAAATTTTCCATACGTAAAGTTGAAGGTGTGACTGACTTCGGCATCGAGATTCGGATTCCCGTAGTTGACGTTGAGCGGGTCGATATCGTTGTAAAACGGGTTCAGGTACCAGATTCCGGGACGTGATAGCCGCTGGGTGTATGAGAGTTTCATGTTTTGTCCTTTGTCCATGTTTTTCGACAAGGTAACATAAGGAATAAGGTTAAACATCCGGTTGGTAAAGGTGGTGTCACGGGTTGACTTAAACAGACCGTCGTTTTTAGTAGTTTCCGCCCGCAGCCCGGTTTTCAGGCTTATTTTTTTCAACTTCACCACATATCCGAGATAAACGCCGACGATATACTGGTTGTAATCCAAATCATTGATTCTGGTTAAATCGCGCACCCATTCGCCGGTGGTGTAGTCGAGCCTTAAAATATCAGAATTGCTGATGTTTTGCCGCAAAATATATTTAGCTCCGGTTTCAAACTGATGAACTTTGGTGATCGGGTCGTAATAGTCAATTTGAAAAGTATGCTCGCGGCCAACGGCATCATTGATTGTTTTCTGGCGGTACGAAGGATAATCCAGAATCCCGTTAATTCCGTTTTCGCTGTCGGTATTTCTCGGCGAGTTGTCGAGGCGGTACGAAACGGTAAATGTTTTATCCGGTTTTTTAAAGGTACGCTGGTAGTCGATATTTCCAGAAAGGGAGCCGTATTCGTTGGAAGTTTGCATACTGTTTTCGAACTGGCGTGTCAGGGTCCGGGCCATGTCGAAATCGCTGGTCATATTCTCGCCGGTGCCCGAAAATTGTCCGAAATGTCCCATATACGACAAACTGATCAGATTAAATGTGTCGATTTCGTAACTGGCTTCGCCCATGATAAAATTCATCCGGCCCGTGTATTTGTTGGTGCCTTCGGTTTCGGTCAGCCGGTTGGTTGTGCTCTGGAAATTTTCGCGTGTACTGAGTGATTCGCTTTTGGGTTGTTTAAATTTGTTGTACCCGTAATTGACCGAAAACCCGAATTTTTTGATTTTTGAAGTGGCATACAATCCGGCGTTGTACCCTCCGCGTGAGTCAACTCCCGAATTCAGACGCCCCATAAAACCTTCCAGTTGTTTTTTATTGGTGATGATGTTGATAATTCCCGCTGTCCCTTCGGCTTCGTATTTCGACGACGGGTCGGTGATTACTTCGATATCGCGGATGCTGCTGGCGGGCAGGCTCCGTAAAACATCTTTCGGGTTTTGCGATACCATGGCCGAGCTTTTCCCGTTGATCAGAATTTTGAAGTTTGAAGAACCTTTCATTTGGATGTTGTCTTCACCGTCCACCGTGAGCAGGGGAACTTTGCGCAACATTTCCAGCACGTTGCTGGTTTTCGATTCGGGGTCGGTTTCAATACTGTAAACAATTTTGTCGGGCTCGGTCCTGATTAACGGTTTCTGAACGGCCACGGTTACTTCACCGATATTTTCGACTGAATGTTGTAACGGAATCGTTCCCATGTCGAGTTTCGGGGCCGATTCGTTTAACGTAATTTCGGTTTTTTGCAACCGGTAACCTACCGAATGAAAAATAACATCGTATTTTCCGTTTTTGAGGAGTGAAAAAGCGAATTTCCCGGCCTCGTCGCTCGCCAGCCTTTTTACAACCCCTTCCGCATTTTGAATGCTGATGGTAACATACGAAACTCCTTTCCCCGAAATTGAGTCGGTTACAACTCCTTTAATCTGAAAATCTTCGGGTGGTAATCCGGATGCGTTGACAAAAACAAAAAGAAGAGAAAAAACAAACAGACATCTCAGGTTTTTTTGAATTGTTTTCATGGCTTAAAGTTGAATGATTGAATTGATTTTTTTATCTTTTATTCTAATGGATGAATTGATGAAACTCACTGGTTACAAAACATAAACGAAACAAGTTGTCAACAAAAATCATTCCTTTATTATCATAACATGATAACTAATGAGTATTTAATTTTAGCTGATTATTTAATAACCGTTTTTTTCAGTCTGTATATTCTTTTAATTCAATGATGTCGGTTTCTAACCTTTGTATCCTTTTCCTATATATTTTGGGGCCGATTATATTATGAATATATGTAATTAGAAAAAGTGCTACTATGAAAACGATTGTTTTTGTGTTAAAATTGAAACTTTTCCATGCAATTAAGAGCGTCCCAGCATAAGCTATTGGATAATATATAATTGCATGTTTCCATACATTGTTGTATAACTTTTTATATTCAGCAACTTTCGAGGCTGACATTATTACAGTATCAGAATCTAAATTAATCCGTTTAAGGATCGAATAACTTCTGATATTCATAAAGCTGATATAAATAGCAACACCCAATACCAAAATACAACCGATAAAAAATCTCAAATCCAGATTTTCTGCTTTGAAAAAAGGATGCAATGCAATTATCAGCACAGCAGGAAGCATTATTAAACCATAAACATTCCTGTATTTATGCCAATTCAACTTCCGCTGAGGTTTTATTAATAGTGTTTCTTTAACAAGTTTTTTGTTCATTTTTTCAAGATTATCAAGCTTACTATCGTATTTTTCCCACATTGATTTCAATTCTTCGTATTCCATGATTTTTTAATTTAATTGTTCAACAATTGATTTCTTAGCTTCATTTTAATCCGATTGATTTTTGTTGCAACATTTGTTTTTGTTAAACCAATAATCTCTGAAATTTCGTCGTAAGAATAACCATCAAGCAGAAGAAGTATTAATGCCTTATCCAGTTTGCTCAAAGAGCCAATCGCACAATAAAGCTGGTCATACAAGTCATCAATAGCTGAATCATCCTGTATTTGAGGCATCACATGCGTATACTCAATGTGATTGTTGTTCTTAATATAGTCCCGAATCCAGGAAATTGCGGTATTGATAGAAATTCTGTAAATCCATGTACTGACTTTTGAATTCCCTTTAAAATTTGGATATGCTTTCCATAAATTTGCAATAATCTCCTGAAAAAGGTCTTTCTTGTCGATCGTGTTATCACAATACATGTGACTTACTTTGTAAATCAACTTTTTGTTTTCTTCAACTAATTCCAAAAACTCATCAGTTAAATTTTTATCAATCATTTTAAACCTGTTTTTTATAAAACATTAGTCGAAAAAAAACATGAAAAAATCACAAAGTTGTATTTTTAAAATTGGCTATTGTATCATTTATAAATCAACTATTTTTCCTCCGGAATAAAAATCTCCACCTGTGTACCGGTTACTTCGCCGGTTAAATCGATGATTTCGAGCCGGTATTTTTCGCCTTGTTTTTGCTGAAGAATTTCCAGCCGCTCCTGTACCAGTTTCGAACCTTTGCCATTTTTCTGTC
>CAYWBV010000052.1:0-6663 GCA_964455785.1 uncultured Maribellus sp.
CAGGCGAGACACCTCCTTTTGAAAAGGAGGACTCACTCCGTTCAGCTTTTGGTGCCGCATCAGGGCTCGTCCCCCTTTACAAAGAGCTTGTCCCGAAGTAATCGGGAGGGAATTAAAGGGGGATTGAACAATGACAACCTCAATCCAACCCGCTTTTACTACCGCATAACCGCCGGATTAAATTCTTCCCGTAATTTTTGTATTTTTTAAAAAATATCGTCGTTTTATATATCCCCGTTTTCCGTTTTTTGGCTTTTATTGCATTCGCAAACCCGTTACACTGATGTTCCGGCTTTTATTACATTCGCAAACCCGTTACACTGATGTTTTGACCTTTTATTGCATTCGCAAAGCCGTTACATTGATGTTTTGGCCTTTTATTGAATAATAACGCCTCGCCGCAGCTTGTTTTGGGGTTTAAAGATGTAATAATTGGCCGCTTTTGCGTTTTGTCGGGTTTAAAGATGTAATAATTGGCTGCTTTTGCATTTTGCCGGGTTTAAAGATGCAATAATTGGCTGCTTTTGCGTTTTGCCGGCTTTAATTCAAAAAAATACAGCAAAAAAAGCCATCCGCACGAAACGAATGGCTTTGGTAATAACGAACTGATTAAGGTTCTTTGTAGTGAACCCTTTTGTTTATTCAAAAAAAACAAATCTGACTTTCCGTTCGCACTCCTGAAAATTCAAAATGAATAAAATCAGGCGGCTACGGGAATATTTTTGTTTACATTTTTCGAACCGATTAACGCATAGAACAGCAGGTAAGCCATACAGGCTATCATCACCCAGTAACTGGCCATGTAAGTGGTAATGTCGGCCACATATCCCTGGAATAAAGGAATGATTCCGCCACCGCAAACCATCACCATAAAAATACCGGAAGCGGCTGTGGTATATTTTCCGAGCCCTTCAACAGCCAGGTTGAAAATACCACCCCACATGATGGAGGTGCAGAACCCGCACAAAACCAAAAACATCACGCTAATGGGAACTTCGGCTAACCCAAACGAGAGGTCGGACTGGAATACCGGCATATCGACCATGGAACTGACCGACGAAAAGATGGCCGCCAACAGGAAAATGATTCCAAGAGACGAAACCAGGGTAAGCATAGCCTTACTTGAATATTTTGCCCCGAGTAATCCGCCCAGCAACCTGCCAATCAGCATCAGGAACCAGTAAGTACCCACAACGGTCCCGGCAATGGTGGCGTCGATACCCAACCCCATGGCGCCTTGTTCGCCGTTAATAATTCCGTCTAAGGGCGATGTCATAAACAGGTTTAAGGTACTCGGAATCCCGATTTCAACACCCACATAAATAAAAATGGCAATGGCCCCGAGAATAAAATGGCGGAAGGAAAGCGGACTGTATTTATCTTTTACCTTCGAAACATTGGTTTCTTTCACCATGTGAGGCTCGGGTATCCTTACAAAAAGAAGGACAAAGAACACCAAAGCGAAAATACCCATGGCAATAAAAAGCGCCGGGTTGGCCTTTTCGATGGTGCGGCCTGCAATGTCGCCCATTAAATAACCTACCAGCACGGGTGTAATGGTTGCCCCTACCGAATTTAACGAACTACCGAACTGCAAAAGCTGGTTTCCCTTTTTGCCTTCGCCGCCAAGAGTATTGAGCATCGGGTTAACAACGGTATTTAACATACACATCGAAAAACCGGAAACAAATGCACCCGCCAGATAGATGGAGAAACTCTCAGCCACCCCCGACAGGAACTGAATACCCACACCAACAAAGCCGACAACCACCGCGGAAAGCGCTGTAAACTTATATCCATACCGTTTAAGCATCAGCCCGGCCGGTAATCCCATAAAGGCATAGGCCAGGAAGTTGGCGAAAAACCCGAGCTGCGATTCGAAATTGGAAGCGCCAAATTGTTTTGCAACAATTACCCCCATCGGACTGGGTAAACCGGTTACAAAAGCGATCATAAAGAAAAGTGCAAACATCATTGCGATGGGCAATGCATAGTTCTCTTTTTTTGCTGAATTCATAATGATTTATTTTTGAGTTATTTATTAAAGTTCAAGTTTAATCGCCCCTTTTGCCCTGATAAACAGTTTGTGGCAGGTCCCTTTTCCGTAAACGTGCTCCAGGGTTTTCACATATTCATCCAGTTTATCCTGCGGAACAAATGCCTGAATGGTTCCGCCGAAACCGCCGCCGTGAACGCGCCATGCGCCGCTGCCTTTCAGCACCATTTCGCTCAGCGCCAGCGCCAGAGAAACCACCTGTTCGTCTTTATGAACCACATCGAAAATATTCTGATTGTACATATACGAGCTGTACCCCGACTCGACCACCATTTTCAGGAACGATTGGAAATCGCCTTTTTCGAGCGCAGCCACCTGATCGGCAACACGCTGGTTGTCGCCCTGGAAATGATAGGCCCGCAAAATGGCCCGGTCGCCTGTTTTTTTACGGATTTCGGGTATATTTTCCACAATTTGCTCGAGCGTAACTTCGCGTAACACCTTCGCGCCGAGAGCGGCTGCCACCGACTTCATTTCGGTAGGCAGCGAAGCATATTCGGCCTGCGAGGCCGGGTCGTCGTGGCCCCCGCCCACATCGGTGATTACCAATGAGAATCCGGTTGAAACAAAATCGAAATCCACTTCTTTGACAATCGGATTGGCCGGATCTTTAAAGTCGATGGTAATTAATCCGCCCACAGAACAAGCGGTTTGATCCATTAACCCGCACGGTTTCCCGAAATAATTGTTTTCAGACCATTGCCCAATGATGGCATTTTCAACCGCCGACATTCTACCGTCGTTAAACAGGGCGTTGATGATGGTGCCAATAAGCACTTCGAACGAAGCCGACGAACTAAGCCCCGAACCTTTGGGCACTCGTCCTTCGATACAGGCATTAAAACCGCCGATCTTGTACCCTTTTTCCTTCATTTTGGCGCAGATACCTTTTACCAGCGCGCCGGATGTATAGAAAGCGGATTCGTCAATTGTTAAGTCGTTAAGATCAACCTGAAACTCAGGATAACCGGCCGATTTAATCCGGATGATATTACTTCCGCTGGCCGCGGCAACCGCAATATTGTCGAGGTTGACGGCGCCGGCCAAAACACGCCCGTAGTTATGGTCGGTATGGTTACCGCCAATTTCAGTTCTTCCCGGCGAGCTAAAAAGCATCATATCGCCGGTACCGAATGTTTTTTCAAAATCCCCCATCAGACTGGCATACCTGCCGGCCTGTTCTTTTAAAATGGCGGTGTCGGTGCCGTACAATTCATGAAACAACGGGTTATCTCCCCCGTTGATTTTTTCAATTAAGCTGTTCATTTTTGTCATAACTCTTCTGTCAGTAATATTTATTTGATTTATTTTTTGTAATGAATTCCGGGCAGTTTCCGCAGTTGCTGGGCTGCCTGTTCGGGAGTAATATCGCGTTGCGGTGTTGCCAGCATTTCGTAGCCCACCATAAACTTTTTAACTGTGGCCGAACGCAGCAGCGGCGGGTAAAAGTGCATATGCAGGTGCCATTCAGGATAGTTGGCACCGTCGGTTGGCGCCTGATGCAGACCTGCCGAATAAGCGAACGACGTTTCAAACAAATTATCGTACATGATGGTGAGCTTTTGGTAAATCGCGGCTAAACCGGTCCGTTCTTCTCCTGTCAACTGAAGGATATTTTGTACCGGTCGTTTGCTGATGATCATCGCCTCAAAAGGCCAGATTGCCCAGAAAGGAATCAGCGCAACAAACGAATCGTTTTGGACCAGAATCCGGTCCTCTTTTTCGAGTTCGGCGTGTAAATAATCGGACAGCAACGTTTTTCCGTGTTTGTCGAAATAGGCCTTTTGTGTTTTACTTTCTTTGGCAGGTTCGACCGGAATACCTGCCGACGACCAGATTTGCCCGTGCGGATGCGGGTTGGAGCATCCCATTATGGCCCCTTTATTCTCGAAAATCTGGACATAGTTGATTTCAGGATGGCTGCCCAGTTCTTCAAATTGTTCGCACCAAACGTCCACCACTTTACGAATATTCGCTACTTCCATTTCGGGAATGGTAAGACTGTGATCTTCGCTGAAACAGATAACCTTGCAGATTCCACTTTCGCTTTTTGCCTGAAAAAGTTCACCCTCGTCGATTTCTCCCTGCGGAGTATCGGCAAGTAAAGCGCTAAAATCATTGGTAAAAACAAATGTGCCCTTGTAGCCGGGGTTTGTTTTCCCTCCTGCCCTTTCGTTCCCCGGGCATAAATAACAACCGGGATCGTATTTTGGTCTTTCCTGAGCGGCCTGTTTTTCAACCTGCCCCTGCCACGGACGTTTTGACCGGTGTGGCGAAACCAGCACCCAATCGCCGGTTAATGGGTTGTATCTTTTATGCGGATGGTCTTCGATATTGAAAATCATATTTCTATTTTACTGATTTTTCTCTATTTCTTCTTTTATTGTACAATAAATCACAAAATCAAAATTCGTTTTTCTAACTGGTAGGTACCAGTAGGTACAAATATATGTTTTAAATCACTTTTACCTCCCGGCCCAATAAATGTTACACAACAGGAAATCAGCTACAAACTCTTTCTTACAATCAACCTTGAAGGATTCCTGACAACTTCGTTTTTTCGGTTCAAAACCATGTTTGCCAGTGTTTTGCCCATTTCAACAAAATCGGTAGAGATGGTGGTAATTCCATCAGCGACCACTTCTTTCAGCATAGTGTCGTTAAACGAAACCAACCCAAAATTTTCTCCCAGCTTGTAACCATAGTCCCGTGCCATTTTTACCATATCCACGAGGTCGTGGTCGGAAATTAAAAAATAGGCTTCGTACAATTCGGGTCTGACACCGTTTAACGATTTGACCGTTTCATATTTTATCCCGAAATCATTACAAAAACGTTCAAAACCCACTACGCGCTGTTCCGGTTCTTTTCCTCCGGGATTGACAAAAACCAGCTTCCGGTACTTTTTCAGCAAATCGCTGCCGGCATGTAAAGCATCGCAAAAATCCTGTTCAAAATGCTGGTAAACCACCGGGTAATTTTTTAAATCGCTTTTTAACCGATCGAGAATATAAACTTTGTCTTTGGGAAACTTCGAGATCAAATGGCTGGTATTGTCGAAAGTGGCAGGCATAATAATGTAGGAAGTATAATTTCCGATACTCTCCAGAATCAGGTTTTTAAAAACCTTGTAGTTAAAATGATGAAAATAAACCTCCACATTCGCCTTTCCTTTTAATGTGTTGATCAACGAATTGTACAAATCTTCCTTAAAAGCGTTCAGTTCGTCGAAAAGCACAAAAATTTTTTCTTCCATCTGGATTTCTGTCGAAGCGATATAGTACCCTTTCCCCGGTTGGCTTAACAATATTCCTTTTGCTTTTAGTTCGTTAAAAGCCAGCATTACGGTATCGCGGCTCAGGCTGTAATCAGAGCAAATCTGGTTAATAGACGGGATTTTATCGCCTTTTGCCAATGTTTTTCGCTCAATAGCCAGAAGCACCGAATCGATGATCTGTTTGTATTTCGGTTTGGAAGAGTTAGCGTCGATAGTTACTATTTTTTTAGTCATTTACAAAGTTAGGTTTGCCCAAAAATAGAAGATTCTTTTTGAAAACTATATGCTATATAACACTACCAGTACCTACCAGTAAACTTATTCAATTTTTGCAACTTTGCAGGAGTTCACTTATAAACCAAAAAAAAATGAAATTAGATACCAGTACATTCGGAAAATTACCGAACGGAAAAGAAGTATTACTTTTCACATTAACCAACGACCATAACATTACCGTTAAAATTACCAATTACGGAGCCATTATTACAGCCATAAACACACCCGACAAAAATGGAAATTACGAAAATATTGTTTGCGGTTTCGTCAAACTGGAACACTACCTGAGTCCCGAATATTTGGGAAGTTATCCCTATTTCGGGGCAATTATCGGGAGGTTCGGAAACCGGATTGCCAAGGGCCAACTCGAAATTGAAGGCGTTACCTACAAAATGGCCGTCAATAACGGCCCAAACCACCTGCACGGTGGACTTACCGGCTTCGACAAACGGTTATGGAATGCCGAACCGGTTGAAGAAGCGGGGCAGGCAGGCGTAAAACTTTCGTATCTCAGCCCCGACGGCGAAGAAAATTACCCGGGAAACCTAAAGGTAACCTGTATTTACACCTTGAATAACAACAACGAACTGAGTATCGAATACTTTGCCGAAACCGATAAAACAACGGTGGTGAACCTGACCAACCATACCTATTTTAACCTGACCGGCGGAAAAGAAAACATTTTAAACCATGAGCTAAAACTAACAGCCACCCAAATGACGGAGATGATCGACCAAATCCCGACTGGGAACATTGTTCCGGTGGAGGGAACTCCATTCGATTTTGGTTCGTTTAGAACCTTTGAACGCGATATGGCGGGATTACCGACAGGCTACGACGACAATTATGTGCTCGAAAACGAAACCGGCGAACTGAAGTTTACCGGCATTTTGAAAGAAACCAACAGCGGAAGACAAATCGAAATTTTTACCACCCAACCCGGAATGCAGTTGTACACCGGCTACTGGAATCCCGAACTGAGGATTGACGGTGTTAAAAAGTTTGGCAGCTACTCGGGTGTAGCTTTGGAAACACAACATTACCCCGACTCGGT
>CAYWBV010000052.1:6763-10413 GCA_964455785.1 uncultured Maribellus sp.
TACCAGGGAACTACCTACAGGGAAACCCATAAAAAAGTAATCAGACTGGCAGCCGGGCTGGTTGCAATGGGGTTTAAAAAAGGCGATCGCGCCGGATTAATTTCTGACGGAAGAAATGATTGGATTATCAGCGAACTGGGTATGTTATATGCCGGAGGGATAAACGTCCCGCTTTCTATCAGGCTGGAAAACAATGAAATTGAATTCCGTTTAAAACACAGCGGCAGTAAGTTTGTGTTTGTTTCGCGCCAGCAGGCAGCAAAAATGGAAGCTGTCAGAAACTCGCTTCCCAACCTCGAAAAAGTGATTTATATCGACGGCAAAGAAAACCCGGGAGAAAACGACGTCAACTACAATGACATATTTGTGATGGGCGACGAGTTTCTGAAAACCAAAACCGGCCAGTTGGAATCCATCTGGAAAAACATCCAGCCCAACGATGTTGCCAATATTTCCTACACTTCGGGTACCACTGCCGATCCGAAAGGAATTATGCTGACCCATCTGAATTATGCGGCGAATGTGGTACAGTCGAATTCGGTGCTCGACCTGCAACCCGACTGGATAACGCTGGCTATCCTTCCCTGGGATCACGCCTTTGCCCACACCACCTGTTTATATGTATTTATGTATAAAGGCGCCAGCATTGCATCGGTAGAGATTGGTAAAACCCCGATGGAAACACTGAAGAACATTCCGAAAAACATCAACGAAATAAAACCAACATTGATGATGAGTGTTCCGGCTTATTCAAAAACTTTCAGAAAAAACATCGAAGCAGGAATTCGAAAAAAGGGTGAAACCACCTACAAACTATTCCAGTTTGCGTTGAAAGTAGCTTACCGATACAACGGAAACGGATACAACAGGGGAAAAGGAATACGCATCTTCCTGAAACCGCTGTTATCAGTTTTCGATTCCATCCTTTTCAAAAAAATCAGGAATGGTTTCGGCGGAAAACTCCAGTTTTTTATTGGTGGAGGCGCGTTGCTCGACACCGAACTGCAGCGCTTTTTCTACGCCATCGGAATCCCGATCTGCCAGGGTTACGGGTTGACGGAAGCATCGCCGGTCATTTCGTCAAATACGCCCGATGTCGTTAAATTCGGGACTTCAGGAAAACTCGTCAAAGACCTCGAACTTAAAATTATGGACGAGGAAGGCAACGAACTTCCCAAAGGGCAAAAAGGTGAAATTGTGATTAAAGGCGACAATGTGATGCTGGGTTACTGGAACAACCCGGATGCTACCGCTGAAACGGTCAAAAACGGCTGGCTTCACACCGGCGACATGGGTTACATGGATGAAAACGATTTCCTTGTCGTTTTGGGCCGTTTCAAAAGTTTACTTATCGGAAACGATGGCGAAAAATACAGCCCAGAGGGAATTGAAGAAGCGATTGTTGACAAGTCGCCTTTTATTCAGCAAGCCATGCTCTACAACAACCAAAGCCCGTTTACCGTTGGAATGCTGGTACCCGAAATCGAGGCCATTAAAAGGGAATTGCAAAAACAAGGCATTGATCCCGGAAGTGAAGAAGGAGCCCGCGGGGCGTTAAAAATACTTTCCGATGAAATTAAAAATTATAAAAAAGGAGGTATATACGAAGGCGAATTTCCCGAACGATGGTTGCCGGCCAACATCGCTATTTTACCCGAAGCATTTACCCAGGAAAATAACCTTCTTAACGCTTCCATGAAGATGGTCAGGGGGAAAATAACCGAACGTTACAATAAAGAACTGGAATTTTTGTTTACACCGCAGGCAAAAAATTTCGAAAATGAATTCAATTTTGAAGCCATAAAAAAATGGAATTCGTAACTTTACGACTTTAATCTTCAATTATGATTATCGAAACATTTTCGTATCCCCGCGCAGCAGTTATTGGAAACCCTTCGGATGGCTATTTTGGAAAGACCATCGCATTTGTTTTTTCCAATTTTATTGCGAAGGTACAGTTGTACCAAACCCCCGAACTCGAAATCAAACCACAACGATTGGACGGAACCTATTTTAATAGTATAAAAGAGTTGGTAGAAGACGTCAACTTTGCCGGTTACTACGGCGGAATGCGCCTTTTAAAAGGAATGATCAAAGTTTTTTATGAATATTGCCTTACCAACGATATTCACCTCGACGAAAAAAATTTCACCATCCGTTATCATTCCAACATCCCTTTACGGCTTGGGCTGGCCGGCTCGAGCGCTATTATCACAGCGTGTCTGAAAGCACTGTGTAAGTTTTACAATGTAATTATCCCCGAGCCTGTTTTTGCCAACCTGGTTTTATCGGTCGAAACCAACGAACTGGGAATTTCGGCAGGGCTGCAGGATCGTGTGGCGCAGGCCTACGAATCGCCGGTTTTTATGGATTTCGATCGTGAGACGATGGAAAAAAAAGGCTACGGAATTTACGAAAAACTGGATGCCAAAACTTTCCCTCCGTTTTATATCGCTTTCAGGAAAAACCTTTCGGAAGGTACTGAAGTTGTCCACAATAACCTGAGAGCCCGGTTTGAAATCGGCGATCCCAAAGTGTTGCAGGCCATGCTTCGCTGGGGGCAAATTACCGTTGAATTCAGGGAAGCATTAAATGCAGGCGACTGCGGCAAAATGCACGCCCTGATTAACGAAAACTTTGATCTCCGCCGGAAAACGGTCCGCATTTCACAAGGAAATATCGAAATGGTAGAACTGGCGCGTTCGGCTGGAGCCAGCGCAAAATTCACCGGCTCGGGCGGAGCGATTATCGGCACCTACCACGACGAAAAAATGTTCGACAATCTGAAAGAAACTTTGAATAATAAGGGAATTGAAGTGCTCAAACCCAATATTGTAAATCGTTAAAATGATAAAAAAAGCAGTTATTCCGGCCGCGGGTTACGGGACCCGTTTTTTGCCGGTGACCAAATCGCAACCCAAGGAAATGATACCTATTGTCGATACTCCCGTCATTCAGTATGTTGTTGAAGAAGCCGTTTCCAGCGGAATCACCGATATTTTAATGATTATCGGGAAAGGCAAACGCGCCATCGAAGAACACTTCGACCGCAGCCCTCTTCTGGAAGAATCGCTGCTCGAAAAAGAGAATTACGAAATGCTTGAAAAAATAAGGGCTATTTCAAACATGGCCAACATTCATTTTGTGTGGCAAAAAGAGATGAACGGGCTGGGCGACGCCATTCGTCACGCCAAATATCACGTCAACAACGAACCGTTTGCCATCTTGCTTGGCGACACGCTGGTAAAAAGCGAAGGCGGACCGGTTACCAAACAACTGATTAAAGTGTATGAAAAATACAAGAGTTCGGTTGTCGCCCTCGAAGAGGTAAAACCTGAACTGGTGCACCGGTATGGTATTATTGACGGGAAACCGGTTTCTGAAAATATATACATCGCCGGCGACTGGATTGAAAAACCTTCGCCCGAGGAAGCTCCCTCGAACCTCGCCATAGCAAGCCGCTACATTTTTACGCCCGAAATTTTTGATTACTTAGATAAAATTGAACCGGGAAAAAACAACGAAATCCAGTTGACCGACGCCATGCGCAAAATGGTAAAACATCATGCCATGTACGGAATGAAATTTACCGGAAAAAGATACGATATCGGGAACAAAATGGGTTTCCTTAAAACCAACATCGAATTTGG
>CAYWBV010000052.1:10513-17101 GCA_964455785.1 uncultured Maribellus sp.
TTAAATTCTTTTTTGAAAAAATATTCACCTTCCTGCAAATCGAAACCGATGTGTTCATTTTTGAACAATTGTTCCAGCCAGCCATTTAAAACCGCGTCTTCCGGAGCGCCCTGGAAGGTTCCTTCTTCTGTAACAATCCATAATTTGTCTACCTCGCGCAGCGCGATATTCAAATCGTGAGTAGAAAGCACAATGGTTTTTCCCCGCTCTTTTGTGAGTACCTGCAGGAGATGAAAAATTTCGTATTTATTACTTACATCGAGGAAAGCGGTTGGCTCGTCGAGGAAAATAACCGGCGTATCCTGCGCCACAGCCCGGGCTATCATAGCGCGCTGCCGTTCGCCGTCGCTGATTCTTGTAATCTGCCGGTTTTCGAACCCCCGCAGCCCAACCTTTTCTATGGCTTCATCCACCTCCCTACGGTCGTTTTCGGTTAACCGGCCCATCCAGTTGGTGTACGGGAACCGTCCAAAAGCCACCAAATCAAAAACGGTCATGTTCGCCACGCGAATATTTTCAGTTGATACAAAACTCATTATCCGGGCCATTTCCTTTGCCCCTACCTGACTGAGTTCATTGTTGTTGATTTTAATTTTTCCTGAAAAATAGTTCTGAAAACCGGCCAGTGTTCTCAGAAGCGTACTTTTACCGATTCCGTTGCACCCGATAAGCGCTACCATTTCGCCTTGTGTCGCCGAAAAATTAATTCCTTTCAGTATTTCCAGCGGAGTTCCGCCTGGCTGTTCATAGCCGACCGAAAGGTTTTCCAACTCGATATTAAATCCTGGTTCCCTGTTCATGCTACCGAAGCGAATTTTTTATTCTTTACAATCATCCATACAATAATGGGGATTCCAATAATGGATGTAACAGAATTGATGGGCAGTGTGGTCTGCATTCCAGGCAGTTGCGAAACAATATCGCTGAAAAGCATAACAATACTGCCGGTAATAATAACAGCCGGGATAAGAACCAAGTGATCCGAAGTTTTAAAAATTACACGGCAAATGTGTGGAACTGCGATTCCAATAAATCCGATTGGCCCGCAAAAAGCAGTGATAGTCCCGGCGAGCAGACTCGTACTCAAAAAAATCAAAATACGGCTTTGTGTGAGTTTTACTCCCAACGAACGGGCATAATTTTCTCCCAAAAGAAAAGCATTCAGGTCTTTTATTTTCAGAAGAGCCAAAACCAAACCAACGCCGATAGCCGGCGCCATCACCGAAAGTTGTGCGCCGGTAACACTTCCAAGGCTCCCCATTGTCCAGACGATAAATGCTTTCAGCATCGATTCGCTGCTGAAATACTGCAAAATGCTTACAATGGACGAAACTGCTGCGGTAAAAAGAATTCCGAGGATGAGGATGGTCATAATGTCGTTTACACGCGCTGAAACATACAACACCAGCAGCATCACCAGGAAAGAACCTATCCAGGCAACAATAGCCAGCGGCCAGGCTCCGGTAACGGAAATCACACCAAATGAGATAACCGATGAAAAACCGAGTACAAAAAGCGCCACGCCCAAACTTGCCCCGGCGCTTATCCCCAAAACATAGGGTCCGGCCAAAGGATTACGAAAAACGGTTTGCATCTGTAATCCGCTTACTGAAAGGGCTGCGCCGGTTAGAATCGCAGTAAACGCTTTGGGCAACCTGAAATCAATAACTATGGTACGGAAAGTTTCGTTGGTTTCGGCAGATGAAAAAAACGACAAAAAAATCTGTTTTACGGGAACGATAACCGAACCCAAAAACAGGTCGGCGATAAAAAAAAGCAGAAACAGCAGACCAAGGATAAAAAATATCAGGCCGAACGGTTGTTTGCTGTTTTTTTCAGATGCTTTCATTTCACCTCCTGGTAATACACCGTTTCTTCCGAAATCAAACCTGGATAAAAAACGGAGATCAAATCACGCAAAACCCAGTCAGGACGGACGGTTCCGCTTTCCCAAAAATCGTTCGCCCCGTGTTCGTTTTGTCTTTTGTTGTTATTGTATAATCTACCGTCGTTAAACACCCTGAAACTTTTAAAACGGATGTCGGCAGCCAGAATTTCGTTTTTTGATGCCAGGTACCCCATGTTTATCCAAACATCAGCTTCATTTCCCCAGGTCAGTGCGTTTTCAAACGAAATCACATAACTTTCGTGCGAAGGGTTTGATTTTCCTAGATAATCTCCGCCGGCATCGGCAATAAGATGAGCCATGTACGAATTTCCGCCGGGCACCCACCACGCGTCTTTGTAAGGAGATCCCACCAGAACTTTCGGTCTGTTTTGTTTATTTTCTGTCAGCTTTTGAAGCGCTGAATATTCTTTTTCAATTTTTTCAAAAAACTGAGCGGCTTCTGTTTCCTTTTCAAAAAAGGTTGCCATAAATTTTAACCATTCCGCTTTTCCAAGCGGGCTTTCTTCCAGGTATTCGGCATTCATAATCACCGGAATTCCCAATTCTTCCAACTTTTTGGAATATTCGGCTACTTCACTGCCAATACCATAAACCATTACGATGTCGGGATGCTGGCTAACAATCAACTCGTAGTTCAGGTTTTGCCCGTATCCCACGTCCACGGCCTCGCCATTTTCCACTCGTTGCCTAATTTCCGGGTCCGACACGTACAAACTTCCGGAAATGCCAACCACCGAATTGTTTTCATTCAAAACATCCACAAAACCCAGATGTGAAGTTGACATACAAACGATCCTTTTTACAGGTGTACGTACAATATTTTTGGTTTGTAATGAATCGGGAACTGGGTTGTTTCTGTTGATAAGATAGTACTCGACAGAAATGTTACGCGCTTTTTCCCAGGGATTATAAACCGTAAGTTTGGTAACATCGCCTTGTTTTTCGATTTCGAAACCACGAGCAAAATGGTTTGAAGAACGCCTGCTTTCGGTATTCCCGACACGGGATTTACAACCCGACAGGGTCAATATCAAAATGAAAATAAAAATAGCACGTAACATAGTTTGATTTTACCAGGGAACAAAAGAAACCTTCTTGGTCACAAAATTCCTCCCATTGTTGTATCGCACAAAATAAACTCCCGGAACATTGCCCGACAAATCAATACTGACTTTTTTCTTTTTCAGGTTTCCAAATTTAACATGAACTTCTTTCCCAATCAGGTTGAATACCGAAATATTTTCAACGGAAATATCCTGGCCCGTTTCGAGGGTAAAGACCGAACTAACCGGGTTAGGATAAACCATTACATCCAGCGAATCGATAACCAGTGGAGGTTCGGTACCATTGGTCCCGGCATCGATATTACAGGCTACCAGTTCAAAAACATTCGACATGGAATAATTTTCACTGTTTGCCTCGCTGAAATTGTACCACTGCCCCGATTTTTCAAAATAAAAAAAGTTTTCGTCTCCTGAGTTTCGTAACGACTGATAAACCACAAAAGTATCGGTTGAGTGCATGTTGCTCAATTCGAAACCAATAAAAAAAGTCTCACCCGGCTCCACCACCTCGTCAAAACCGACAAAATTCATGGCGCCGGCAACCAGGCTTTTTACACCAATAGTTTGAGAATAAATCAACTCTTCCGGAAAATTATCGCCGTTATAAACCGTAATGGCTATTTCGCTGTTGCCATCGGTATCCGAAATTTTACCCACTCCAAGCGATACTCCCTGTAACTGTTCATTACCATAAATCGAAAATTTTTCGACAAACCCGGTGATGTCGAGATTGTTGGTCCCACCCCAGTATCCGCGAAACTGGCCGTTATTTACAATCGGAACATTTTCATGGTTATCATCATCGGTTAAATTGGTGAACGCCTGACAGGAATCTTCCCCCGTATAAAATCTTTTTCCGTTTAAACTTTTAATACCCGAATTGACAGGATCGAGCCAGCATTTTAATTGTTTGGTCGAATCAGATTTGTAATTCCAGGCCATATCGAACCGCGCAAAATAATCTTTGACCGGGTTTGAGCAGGTTGCGAGGCCGCCGGTTAATGTGCCGATTAAGTTCTTGTCATTATTAAAAAGTGCGCCGCCCGATGAACCGTTTTCGGTAACCCCGTGGTCCCACTTTAAAATTTTAATAAATCCGTTAATGGTATAATGACTATTATAATTTGAAAATTCCGGCTTGTTTTTGTCGATGGCAATTTTTTTTAAATGTCCCTGCGGATGGTGAATGCTCGCCGAAGAATCGGGCAAGTTACCCGAATGGTCCCATCCCGCATAAAAAGGCCTGAATTCAGGTGGCGGAACAAGCGACATTTCTACCAGGGCAAAGTCGAGACTGTCAAACTGGGCTTTAATGATTGCTCCGGAAACGGAATTGGAAGGATCTCCGTCGAGCGGAGCGCAGTAGGGACTTTCGTAGTTAAAGGTATAAACAGTGGTTTGCGCATATTCAGGCTTATCATAACAATGAGCAGCAGATAAAATATAAGGTTTCTGATCTTCAGCCGTATTATTCACCAAAGTGCCCGAACAAATTTCTTTTCCGTTAACAATCAGGCGGCAAACAGCGTCTTTCACTTCGTTCCAGCTTTCACCCAAATCACAGTTGATGTCGATGTTGCACGAGCCGGGTAAATCGGACAGCGGCCTGCGGGGATCATATTTTAAAATGCCCACAAAATCGTGATTCACCTGTGTTATGACAAAATTTTCGCCTGGTGTTTTTAAAAAAGGAAGTTCGTATTGTACGGTAATTTCGTCGCCGGCAACCGGTGAAACCGCAAACAACCCTGAAGTTTTATTATTGAACGAGGTAAAAGCGCCCAACAGATGTTTTTCGTTTTCATTAAAAAGGTACAACCGGGCTCCGTCGGGTAATTTAAACTTATCAAATATCAGATTGAGCGATTTGGCGCCCCCTGAACGGATTTTCAGTCTCCAAACCCTTGTTCCGTCGGCGGCGGTAATCCATTCTCCCGAATTTTCAGGAGTTAAAAAAACGTCAAACGGATGGGCAAACTGAAAAGACTTTAATTTTGGCCCTGAATTTATTTTTTCGATAACCTGGCTTTTCAGAATTTCGTTATCGACAGACGGCATTTCGACCACTGGCAGTCCGGCACTTTTTAACGTGTTAATTTCAAGAGGTTTACCCCCCTGTGAAATTTGTCCAAAAGAAAATCCTTTAAAAAAAAGAATCCCGGCAAGTATTAACCAAGTTAACCTCATAGAAACCATTTTCGCCAAAAATATTAAAATTCAGAGGATTCAACCCCGTTTTCAGGTTATTAAAATAAACAAATCAACTTTAAACCATGCAACAAATCATTCAACCCGTGTGTTTATTGATGAAATAACCTTAAATTGTAATAAAAATTGTTTCACTTTTAATAAATCTGCTATGAGAAAAATGAATTTTTTTGTCGGGTCGTTTATCACTTTTTTGTTGGTAACCTTCGTGGCCACTGCCACCGAAAACAAGGTCGCCAAACCGCCCGTTAAAATGCCCGAAAATGTGAAGATTATTATCGACAAATCATGTTTTGGCTGCCACAACACCGATTCAAAAAACGAAGACGCCAAAGAGGAACTCGATTTTAAAACATTGGATGGATTAACAACTGTAAAAAAAATAGGGGCTCTGAAACACATTGCCGAAGCCGTTGAAAAAGGGGAAATGCCTCCAAAACGTTTTCTGGAAAAAAATCCGGACAAAAAACTCAACGCCCTGGAAGTACAAATATTAACCGACTGGGTAAAAAAAGAAACTGCTTCCCTGATGGGTAAATAATGGAATTCTCTTTATGGATACTATTCCGGATTTCGTAACTTGCGCAAATCCGGTTTTTTATGTTTTAAAATCAACAAGTATGAGAAAGATTATTACGATTTTATTGGTTTTGTTTGTAGCGGGGTTTGTAATTATCCAGTTTTTCCAGCCCGAAAAAAATTCAGTAGCCGAAACTTCCGATCACATCTTTCAGAAAGAGAATATGCCGGACGAAATAAAAACAATTTTGAAAAATGCCTGTCTCGACTGCCATTCAAACCAGACCCGGTATTTATGGTATCATAACATTGCTCCGGTTTCGTGGCTGGTTGACAAAGATGTTAAACACGGAAAAGAAGAACTGAACTTTTCGCAATGGGGCCAATCCGACGCCTTTGATAAAATTGGCTATCTCGAAGAAATCTGCAAAGAAGTAGAACAAGGGAAAATGCCCCTGAAACCTTATGTGGCAATGCACAAAAAAGCCAAGCTCACAGAAGAACAAGTTGCCAAGTTGTGTGCCTGGACCGAGAAGCTGGCCGAAGAACTGGTAGCCTCAAGCATAAAGGAATGAAGGTTTTGGTGATGTTTGTGAATGAATTTGGATACGCCCCCGCTCAAAAAAACCTGGAAACCGCGGAAGAGATTACAGAAGGCGCCACTTTTACCGATGCTATCCTGGCGTTTATCCAGGTGGAAGAAAGCGACGAACAATACGACGTAAAAAGCCGCGAGAAGAAACTGGTGAACCACCTGAAATGGACGGCCCGTAAAAACAACAGCAACAAAATTATCCTTCATTCGTTTGCCCATCTTTCCGAATCGAAAGCTTCGGTGGAATTTACCAGAGAACTGTTCAACCAGGCCGAACAGCGTTTACAAAATGC
>CAYWBV010000053.1:0-5388 GCA_964455785.1 uncultured Maribellus sp.
CTAAATAATATTTGTACTATATTAGCATTGCTTTAAGAATAAAAGATTTAGAAAATTATTGAAAACTACCTTTTCTCTATTAGACCAATAGGTTTTCTTATCTAACTAAACTAGACTATGAACAATCGGGTTATCTAAATATAGATAACCCGCTTTTTATTTGATACCTTTGGTGTTTAACGCCTCGTCTGGGGAAAAAAAAGTTACATCTTCTTTCTTTTGATATAACCTTCCGATTACCAGATTTACATAAATCTCAAAACAATGAAGAAGAAGTCTTTAAGTTGAACCTGCATAAAAACCTGGGATTTTATTCCACCATTTCAATTTTAAATACAACAGCCATTTCATCCACTACTTTGTCGGGTGAAGTTACTTTCAATCCGGCTTCCGTTAATTGATATTCAATTTTTTCATCCGAACCCAGCAAAAAAACATTTTTGATTTCTTTTGTATCCTTCCATACTTCCTTTGCGAACGATTCAAATAAAACATCAGTGTTGTTTCCCGGCCAGCCAAGTAAAGTAGCATAAACTGCATTTCCTTTGGTTGTGTATCTGATATCTTTTGCGGAGTATTTTATTTTCAAAAATTCCATGTGATTTTTGAAATCCCCCTCCGGCTCTTTTGTCGGTCCCTCGCCAAAGGTGTACCACGGGCGGGTTTCATAAATTGACTCCCCGTATTTGGAAAGCCACTCTCCCATTGTTAATAAAACATTTTTCTGATCGTCGGGAATTGTCCCGTCAGCTTTGGGTGAAATATTCAGCAAGAGTACACCATTTTTACTGACAATATCAATTAATACATGAAGGACGTCGGCAACCGGTTTAATTTTTAAATCTTCAGTATAACACCAGCTTCCGGTGCTAACTGTTTCATCGGTCATCCATGATTTCGCTTCGAGCCTGTTCTTACGCGATTTTTCAAGGTCATCCACGCTAACTTCGAGCGGCAAATCGTCTTGCTTGCGAACAATAACCACTTCCTTGCCCCATTTTTCAGCCTGGTTCAAATAATAGGCGCAGTATTTTTGCCGGTAACTTTCCGGAATCTGGTCGAGCCACGAGTCGAACCACATAATGTCGGGCTGGTATTTGTCAATAACCTCTTTAAGTTTGCCAAACCAAACTTCTTCCAGCCATTCTTTTTCGGGAATATTTCCGTAAAGATAGTTTAGTTCAGGATTGTCAACCGTTGGCGGCGTCCCGGGAAACAGCGGATAATGACTGTTTCCAAACGCACGCCCCGGATTTTCCCGGTTCTTTTCCATTTCTTCCTGTTCTTTTCCCTTGTAACGCTGAAGGTTTCGGGCATGATGAAAAGTTGTGATCAACTTCATATCGCGATCTTTGATTGCTTTCTGGAGTTCACCGAGAATATCCCTGTGCGGCCCCTTGTCCATCGTATTCCAGGGTGTTACTTCGCTGTCCCACATAGAAAACCCGTCGTGATGTTCGGCCACCGGCCCCGCAAACCGGGCCCCTGCTTTTACAAATAAGTCGGCCCACTCACCGGCATTAAAATGCTCGGCTTTAAACATAGGCACAAAATCATGATACCCAAATTCGGCTGGCGAGCCGTACTTTTCAACATGATGTTTGTATTCCGCGTTGTTTACAAAGTGCATATTCCGCGGGTACCACTCGCTGCCAAATGCAGGAACAGAATACACTCCCCAGTGAAAATAAATTCCCAGCTTGGCATCCTGAAACCAGTCGGGTTGTTCGTTGTATTGTGCCAGCGACTCCCAGTTTTCCTGGTATTTTGGTACTGCAACCCCTGCATTGGAACTTTTTTTTCCGGTGGAATTACACCCCGTAACAATAACAAAGAAAAACAAAACACTAAAAATTTTTGGCTTCATCATATTCCTGGTTTAAGTTGGTTCTTTCGAAAAAAAAAGACAAAAATGTTGCAGAGACACAATGTATTACTTCTCCGCAAATTATTAATCCAATTTGTAAATACGCTCCATCAGTTGCCACTTTTCGTCGGCAGAAGCTTCGGCAAAAGTTTGCTGAAACCGCGAAACATGGGCTTCCCATTCTGATTGCCGGGGTTTTTCCGCGAGCTCTTTCATTGCTTTTTCATGGTCGAAACCGGGAACAGTATCCATGATCATAAAAAGCTGGTTACCTGAAATATAAATTTCCATATCAACAATTCCCACTTCTTTCATCCCTTGCGTGATTTCGGGCCAGGCGGCCCCCGGAGCGTGTACTTTTTTATACTCCTCGATCAGATGCGGATCGTCCTTCAGTTTTAAAATCTTACAAAATCGTTTCAATTCGGCCATACTATCTATTTTTTTGAAATGATATTTTGGGATGTACTTTTAGGGTACGATAACCGTAAACGGCAATAACCACAAAACAGATAAAAGGAAGAATAAAAGAAAAATTCACAGCTGGTAAAAACCCGACAGTGCCAAGATCGATAATCCATCCCTGCAACGGAGGCATTAAAGCGCCTCCAACAATAGCCATTACCAGTCCGGCAGCGCCAAGCGTGGCGTCGTCGCCCAGTCCTTCGAGGGCAATTCCATAAATGGTGGGAAACATCAGCGACATAAATGCAGAAGTTGCAATCAGCAAATACAACCCTGGCATTCCCTGAATTAAAATAACCCCGGTAGTTGTCAGCATTCCTCCAACAGCGAACATGGTCAGCATCAAACGCGAATTCAGATATTTCATTAAAAACGTACTGATAAACCTGCTGCAAATAAAAATGGCCATGGCTACAATGTTGTACCGCTGCGCTTCTGCCTTCGGAATACCAAGATTATCGGCGTACTGAATGATAAAAGTCCAGCACATAATTTGCGCGCCAACATAAAATACCTGTGCAACAACACCCTCACGGTATCTGAAATTTTTCACCAAACGTTTAAATGAATCCCTGGCATGAATGGTATGATCTGCTTTAGCTCGTTTCGGCATCTTTGAAACAGCTATAATTACTAACATAACAATTACAAAAAAACCGAGAACAACGTACGGATTGCGGATTACAGCCAAATCATGCGTACGGATAGCCGCTTTTTCTGCAGCGTTCAATGTATCGAAAATCAAATTTCCGGCTGCATCGCGTTTATCCGATTCCAGCGACGACAGAATAACATTCGACGCGACAAACATTCCTAAAATAGATCCTAACGGATTAAACGACTGGGCAAGATTCAGCCTCCGAGTAGCCGTCTCCGGATCGCCCATGGCAAGTATGTAAGGATTGGCGGTGGTTTCCAAAAATGCCAGGCCAAACGTCAAAATATAAAGAGAAAGCAAAAAGAAACCAAAAATTTCAAACTGGGCTGCCGGAAAAAACAACAGCGCTCCAATGGCGTATAAAGCGAGCCCGATAATAATTCCGAGTTTGTAACTGTACCGTTTTATGATCAAAGCTGCCGGGATGGCCATTGTTGCATAACCGCCATAAAAGGCGAACTGGATAAGGGCGGCTTTGGCATTTGAAATTTCCATCACAGTTTTAAATGCAGCCACCATCGGGTTGGTAATATCGTTGGCAAAACCCCACAAAGCAAAAAGGCTGGTAATTAAAATAAAAGGAGCCAGCATCTCTTTCGTGACCACAACTTTTTTCTGGTTATTCATTATTTTATTGGTTTATAAAAATTATCAGGTAAAAATGTAAAAATAAAAGTCAATTCGTAACCTGTGCTTTCCAGTTCTTTTTCATGAATTTCATTTTCGCAATGTTATAAATATTGATTTTTATTTTCCGCTTTTAACTGATCCACAATTTTTTTGATATCCTCGGCTTTATCACGGCGGCAAACCAAAACAGCGTTCCCTTCCTGCACCACCACCACATCATCCAAACCAACAATAGCCACTATTCCATTTTCAGCATGGATATACGAATTTCCTGAATCCAAGAAAATGGCTTCACCCGAACGTACATTTCCCGCGTTGTCTTTTTCGCTGCACTGGTAAACCGACTCCCAGCTTCCGAGATCGTTCCAGTCGAAATTTCCTTCCACGAGATAGATGTTTTTTGCATGTTCCATTATTCCGTAATCTACTGAAATACTTTGTACGGCGCGGTAAACTGTGTCCAACGTTTGTTCAAAGGAAGAATTACCCAATTCGGCCTGAATTTTTCTCAAATCAGCATACAATTCGGGAGCAAACTCTTTCACAGCGTCAAGAAATACAGAGATTTTAAACACAAATAATCCGCTGTTCCAGTAAAAACCTCCCTGTTTCAAATATTCCGAAGCTTTTATTTCATTGGGTTTTTCAACAAAACGCTCCACTTTAAACTGCCGCATAACTTTTTCTCCGGTAATGTCTTCCGAAGTTTTTACATAACCATATCCGGTTGCGGGATAAGTCGGGGTAATTCCGATGGTAACAATTCCGTTACGTTCTTCGGCAATATTCACTGCCGCCATCACAGTATCGCGGAAAAGTTCATCGTTTTTGATTAAATGGTCAGAGGGAGAAACAACCATTATTCCATCGCGGTTTTCTTTTTCGGCAAACATAGCAGCCAACCCGATACAGGGCAGCGTATTTTTTCCAACCGGCTCATAAATCAGATTTTCCCTGGGTAACATCGGGGTCTGAGCCTCCAGAACCCCAGCCTGTGATTTACTGGAAACGACATAAATATTTTTTGTTTCGGTGAAAGAAGTAAACCGTTTAATGGTTGACTGAATTAACGAATCTTCGCCAAAAATCGGTAAAAACTGTTTTGGCCGGGCGGTACGGCTGCGCGGCCAGAAACGCGTGCCGGAACCACCAGCCATAATCAGACAATAAATATTCTCCATGTTTCTGATATTTGATAATGCACGAATATAATACGATTTCCCCAGTTTCAATCTGATATTAGCCGTTCTGTTTTGTTCCTGCTTTAATACTTGACTTTTATTTTTATTGCACCCTCTACCTCTTCCGCTGATGGAAACACAACATAACCGCCTCCGCTTCCCGACGTTATTGCGCCCGGGTATTTCGAAAAATAGTTGGTTTCCATTTCACTTTTTACCCAGTCGGGAACGGTGAACGGGAGCATCTCCCTCCAGCACAAAAAGGTCTCTTTCATCGATTCGCCAAGTGAGGTTACATCCTTTTTCAGGATGGCTTCAAAACAGTTTTTACCCGATTCACCGAGTCGTTTAACAAGTTCCCGGGTTAGTTTTTTTTCTGAAATCGGATTATATCCTTCGGGCCGTGGTTGCAAGGGAATCAAATGCAGCACTTTCGACAACCACTCGCAGGTTTCAGCATCCTGAATCGTTTCAATATGTTCCGGCCAGAATTTCCCGTTGTAGTCGAGCCGGCTGATTCCCGGCACCAGTAACCCAACGTGATCCTGCGAACCGGAAATGTATTTCGAACCCGGTGGATTTTCAGC
>CAYWBV010000053.1:5488-10206 GCA_964455785.1 uncultured Maribellus sp.
CCGGTAATCCGGCTTCCGGAATTCGGTCGAGAACAATCAGTTTAACGCCGTTTTCTTCGCAAAGATGTTTTTTCTCCGGAGTAAAACCATCATGGTTTACTACAAAAAAATCAGGTTTCAGTGTTTTCAAATCTTCCGCAAAGTCGAGCATTCCCGAGCCGGAAGCAACGCTGGCTTTTTCCACGTAACGAACCGCTCCGGCCATATACTTCCGTTCCTCCTGCGAAAAATAAGGCGCTTTTCCCTTTAAAACCCGGATGTTCTCATCCTGCCCCACATACACATGCAGTTTCCCGTATTGAGCCGCCGTCTTAAAAAAAGCTACATGCCCCGCATGTAGCAAATCGTAGCAGCCGCTTACCATCACTGTTTTATCACTCATTAAAATCTGCTCGTGTTGTTAATCATCTGCTCTTTAATCCAGTCGTACGTTTTCTTCATCCCGTCTTTTAAAGGAAATGAAGGCGCCCAATCCAGATATTGTTTGATTAGGGTGTTATCGCTGTTTCGTCCGCGGACTCCTTTCGGTGCGCCCAAATCGTAAGATCTTTTCAGTTTGAACCCTGCAATTTTTTCCACAATATCGACCAGTTGGTTAATGGAAACCATTTCGTCGCTACCCAGGTTAATCGGTTCTTCAATGTTGCTGTACATAATTTTCAGGATTCCTTCCACACACTCGTCAATGTACATAAACGAGCGGGTTTGTTCGCCATCGCCCCAAATCACGATTTCATCCTTACCATACAATTCACCTTCAATAACTTTGCGACACATGGCGGCAGGCGCTTTTTCGCGGCCGCCGTCCCAGGTACCAAACGGTCCGTACACATTATGAAAACGGGCTACGCGCGTAGTTAGCCCAAAATCTTCCATAAAATGGCGGCACATCCGTTCCGAAAACAATTTCTCCCAACCGTAACCGTCTTCAGCCAAAGCAGGGTATGCATCTTCCTCTTTTAAGCCCGGGTTATCCACATCGGTTTGTTTATCGCCGTTGTAAACACATGCCGAAGAAGCATAAAAAAAGCGGGTAATCCCCAAATCGCGGGCAGCCATCAACAAGTGAGTGTTTATCAACACACTCAGCATACAATCGGCTTTGTGGTTTTCAATAAAACCCATTCCGCCCATGTCGGCCGCCAGGTTAAAAACCTCATTAAAACCGTTTAAAGCGGTGTAGCAATTTTCTTTCACATTCAAATCGAGCACAAGGTTGTCCACATCGTTGTGAACCTGATACCATTTTGTCAAAGGTTTTTTGTCCACCGCACGAACCAGATGTCCCATGTCAGCCAGTTTTCGTGCCAGGTGTCCGCCGATAAATCCACCGGCTCCGGCAACAACAATTCTCTTTTTCATTTCTTTCTTATTTTTAACTTTCCACACAAAGTTGAGCAAACTTTTTTGCCCCTGCAACTCCCTGAAAAAGGGCTTTTTGCCGCAAAGGTTTCCGCAAAGCTTTGCGGTATAGAAAATATGTTGCAAAACATTTTCCCAGCTTATTTCCTCCCCGAAATTTTGTTGAACAAGAATTCCGGAGACTGAAAAAAACTACATTTGTAATTCATTCCGCAAAAATGGGGAAACGACATCTGTCATTAAAAGATTTGGCCGTTGAACTGGGAGTTTCCATTTCCACGGTTTCGAGGGCGCTGAAAAACCACCCGGATATCAGTCCTGAACTGACCCGAAAAATTCAGAGTGTGGCCCGCGAAAAAAACTACACGCCCAACCCGCTGGCAATGGGTTTGCTCCGCCAGCAGACCAAAATGATTGGCGTAATTGTCCCCGATATTGTTACCCATTTCTATTCGTCCATCATTTCGGGAATCGAAGAAGTGGCCAAAGAAAGGGGATATTACATTGTCATTACATCGTCGAACGAGTCGGTAAAAAAAGAAACCGAATCGGTAGAAAACCTTTTAAAAACACGGGTTGAAGGCTTCATTGTGTGCCTGAGCCAGGAGACCCAAACGTTTGATCATTTTGAACGATTGATAGCCAACGAAATTCCCCTTGTTTTTTTCGACCGGGTAGCTGAATCGTTGCTGGCGCCGGCAGTTATTGTGGATGGTGTTGAAGCTGCAAAAATGGTCACCCGTCATTTTTATAAAAACGGCCGCCGCCGGATTGCCTACATTTCGGGGCCTGAACATTTGAATATCTCGAAAAACCGGAAGGAGGGATATTTAACAGGCTTAAAAGAATGCGGACTGGAATTTCGCCCGGAGCTGATGGTAACCTGTAATATAAGCTCCAGGGAAGCAACGCTGGCAACCCAAAAACTGCTGAAAACAGCGGAAATACCAGATGCCATTTTTGGAATAAACGACACCGTTGTTTTTGCCGCCATGAAAGAAATCAAAAAACACGGGCTGAAAATCCCGGATGATATTGCACTGGCAGGATTTACCGACGAGTTTCATTCCACGGTGGTTGACCCCACACTTACTTCGGTAACTCATCCGACGCGGCAAATGGGACAGGAAGCCGCCCGTTTGTTTTTCAAGTGCATCGAAAATGGTGCGGGATTCACTGAACAGGTGATATTACAAACCGAACTGGTGGTGCGGGAGTCGTCGTGTTAAAAACACCGTTGGCAAATTGTAAATTACCTTCCGCCATTTACGAAATACCTCTGCTATTTTTTCAGTCAAAGCCAGCCAGAGTGACCGGCCCGATCAATCCGCCATCTTTGATTTCCCAACCCGACGCATCGAAAGGCTGGTATTCGATGTTCACCAGGTTGATGTCGTAAAACCTGCGCCATTCCACACCCCGGATATCCAAATCGCGGATACGGTTGGCCGCCACATTGGTCACTTCCACCTCAAGCCGGTTTTTCCCCTTCCGGAGGTTATTGACCGTAATCCGAAAAGCCGGACCGGGCAGGGCGCCAAAATCTTTTCCGTTCAGAAAAACACGCGCACAGTCTTTTACATTACCCAGGTTTAAACTGGCTGTCTGTACATTTTCCTTCCAGTCGAATTCGAGTGAATATCGGGCAGTGCCGGCAAAACGTTCGGTTTCGGCACCGCCGGTTTTGGTCCACGAAACGAGGTTGTCCATCTGCATTTTTCCGGGCAATACAGGGCCGCCTGTTAAAAATTCAATATCCCAGCTACCTTTCAGTTCAGTTTCGGGCTGTTTATCCAAATAACGAAAATCAGGCACTTCCGCCTTTTCCCCCGAACATTTGATAAAAACGGCGCGTTCAGAGTCTAATTGAATCCTCACCGACTTTCCTTTTTTTGCGGCCTTGCTGATTTCACCGTTTAAAGGATCTAAAAAAACATATGATTTTGCCGGAGAACTTAGTTCGACCCACTTGTCAACCGGCTCCAAACCGCAGTTGAAAACCAGGTACCAGTTTTCGTTGTTGTTTCTTATCTTCAGAAAATGAAATCCTTGGGCCGACAATGATTTTTCGCCCAAAACAGTTGAACCGGCAAGTAGTCCGACCGGATTGCCGACCCATTTTTCTTCTGAGATTTTTTCTTTGATGGTTGTCAGTTCTTTTTCCCTCTCAGCAAGTCTAGCCATTCCAGGCACACTTTCCGGAAGATGTTCGTCGAAAAAAACCTTTCCGCCTTTTTCCAACATTTGCTGTAGCTGCCGAAGTGTTTCCAACGGAATATATTCTGTTTTCGGAACAACAACAGCTTTGTAAAGGGCATTTCCTGAGGTGAGAATACCGCCGTCGGTTACGTTACAATCCAACAGTTGTTTATCCGAAATATAATCGAACGTATATCCCTCTTCGCTCAGCCTTTCCGACAACCCGGAAATGGGATGTTCCATAAACCAACCGGCGTCCTTGTTTACACCGATGTGATTAAACAAGCGTCCCTCGCTGGCAGCTACATCAAAATAAGGCCAGTAAATCAACAGATCGCTTTGCGGTTGCGACTGCTGAAGTATAGTCTGTGTCCGTTCGATATATTTAAAAAGAACAGGCAGTTCGCGCCAGAGCGGGTTTCGGTTATTCACCTGCGTGGAGGCATAAAACAGCCAGCCCGGCCATTCGGCATCCTTCGGCGAATAACAAGTCCCGTGAAAAAACATGTGGTTAATCCCGGCCAGGAAAAAACGGTTGGTTGCCCTCACCATATCCGACGTGGTAACCGTCCAGTGTTCATCAAGCCAGGTAAAACTCTCCGACGAAACCAGTTTTTGTCCGGTAACATGGGCAGCCGACGACGCAAACTTATTCACAAAAACATCGACCGTTCCGGGTTCAACATACCTGAAGATTTCGGTTTCAGGGATATCGCAGGCGGCATACAAATCGAGGATGTTTCCGGGTGAACCGTGTGCCTGGTTGCGGCTTAAACTTTTATGACGATTGGCCCAGTTGGTCATGGGTTGGATAAAAGATTCCAAAACCAGATCAGACAATGTTTCGCGGTAGTCCGATTTTACACGGGCAACCATTTCAGCGTCGTCGCAGTCGCCAGCAAGAACATACAGATATTCAGCCAAATCGTACCCACGCCGTTTTTTAAACTCTTCGGCGAAATGAGTGGTAAAATCGCCGGTGTATTCAAAAGAATCGTGGAAAAAACAGCGTAGTTTTCCTTCGTCAACTCCCAGGCGCTTCCAGAACTCATCGAGATACCATTCGGTAATTTCTTCATTAAACGTATCGATCGCCCAACCTTCGCCACCTTTCGACGGACGTTTTACCATATCGCGGTTTTTCAGTCGTTGCGCCA
>CAYWBV010000053.1:10306-16886 GCA_964455785.1 uncultured Maribellus sp.
TTCAGCATATCCGAAAACCCGGGCGAAAGAAATTCAATAAAACGTTCCTCCTCCCCTTTCACTCCGTAAATGGGCGTTATTTCGACCCCGCCAATTCCGGCGTCGGCCATCTCTTTCAATTCACGTTTGATGTTTTCCCTGTCCACGGCATTTTCCATCCACCACCAGCGGGTCCACGGTTTCGATTCGCCTGTGGGTTCGGGCCATACAACTTTTTCGGTGGTACACGAAACGATAAAAACAAAGCTGAAAAAAAATGGAATTAGGTTCAAATAAGTGGTTTTCATATCCGTTTTGGTTTAAACTTTTCAATGGACCACTGTTTCACCGCCGAAAACAATCGGATCCATCGTTTTTTATTTCGTTAAAAATAGATATTTCGCAGGAATGTTATCCATTTCAGACTTCAATTTATTAGTTTAGCAGAAGTATTCGATAAAATCTGACGATTCAAAAAACGAAACATTCCTAATTATGAAATCGAGAAGAAAATTTATACAAACTTCATTTGTGGCGGGGTCTGCTATTTTACTTCCTCCATCCGTTTTCAGTTTTACCGTAAACGAATTACCCAACGTGCTCCTGCTCGGCGATTCCATTTCCATCGGATACACCCCCTTTGTTCAGGAGATGATGAAATACAAAGCCAATGTATTTCGACCGATGCTGGACGAAAACAAGCCCGAAAACTGTGAGGGGACGACCAAAGGAGTTAAAAACATAGACCGCTGGTTAGGTGAAAAAGAATGGGATGTTATTCATTTCAATTTCGGGCTGCACGATATTAAACATGTTGACCCGGTTACCCGCGAAAACAGCGCCAATCCCAACCATCCGCAACAGGCCGGTTTAAAAACGTATAAAAAGAACCTGGAGGTTATTATCGAAAAGTTAAAAGCCACCGGTGCGAAACTGATTTTTGCCACCACCACACCTTATCCGGATAAAACCACCGGGCCGCTCCGAAAACCGGGGATGCCGGAAAAATACAACCGTGTCGCGGTAAAACTCATGATAAAAAACAACATCGGAGTAAATGATCTTTACGCATTTATGTTGCCCAGGATGGCCGAATTACAACGCCCAAATAATGTTCATTTTACCGACGAAGGAAGCAAAGCCCTCGCGGTAAAAGTGGCGGAGAGAATCAACGAGGCTCTCGAGGTTTAATTATCCAAAAAAATGAAATAACCTCCCATTCTGGTTGATATGAAATAAAACCAAACCGGTTGTTTTAAGTCAAAAAACGGAAAAAGAAACACCCCATAAATTTTCAGCAAGCCCTTGACTCAGGTTGACTAATTCTGTAACTTACATCAGCAAAATCCAATCAATCAAAAAGGTATGACTTACTATGATATTCATTGTCACATCTTCAACAAAGATGTAATCATCCGGCGTCTCGTGAATGTAGTCCAGTCGTTGCTGGCCGTAAAAGATTTGCTGGAAAACGAAGTCTCTGCTGAACACATTCAGTTTAAAATTGAAGGAATCAACAAGACCCTGCAGAGCGTAACCCGGGAGTCGAGCGAAGAAGTGTATAAAACCCTGGATCAGGTCTATCAGGGGAAAGTCGTAACCACTCCGCTGATGTTCGACCTTTCGTATGCCGACGACAACGACGACAACGAACATAAAAACAAACGGTACCGCCGGCGGATTAAACGCATTTTCTGGCTTTTATCGGTGATACTTATTCCGTTCATTCGTGGAAAGGTCAAACGAAAATTAAAAAGCGAAGAGTTGGTGCAGGTTATCGATGAGATACGGGATCAAATCATCGAATTCAACAAAAATTTTGACAAAAAATCAGAGGAAGAAGTCGAGATTTTCGACGATGCCAATTACGATCAGCAGATCGCTGATTTAGAGTACCTCGCCGCCAATTACAAAACCATCCGTCCGTTTTTTAGCGTCGACCCGAGGCGCGAATACAAAGGCGGCATCAATATGTACGAAAAAGTAAAAGAAAAACTGCTGAGTCCCGGCGCCCGGTTTGCTGGTATAAAACTTTATTCACCCGCAGGATTTTCTCCCACCGACCCTGTTTTGATGGGCGACAGCGAACAAAGGGGAATCTACGCGTTTTGCGAAGAGAACAACATCCCGATAACGGTGCACAATTCGAACGCTGGGTTCGCCTGTCTCTCGACAATATTAAAAGTTCGCGGCCACGTTCTGCTCAACGAGAACCTCGTTGAACCCAAAGAACCGTTGAAATTTCATTATAAATTTTTTAGTCTGAAAGCCAGCGAAGCCATTAAAGAAAGGGCGCAGATACTCAATCATCCGAAACTGTGGAAATTAGTGCTCGAAAAATATCCGAAGCTGACAATCAATTTCGCCCATTTTGGCGGAGCCGGACAGATTATGGAATACGTAAACTACGCCATCAGCAAAACCAGGATCGATATCGAAGCCTTTGAAGACGCACTGCTGAATGTACCTGCCGAAATGAAAGAAACCATCGCCGCCGCCTATTCAAAAAGAGGAAAAAAGATGGTCCTGCGCGAAAACCTCACCATTGGCGAGCGGGCAAAAATCTGGAACGCCATGTACAGCGCAGGGTTAATCAACAACTGGGCAAAAGCGATTTTTGACATCGTCAGAAATCCGGAATATCCGAACGCCTGCACCGATCTTTCCTGTTTTTCGGAGGGAATACTAATTAAATCTCCAGAAAACAACCAGCTTTTGTTTTCCATAAAAGAAAGGTTAAAAACCTTCAAAAGCAGCTTTTTCGACAAACTGACCGCTTACGAGAAGTCAAAATTTTTATACGGTTCCGACTTTTTCCTTGCGCAGTTTTTCGGGCCGACCATGCAAAACTACTTTGCCGACTTCAGGGAAGCCTTTGGAAACGATTTCGACATTATCGCTTCAAAAAACCCCGAACGTTTTTTAAATATCTAACTGACACGGAATACTAAAATCAAAATAAATATGGAAGATCTTTTAAAAATTGCATTTAGTGAGTTGGGGACCGAGGAATTTGAAGGAAATGCACACAACCCCGAAGTTTTAAAATACGCCAACGACACCGGCATCAAAGGAATAACCAACGACGAAATAGCGTGGTGCAGTACATTTGTCAACTGGGTTTCGTGGAAAGCCGGATTACAATATTCGGGTAAGGCCAACGCGCGGTCGTGGCTCGACGTTGGAACCAAAGTTATCCATCCCGAGCCCGGCGACGTAGTGGTCTTCTGGCGCGAAAGCCCGCAGTCGTGGAAAGGCCACGTGGCGTTTTTCCTTGGCGTTTCGACCGACAAAAAGCGGGTTTACTGTTTGGGCGGAAACCAGGGAAACCGTGTCTCGGTGTCGGCCTACCGGATTGACACTGTTCTCTCGTACCAGCGGCTCGCCCCGGTAAAAAAACTGGTCATTCCCGAACCTACACTTCTGATTGGCAGTAAGGGAGTAGCAGTGGTCGCCCTGCAGGATGCACTGAAATTGCTGAACATTAATGTTGGCACTTCCGACGGTTCGTTCGGGACAAAAACCGGGGATGGCGTAAAGCAACTTCAAACCAGGAAACCCAACCTAACTATCGACGGAATTTACAACGCTGAGACACGCGACCTGCTGGAGTCGTTGTTTCAGGCGTAATTTATTTTTATGATTTATTTCTATTGAATACTCAAAAAAGTGAAATGATTAACTATGAAAAAATTAGCAGACTTAACAACAGATGAGTTCAAACAACTCATGGGTGACTTTTACGCCGAACCCATCCGGAGAAACAAAATGACCGAAGAGGAAATCGTCGATTTAGCACAACGACTGAACAAAAAAATCAATGTCCCCATTGTAAATGAAACCGGCGAGGAAAAAATCCTCATCAAAATCATTCTCAAAATCGACACTTTTCTGTATGACCATCTTCCCAATGAATTTTACGACCTTGTGCGAAGTATTGACAAAGGTATCGACGACAACGAGGCAAAACGTTTGGTGCGCCGGTTAACAAGACTGGCCAATGACAAAATTGATATTCCCTACTTGCCGGAAGCAGCCGAACATTTTGCCATCAAATTTGTGATTGGAATCGTTGTCAGGTCAGCCAGGAGAAACCATGAGTTTAAAACCGTAAGAGAAAACTCGGAAAAAATGGTTGTTCCTGAATCTGATGACGATCTCGATTCACTAGTGGTAAACTAAATATTGATTAAAACTTGAACGACAAACCGGCCCCGAACATTTCCATAAACTGAACCCTGGGAGCGCTTTCTCCGCTGTCAGGGTCCAGTATTTTGACGTCGTCGTCGTAAATCAACTGGGAAACTAAGTTGGCCGACAGATATTCGTTTACTTTCATGTTGATCAGTACTTTCCAGTCAACATCTATATTTTGCGGGTTGTCGAGATAATTGGAGAACAAATCGAGTTTGGTTTGCAGCGAAACATTTTTCATCACATCGGTTTTCCCTTCAAACTTGGCAAATGCCCCCATTTCACTGCGCACTTTTTTATCTGCTTCGACGCCAAAAGCTCCGGCAGCGGATAAATCATCGTCGGTAACAAACGTAAATTTTCCGGTCAGTGGCGACAGAAACACCGAAATGTTGTCGGTTTTGTAATCCATACCCAGCGCGAGATTCAGGTATCCCGGAGCCAGAAACCGCGAAATGGCATTTTCAGTATCGGGGTAATTGTAGCCCGCTGCAAACTGCGATTTAAAATTGGCCAAAAAGCTGTAGTTCCATTTCGAATTGGTTTTAATACCCAGTTTCGATGTTAAATCAATTTTATCGTTCGATTTAATCAGGCTACTGCCTTTTTCTTTTAAAAATCCGTAGCTTAAATCGGCCGAATTATCCCAGCTCAGCTTGTCTTTAGCATAATTGGCAAACGTATTCACCATAAAAATTCCCGATGCCGAACTTTTGCCGCCCGCCATCCAGTTGGTCAGCGAAACCTGCGAGAAGTTTACGGTAAACACACCACCCGACTTCCACGTATGAAGCGAGTCCGCTTCTTCCTGCGCATGAAGTACTGCGGGGATGAATAAAAGTAGAACAATCATTTTTTTCATTTTGAACATTTTTAATTGATTAACGATAACAATTATCCGAAAAAAGTCACAAGAACGCAAATGTTTAAAACTCTTTATCAACTGGTTTTGTTTCATTTCCGATGATTATTTATAAATTGCCCGACATTCAAGGCAATATTGCAGGATAATATTTGTCAAAGAAATGGTAAAAAATACCAACCTTTTGTAATGCAGATTCGAAATCGAGAACTAAAACATCAAATAATTTTAATCGGTATGAAAAAATATGTATCGCTTTTTATTTTAATGACAGTTATGACAGCAATGAGTTTTGCCCAAAACACTGATCCTTTTCTCTGGTTAGAGGAAGTAGAAAACGAAAAAGCCCTTGAATGGGTGGAGCAGTGGAACGAAAAATCGTTGAGCGTACTCAAGGGCCAGCCCGGCTACCAGAGTACGTTTGAAAAAAACCTCGAGATTTACAATTCCACCGACCGGATTCCAGCGCCCTCCATTTACGGCGACTATATTTACAATTTCTGGCAGGACGACAAACACGAACGCGGTATCTGGAGAAGGACCAAAACCGAAAGTTACCTCACCGGAAATCCGGAATGGGAGGCTATTCTCGATATCGACGCGCTTTCTGAAAAGGACAATATAAAATGGGTTTTTAAAGGGGCCTCCGGTTTATACCCAAATTATAATAAATTTCTGGTGAGTTTATCGAAAGGCGGCGGCGATGCTGTAGTGGTGAAAGAGTTTGACGCCACTACCCGGTCTTTTGTCGAAAAAGGATTTGAACTGCCCGAGGCAAAAGGAAGCGTAAGTTGGATCGATGAAAACACTTTGATGGTTTCAACAGACTTTGGCGATGGCATAACCACCTCGGGATATCCGCGCCAGGTCAAAATATGGAAACGCGGAACCGGTTTAAAAGATGCTCAACTGGTTTTCGAAGGCAGCGAAACCGACATGGGAATCTGGGGATATACGGTTCCGACCGAAAAAAAGACCTACCAGCTCATCATGAGGAGGACTTCCTTTTATTCAGGCTCTTATCACGTAATCGAAAACGGCAAACTCATCGGTTTGGATCTGCCCGACGACATCGATTTATCCGGAATATTTAACGATTTGGTTATCCTTCAACTGAAATCGGATTGGAAAATCGAAAATCGTACGTTAAAACAAGGTACAGTTATTAGTATAAAATACAACGATTTGATCACCGGGAAAAAGAACTACGAAGTAGTAGTGCAACCTGGCGAACGTTCGAGTGTTACCGAACTAACCACTACAAAAAATGTACTTCTGGTAAATATGCTTGAAAATGTAAAAAGTGAGCTGTACAAGTTTACCTGGAACGGAAAATGGGAAAAAGAGAAGATAAATGCATCCGAACTGGGCAATATATCGCTGGGAGCCTCCGACGAAAACAGCGATCACTATTTTTATTATTTCCAGAATTTCCTTGAACCATCGACACTTTATTATGCCGATGCAAAATCCGGCAAATCGACAAAAGTAAAATCACTGGTTTCGTTTTTCCCGACCGAAAAATACCAGGTTCAGCAGTTTGAA
>CAYWBV010000054.1:0-12979 GCA_964455785.1 uncultured Maribellus sp.
CTCCGAAGGGCACACGTTTTACACAAATCTGCCCTCCTTTAAGTACGAAGGGCACGCGTTTTACACAAATATGCCCTCCTTTAAGTACGAAGGGCACACGTTTTACACAAATATGCCCTCCTTTAACTGCGAAGGGCACACGTTTTACACAAATCTGCCCTCTCTCTGCCCCTCGTTTGTAACGAGGGGTAAGCGGTTTTGAATTTGCAACTCACATTTCCCCGCTGCTGCCTGATTGCATTATAAATGCAGAACAGCCCACCCCTCGTTGCAACCTTAAATCCGCAGGATATTGTTGAAAAAAGCTGTAAAACTATTCAAATGAATGCTAAGTTTCTGTTCATAGAAATTGATTTTTTAAGTTTTTAATTGTTCAGCATTATTGTCAAGTTTAAAAGAAGCCATCCGGCAATTGCCGGATGGCTTCATAATTCTTACATAACTATATGCATTTCCTTTTCGATATACTTCTGATTTTTTTTCATGCCACAAAAGTAGGTGCCTTGAAATAGAAACACAATACTGGCTTCGTGGTGCATATAAATACAATAATATGTTCGGCTAAGGCAGAACCTTAGCCGAACGGGAAATAGTTTTCTAAAACCAATACTTCTTTTTAGGTGGGTTTGTTCCATAATAAAAAGTAGTTTTTACTTTCCGATATTTATATTTAACTACCATATCTGGAGAGGGTTGCCCTGTTATTGATAAATTAGGGCCCGCTAGAATGTCGTACGCCTTTGTTTTAATGCTGTCTGTAATTGGCCCGATACCGAAATTCTCTATTGAACCTTTACAGGTTTTGTCGATTTTAACCAATATCAGCATATCATTTATAAACAAATAATGACTAGGATTTAAGTCTCCATAGTCACCGTCATTTACAATATAACTCAAAACAAACACACCACTTGATTCGTTTATTTTCATAATTTTCATCCTCAATACCATATTTTTGAAGTGGGATACTGTCTTTTGATTAAAATATTCGTTCACCGCCTTAGACATGGCATTGTATGCATAAATATTCCTTTCTTTTAATGATTGACAATAAACTACGGTATTCATTGTCAACATCAAAACCGTGAGTTTCAAAATTTTTGTTTTCATAATCATCATATTTTGTTTTTACCACGATAAGACATAGGTCGGGTTTTGCAACCAGTCATTTGTTTCAGCCCAATAGAACGGGTTTGTTTTGATCCGGTTTTCCCGTTTTTTTGACAATCCGTAATATCTCCCCCCTGCTCTCTCTGCCCCTCGTTTGTAACGAGGGGTAAGCGGTTTTGAGTTTGCAACTCACATTTCCCCACTGCCGCCTGATTGCATTATAAATGCGGAACAGCCCACCCCTCGTTGCAAACGAGGGGTAGCATATTTTCACTTTTAAGGCTTTTTTTAAGATGACTAAATTTCAGTTTGTATATTCACATAACCCTTTTCCCCAGCATAATCACGCGCCGAACTAAACAGGTATTCATGTGGTTCTGCAACTATCAAAGCCCTCACCGGGTTTTGGTGTATGTAATTGATTCGCTGGTCAATCATTTTATGATTGTCAAGTAAAACAGCATGGTTTGTATCCTGCCAGAATTTATACTTTTTTATCCGGTTATCAAATTTCCCGGCAAATTCAAACCGGTACAGCATCCATTCTTTTCTGCTTTCAGGCGTTTCGTTAACTATTTTTACAATTGCTTTGGCAGTAAATTTTTTAAAATCCCTGATAATATCGCTGATTCTGAACCCTTCGTTTGCCCTGCAAACCAAATGGATATGGTTTGACATCAGGCACCATGCAAAAATTGTCAACCCTTTATGCTCAGTACAATAGTTCAGGGAATTAACAATTTCAACTTTATATTCCTTTCTTGTAAAAATATCCACCCAGTCGGTAACCGTAAAAGTCAGGAAATAAACTGCATTCTGGTCGGTAATAAAGTAATTGTCGGCTGACATTTTTTTGTTTTAAAGATAACGATTCAACTGTAAAAAAATATTGCTGAAAAAGATTGCATTACAAATGTGAAACAGCCCACCCCCCTGCCCCTCGTTTGTAACGAGGGGTAAGCGGTTTTGAGTTTGCAACTCACATTTCCCCGCTGCTGCCTGATAGCATTATAAATGCGGAACAGCCCACCCCTCGTTGCAAACGAGGGGTAGCAGCGCTATTTCTTCTTCAAAACAATAAGCATGTCGTTTTCAAAATCGTGGGTAAATTCGATGGCGTTGGAATTTTTGTTTACCGCCACTTTAGAATGTTCCCCCGAATTAAAATCAATCTTTGTATGAAAAACCGTTGTGTCCTGAACAATCTCGGCATCCGAATACCGGTTGGTTACCGGGTCGAACCATTGCGCTGTGTACTGAAATCCTTTCGGATTAAAAAGTTTTACTTTTCCCTTTTCAGGAATGTAGGCCACAATGGTGCGATCGTCGGGCGATTTTACCACCGAAATCCAGTGATTGAACGTTTTTTCTCCGGGCTGGGCGGCAAGGATTTCATTGGCCGGGTACAGGTTCCACCACTCGAATTGATTGATAAATGCGGCCAGGTACCCCATCTGTATACTTCCGGGGAATTCGATACTTTTCCGCCAGCCGGTTGTGCCTCCTTTGTCGTTGTGGTTCAAAATGAGTTCGCCGTCGGCCAGCCAGGGCCAGATGCCGTTGGCGCCATAGGTTACTCCGGCCAGTGGCGTGGCGAAAATACTCCAGTAACTGGCATTTCGCACATCTTTGGCCGTAATGCGGAACCCGATTTCCTCGTAGTTGGGCTCCATGTTGATGTAGGGCATCGGTTTCAGTTTTTTCCACATCTCCGCCATCGGGCCTTTGTTGATCCAGTTGACCACCCGCTCGCCATTGTTGTGCGACGACTGGTAACCCATCAGCGAGTACCACTCTTCCTGGTCGAACAGGTCGCCCACCCACGAACTTCCGTGCGGGTGAAGCGTAACCGGGGCGTGGTCGGTGCCGTTAAAAACCTGCCGCCCGATTTCCTTCCACTTCACTTCCTGATCGTCGTAATATTTTCCGTCGCCGCCAAGGGTCCACACCACGTGGTTTCCCTGGTAGCGGGCCACAATATATTTGGCTAATAAAACCGCTTCGTCGAGCGGAAGCGTATAACCGGGACTCAAATGGCGTCCCTGTCCGGAAGGCAGCGCCCACAAAACCACCGGCGACACCAGCAACCCTTTTGCGTTGGCTTCGTCAATCCGCTGGTCGATACGCCTGAAAAACTCCGGGTTGATACGGATATACCCGGTCCCTTCGATGGCGGTCAGGCCCTCGGCGTTTTTATCGCCCCCGCGCCACTCGGTGGTTACCAGTTGGATGGTATTGTAATGGTTGGTCTTCCGCTGACTGAGATAGTGTTGCCACTCTTCGTTGGTCGATTTCAGCGCGCCGTTCCATGCGGTGCAGGCCAGCCAGAAAAACGGCGTGCCGTCGCTGTACGACAGGTAATATTTCCCGGGTTCGTGCCGGATGGCGCCTTTCTGAAAAAGCGGCTCTTCGGTTCTGTTTTTTACACAGTTGAATTTTCCTTCCTGGTTATTCAACCCAGTATTCTCTTTATCCGAACATTCGGTTTTCCACGACCACGTGCCCGTTTCATCGGGTTTAAAACGTATTTTCCAGTCGGTGCCGCCGTCCCAGAAACCGCGCACAACACGCTCTCTTCCCGAAGGCGCCGTAAACGTGACCTTAAAATCCTTTACATTGTAGATGGGGTTTTCGTAGGTTTTCGAACTGATCAGTTTTATCTCCAGTTTGCCCCAGATTTCAGTGGACTCTGTCATCTGAGCGCTAAGCGCTGTTTTTGTTTGCGTAAACAAAAGGGCCGTCACAAAAACAAACCCAATGGAATAAATCGTTTTTTTCATGGTGATAAGATTACAAGGTTATGTTATTGGAAAAAAAGAAAAAGGCTGTCCTTTTAATTTCAGACAGCCTCTTTTGTCATGTTATCGTTCTATTTTTTGGTAGAAGCAATCACACCCCTGAAATAGCCGATGGATTCGGCAATTCCCATAAACGGGTCGGTCATGTCTTTTTCATGTTCGAGACTACAAACGCCGGTATAACCCACTTTCCGTAACATTTTTACAAATGCCGGGAAATCGATAACGCCGCGGCCGATTTCGAGCGAGTATCCCAGTTTGGTGGTGCCGGTAACGTCTTTAATGTGGATATCGAACACCCGGGTATGAAATTTTTTCAGGTCGGCCACCGGGTCTTTGCCGTTGCGGGTGTCGTGACCAACGTCGAGGCACATCCCGATTCTCGGGTCCAAATCTTTTACGTGGTCCCAAACATCCTGCGCATCAGGATAAATTTTAATATCCGGTCCGTGCAGGTGAATGGCATAATTGAATCCGTACTCTTTCACTTTTTTATCGACATACGGAAGCAGTTCGTAATCGGGCACGCCCACAATCAGTTTTACGCCCACTTTTTTGGCATACTCGAAAGCGCGGTCGATGTCAGCTTCCGACTTCATATAAATCGGACCTACGGCGTAACCGGTCACGTCAAATTCTTTCAGTTTGGCATGAAACGCAGCAATTTCAGCTTCGGTGCTGGCCATCGGCAAATGAAAATCTTTGATACAGAGGTAGTGTACATCCGCCCTTTTCAGGGTTTCCAGGGTTTTGTCAAGGTCGAACTTTACGAAAGTGTAACCCGCCATCCCTACTTTAAATTTTTCACCGGTTTCCGGGGCAGGCTGCGGTCCCGGGCGCTCCGGCTGCTGTGCGTTTACAAAAAACACACACGATACGACCAAAAGCGTCAAAACATAAATCTTTTTCATCTTGGTTATTATTAATTTGATTTTATCAGTAAAAAAACAAATCTATAAATAAAGGCCGAAAATCGGTCACTTCAAAACGATAAAAACCGAAACCTGCATTTACATTTTCCCCGGAGATTCAAAAAAAGCCATCAAACCGGCTGTAACCGTTCAACCAAAAGCCGGTTTAAACGTTTCATTTCAAACAATAAATTAAAAAGGTTATGTACACAGGATTACTTCACACTCATAATATGTTTCGCTGGTTGGTTTTAATTGCTCTGGTTTTGGCGGTTCTTTTTGCATTTGCCGGATGGTTCGGAAAAAAAGAGTGGTCGAAACGCGATAATATTACCGGTTTGTTACTGACTATTTTTACCGACATTCAGTTTTTGACCGGAATTATTCTGTATGCTTCTATCAGTCCAATCACCAAGTCTGCTTTTGCCGATTTTGGAGCCGCCATGAAAAATGCGGACCTGCGGTTTTACGCCGTGGAGCATATTTTAATGATGATTGTTGCCCTTGTTTTGGTCCATATTGGCCGCTCAAAATCGAAGAAAGCTACACATCCGGTAAAACAACACCGCGCTGCCGCCATTTTTTATACGATCGGCTTGCTCCTTATTTTAGCAGCTATTCCGTGGGACAGGGCCCTTATGTAAAAACCGGGCTGAGCCGGAAAAAATCCGTTTTTACGAAAACAAAAAACCGCCCTGATTGCGGGCGGTCTTCCAATATAACGTGCGTATTACTAACTCTTCCCAACGGAATAGATGTCGTCAATCAGGTGCTGATATTTGGACGCCACTACGTTACGTCTCAATTTTAACGTTGGCGACAGTTCTCCGGTGGCCGGTGTCCATTCTTCCTTTACCAGCCGGATACGGCTGATTTGCTCGTGCGAGCCGAGTGATTTGTTGATTTCGCCCACCTCTTTTTGGATTTTTTCAACGACCTGCTGGATTTGAATCAGTTCTTCGTTGTTTTCGTAATGAATTTTATGCTCGGCACACCAGTCGTGCAACAGCGGGAAGTTGGGCGAAATAAGCGCGCTGGCAAATTTTTCGTTGGCGCCGATAACCATCACCTGTTCAATCAGCTCCGAAGTTTTCAGTTTATTTTCAATCATCTGCGGAGCGATATATTTTCCCCCTGAAAGTTTAAAAATTTCCTTTTTACGGTCGGTTATTTTCAGGTATTTGCCATCTTCAAAAGTACCGATATCGCCGGTGTGGAACCATCCGTTTTCGTCGATAACTTCAGCGGTTAATTCGGGCGCTTTGTAGTACCCCTTCATCACCCCGGGCCCTTTGCATATGATTTCGCCGTCGTCGGCAATTTTTACCTCAAAACCTTCGAGGACCGTACCAACCGTACCAATTTTCATTTCGCCGGAGGCCGGATTGTTCACTGCAATCACCGGCGAAGTTTCGGTTAATCCGTACCCTTCGAGGTTCAGCATTTTCGCCATTCCTAACACGCGGGCAATCCGCGGTTGCAGCGCCGCCCCGCCCGAAACGATATAAACAATGTTTCCTCCCAGCGCTTCGCGCCATTTGGAATAAACCAGTTTGTCGGCAATTTTTATTTTGATGGAAAGGACGGGACCGTACTTTTTATTATATTCAAAATGATGCGCCAGGTCGAGCGCCCAAAAATAGATCGACTTTTTGATCCCCGACAATTCCTTGCCTTTGGAAACAAAACCATCATACACTTTTTCGAGCAGGCGGGGCACCGAGTTAAACATGTGCGGCTTTATCTCTTTCAGCGACGAAATAATCTGGTTCAAACTCCCGATATAATAAATTCCCATCCCCTTGTACTGGAAATGGTAATTTACACTTCGTTCGTAAACGTGGCAAAGCGGAAGAAAGCTTACCACCCGGTGATCTTGCCCAAGGTGGTGCATTTTTGAATGGGAAACAAAATTGGATACCAGGTTTCTCTGCGTTAACATCACGCCCTTGGGAACACCGGTTGTTCCGGAAGTATAGATTAGTGTGGCCAAATCATCCGGTTGAATGGAACTTTTGATCTGTTCCAGCTTTTTCTCCAGTTCATTTCGTTTCGATTCGCCCAGTTCCAGAATTTCTTCGTAAAATCCGGCTCCTTTCACCTCCTCGAAAGAATAAACTTTCTCTATGGTTGACAACTCTGCTGCAATGGGGCCAAGTTTCTCATACAATTTTTTATCGCCAACAATCAAAATTTTAGCCTCTGCATGTTGTAAAATATACTTGTACTCTTCGTCACCAATAGTCGGATAAATGGGAACATGTACCACTCCTGTCATCGACATTCCCATGTCGGCAAAATTCCATTCGGGGCGGTTGGTCGTTACCGTTGCTACCTTGTCACCTTTTTGCAGGCCCAAAGCCAGCAACCCCATGGCAAACTGATGCGATTTTTTTTGGTACTCTTCGGTGGAATAGGTGTACCAGTTTCCGTTATTTTTCCCGCCGAGGGCATCTTTTCTGGGAAAATTCTGCATGTAGTGTTCGAGAATATCAAAAGTTCGAGTTACTTCCATTCCGGTAATGTTTTATTGGTTTTAAAAAAATTTCCAAAGATAGCGATTTGGCCCAAGTGCAATCTGACCGCTGAGCAACGAATATATAGATTCTAATTGTTTAAACCGGGTACAAACAGGCATTAATACACATTACAATAGCTGTTTGCGGCTATTCTGTTCGAAGTTAAGAATTGATTATTCGAAAAATAGTTTTCGATGCCGTTGGGTCGGGAAAGTTTCAGAACACCGGAAATAAAAAACCGAAGCCGGAAGTTAAACAATTCTTCCGGCTTCGGTTCTCCAGCCAAACCATAAACAGAATGGTCAGCCGGCTGCAGCTATTTTCGCCTTTTCGTATTGTATATCCTTAAAATAGGCCCAAACCATCAACCCGCCTAAAATAACCAATGACGCCGGGACCGCCGGATTTACACCGTCGGCAACACCTTTTCCGTAGGAATGTAATCCTGATAAATAATAATTCACCCCGAAATAGGTCATCAAAACCGAAACAAAACCAAGGACAGAAGCCACATTGTAGTTAAAAACACCTTTCAGCGAAGGGATTAACCGCATGTGAACGATAAACGAATAAATAACCACGGTGATAAGCGCCCAGGTTTCTTTGGGATCCCAGCCCCAGTAACGGCCCCAGCTTTCGTTGGCCCAAACCCCGCCGAGAAATGTTCCGACTGTAAGAAAATACAACCCGACCGTAGCCGACATTTCGTTGATGGTGGTGAGCTGTTCTATAATCCCCGTCACTTTCCCCGAATTGGTTTTGTTTCGCATGACGATTAAAATCAATGCCAGTATTCCCAAAAAAGTGCTCAGCCCAAGAAAGCCGTAACTTGCCGTAATAATGGCCACATGAATAGCAAGCCAGTATGATTTTAATACCGGGACCAGGTTGGTTACTTCCGGGCTCATCCAACTCAGGTGCGCCACAAACAAAGCGATACCTGAAAGAAATGCCGCCGTACCGATAACCAGCGGGTATTTTCTTCCGAAAATAAATCCGGCCAGCATAGTTGCCCACGCCACATATACAACCGACTCATAACCATTACTCCACGGCGCGTGCCCCGAAATATACCAGCGAACCACCAGCCCGGCAGTATGAATAAGAAATCCTGTAAAAATGATCCCGGAGAAGGTATAACGAATGGCTTTGTGCAGCGGCTTTTGCCTGAAAATATTCACCAGCAATACAAACAACAGCAAAAATCCAAACATCAGGTAATAAGGAAATATCCGTTTGAAGGGATTTATTTTATTGTAGGCAATTTCGATGTTCTTTTTTTTGTCGGAAGGGATTAAATCGCCGCCGTATTTCTGCTGAAACTTAGCAGTCGCCTGCAAAACCTGCAGCGCATCGAGGTTTTTCTGTTCGGCAACAAACTGGGCCAGCAACTGAAAACCGCTTTTGACGAATATGGAGTCGCCGCCCGAATATTCCATTGCCTCAGCGCCGGGAACATACCATTTGAGTTCTTTTTCGGAACGCGGGTACAAGGGAAACAACGATCCGCCAAAAACCATAAAACAAATGTTTACCCGCTCGTCAACATAAATGTATTCTTTTTCAATCCTGTTTCTGAATGCCGGGGTTTTGTTGTAAGCCGCCCTCACCTGTTCCGCGATCCGGTAGTTTCCCTGCGCATCGAACATTTGCTGGATGGTCACAAATTTCCCGCTGGCGCCAAATTCGGCCGCCAAAGTTTTATCGGAAACAAGAATAAAAGGCAATGAACGCCAAATCTCGGGATGCGCCATCATACTCAGTACCATCTCGTCGGGTGAGAGTCCGAAAAAGGAAGCCCTGTGGGTAATTTTGCGTACAATTTCGCTGGAAAGGGTGGAGACCGGTTCAATCCTGCCGTCGATACCCTGTACCCACAGTTCGCTGAAACTTTTTACCACCTGGTCGTCAATGTCGGGAATGCCCGCCCCCGCTCCTGTTTGCGCATTGCTGTTCAACGAAATGCCTAGTGCAAAAACCAGCGCCATCGTTGTAACCGTACTCTGCTTTAGCTTCCGCGCTAAAAACTGGAAATACGAATTTTTATTCACCAGCGAAAGAATGATACCAAGTATCAAAAGGGCATATCCGAGGTAGGTAACCCAGGTTCCTACAAAATCGTGGTTCACCGAAAGAATGGTCCCTTTTTCATCGGTATCGTACGACGACTGAAAAAATTTATATCCTTTATAATTTAATGTGTTGTTCATAAAAATTCGAAAATCTCTTTCCAGGTTTACATTTTTATCCACAAGAACCACCTCCGAAGCAAACGACGAAGGCGACTCGGACCCGGGATAACGTTCCAACTGAAAATCCTTTAGATGAATACTGAATGGAACCGGAATAGGCAGGGCGCCGTAAGCGAGTTTTAAAATTCCATTCCCAAGCGGAATTTTAACCGTGTCGGGTGCCATTCCCGAATGTCCGAAAACCGGAACCGTTTGCCGGTTGATTCCGTCAGTGATTTGAACCAGCACAGCATCTTCATGGGTTTCGACCTGGCTTTTAACCGCTGTAAACGTTGCGCTCGGTAAAAAATTCCGGACCAGAAACCGGAACCCGCCAAACCCGTACAAAAACATTTTTTTGACCGGAATGGTATCGCCGGCTGCCAGTGCAACGGTTTCCTGGCTGGCCATGGTTGTCTCTTCGAGATGCGAGGTGGAAGTCATAAAAAGATCGTTCCCCATTTTAAAAAAGCGGATGGAAGTATTTTCGGGCGACTCGAAACCTGCCGTAAAACCGGGGTAATTCAATACATCGCCCGGGGTAAAGTTAAAAGTCTGCATTCCCTGACCGCCCGGAGCCGAAAAAACAAAGTCGATAACCGCCTTACCCGATTCCGAGGGGACAGGTTTTCGTTCGGCATCAGCAATAAAACCAATGGATTTTACTTTTACTTTTTGTCCACCCACATCGAATTTTGTGGCAAACTGTTTTGGCGACAATTCAGAAAAAAGAACTTTCTTTTCTTCCTGCTGATCGTCAAAACCGGCATAAAAATAACTGTCGGACGAAAGGATAAAGTCGGCGCTGCCGTTTTCACGGATGTGCATCACCCCTTCGAAACTAAAATAGCGGGTAATGGCTGCCCCGAGCAGGATCACCAGGAACGAAATGTGAAAAATGCCAAGAGTGAACCTTTTCCGGGTGAAAAAATTGTATCTGATGAGGTTGTTGACAAGGTTCAGCGCCAACAACACCCAGATTAACTCGAACCAGTGCGATTTGTAAATGATGGCCTGCGCCGCCGGGGTGCCGTAACTGCTTTCAACAAAAGTGGCGATGGCCATCGCGAAAGCCAGCGCCAGCAACAAAAACGACATAAAAGGCAACGATGTCAGCAAGGAATAAATACGTTTCATATTCATTAATTTTACCGCGCTGAAAATAATTCTTATTTAGAACAATTCAAAGAAAAACCGGCCGAATAGCAGACGTCAAAGTACTTTTTTGAAAATATTTTAACGACAAACCATTTGGTTCCTCTTAGCTATCGTTTTCTCCTGAAACGGCCTGACAAAAGACAAGTCACTTCAGGAAAATGTAAAACCGGAAAAGGGATTCATCCTCCGACCTAAAATTGTCGTGTAAAGCCGAAAAAGGAACTCCCTAACTCTTTGTAAAATTTTCAAAACCAGCTATCAGGATAAAAACACGCTGTCTTGCAGTTTTTAAAATCTGCCGCCGGTTATTGGTCAAAAAGACGATATAAACCTCTCTCAAATTTTATGTTCAACCGTTTTAAAAAACCAGGCATATCGAATCCGGTTTGTTTATATTCGTTCTGTACCGACTTTCTTGCGGCGTCAACGTATTCCTGGTTTGCCCACCGGGCAATGGTAATCACTGTAAAACTACCATCGTCGCCAATTTGGCGGTAAACCTCATCGGAAATAAACCCAGGTAGTTTTCTGATAAAATCCCGGTTGTAGTTCATCCGTTGCGTAAAATCTTCCATCGAATTTCCGGGTACCAAAAATTTATCGATTAAACTGATGTACTCCCGGCTGTCGGGCTGGCTGGCCAGTGTTGCCAGGTCAGTCGGAAGAATTTCCAGTTGCTGCAAAAATCCAAGGCGGTCGGTTTGAACCTGAACATTGATGATTTTTCCGTCCTTAAATTCATAAATAACTGTTCCGCTATTGGAAATGGTTTTACCGGTAGCGGGAAAAGTCTGAAATTGCGCCTTGTGCGTTCCCTTCCACGTTTGCCAAACGACCACTTTATCGCCTTCGCCCACGAGTTCTTCAACCACCCAGCGAATGTCGGGGAAAGCCTCAATAAGACTACGGATAGGCGAAAGAAATCCACCAACTCCTTTTTCACCTTGGAAACCGATGTATTCTTCTGAAATTAACCCTTCGAGCAGCTCAAAATCCCGGTTATTGAGGATATTTTCGTACAGATTCCGAATGACCGCTTTGTTTTGTTCCTGATTCCGGAAGGTTTCCATTTTCATTTCATTTTTTGAGGTCGTTAATGACTGGCTTTTTAACTGAGTGAACGGGAGTACTCCTGCGAGCGTCCCGCACACGATTAAACCTGTGGTTTTGAATAATGTTCCCATAACTTTTGTACTTTACGTTTTACTTTGTTTGTACAAAATTCGGAACTCTCAAAACCCTGTCATTGTAAAAAATCATTGATTTACCACAAGGGGATCGATCTGAGAAATTCGGTCGGGGTTTGCCCTGTAAACAGGCGGAACTCTTTGTTAAAGTGAGGCTGGTCGAAGAAACCGTTGTCGAAGGTAATGTCGGTCAGCGGCTGCTTTTGACGCATACTTCCGATAACCGATTTCATCCTGACGATAGTAGAAAATTGTTTGGGTGATGTTCCGGCGATTTTTCTGAACCTTTTTTCAAAGGCGTCCTGACTTAAGCAGAAATGGCTGGCCAGCTCTTTTACTTTTAAAAAACCTTTTGCCGCATAAATATTGCGGACGGCCGCCTCAACCATCGCATCAGAAGGCCCGGGCGACAACAGCGAGATTAAAAACCGTTCGACAAGCGTTATCCTTTGCCGGTTATTTTGAGCTTCGGCAAGCTGCTCCTCGATAACCGAGATTTTGGTTTGAGGGAAAAAGTGTCCGAGTGAAACACTTTGTTCGAACAATTCGTGCAGAGGGAGTTTAAAAAAAGCTGCGGGGCCTGTTTCTTTAAACTGAATAATAACAGTAGCAGAATGGTTTACATAGTTAATTAATCGTGCTGTTTTCTGCAATCCCGAGATCACCGAAAAAGGCAACCGCACGGGAGGGCCTCCCTTGATGTAGTTCACCTGTCCTCTGAAACGAAGAGCCAACGTAAAAGATGTATCGGGCAAAATCCGGTTTACCCGCTCTTCTGAGGATTCAATGATCCGGTACCTCCTGATGTAAGGACTCAGTACCGGTGAGGGTATGTAGGTTTCAACGTTCATCAGCAATTTTGTTTTGCAGTTTATTCTATCCTTTTAGCACACATTTTTGAGAAAACTCGTTCAATATTTCTGCAAGTTTTGCAGGATTGCTCATCATTGGCAGATGGCCGGTTTCAAGCGACACTGTTTCTCCGGCTTCCAGGTTTTTAGCCATCTGCTCCTGCACTGCCGGGGGAAAACCGGTGTCGTTGTTAAGCTGAACATACATTCTCTC
>CAYWBV010000054.1:13079-16623 GCA_964455785.1 uncultured Maribellus sp.
CTTTTAAATCATCCCAAATAAAAGCCCCCAATCCGGCGCCGTGAATAAACACCATTCCTGCATTTTGTTCCATCTCGGTCTATTTTGTGTTACCGGTTAAATTTTGAGAATCTTCTGTTTTTGTATCACCATGCCAAAACTCCGGGTGGCCCGGTTATCAGAGTCCGGCATTATTCTTTTTTATTCTTCAACTCTTCCCATTTATGAAGGAGATTTTCTTCGCCTTTAAAATAGTCAGCCTGCGAACCTTTGTCAAAAATTTCGCGCGCCGGCAGAATATTAATTTTGCCCGTATCGGGATATTCAGCCACGTCAATTCCAATCTGCGTCCGGATATCGAGATAAATACAGGGCTCGGGGGTATGGTTGTAAAACTGGTGCGCCCCGGCGTCGCCCATTTCACAAAAAACGAGGTCCCCTTTTTCAAGGATTTCAAGTCCCTCGGGCGAACGAAGGGTCATTGCACCCGAAACCACCATCATCAGTTCTTCAGAGTTCCGGTGAAAATGGTAAGGAAATGAAAACTGTCCGGGATTGAGCTGCCGCATATCAAATAAAAGGTTATTTGATTTTACAACCGAGGACAACCTCGGGAAAGCGGTAAAAAGCCTGTAATGTTCAATTCTGTCGGCATCCTCCCTGAACTCCAGGTTTTCGCTTTTAAAAACTGTTGCCATAATGGTTCACTTAAATAGAAAAATGTTTAACCTAAACCCTCATCAATAGAATAATAGGTATTGTAACTTCCGGATGGCCAGTTATTCCTTTTTTCCTTTAAACCAGGCATAAATTGCCATTGCGTGTCCGTGGCCAAGGTCAAAATCGTCTTTTAACCATTGAACTATTTCACCTGCTTTTACGGTCGATTTTAGCTCGCCACCTTCAAAAAAGCCTTTTTCGGTGGCCAGTTTTCTGAAATCATCCGGAGAATTACCCGTTTTTGCCTGAATGTTGTTTAAATAAGCCTGAAATGACATTTTGATTACATTTTAGAATGAATAATATGTGTTTACATTTTTTTGTTTAAAACAATCTCGCGCAGTTTTTTGTTCCGCAGGTACAATCCTCCCCAGATAAAAATGGCGACGTACACCGGAAAGAGGATATGGGTAAAAACCGGATTTTCCACACGGACATGAGTGGCAATTGCGCCCCCAAGATACCCGGTAAGTAAAACCGCTCCTGCAAACGAAAACCGCGGAACAGCATACAAAATCGTACAAATCAACAGAACAACACCAATTCCTGTAATTGCACTTTCAGGATAACCCAGATCCAGAGTCCCCTGCACAACCACTTCGGGTTTCATCAATTTTCCGGTACTGTCGAACAGAAGGAACAGAATCGGGATCAGGCTAAGTATCCAACCCAAAGTGGTGGCCTTTTTCGAAGGTGAATTTTTTGCTTCCATAATTTTGACTTTTATTTATTAACTAACAGAACAAAGTTCGGTGATACACAGAACATTCGTATTCCGAATTTGCGACATTATTCGGGAAATTTGCGACAAACTGAGAGGTTAGTATTTTTTGGGGGCTGTTTTATTTCGTTTATACTGAAAAAAATATAGTACCGACGTCAGCTAATTGCCGTTTTTAACAAACTCTTTCATTACACCTTCGGAGTAAGTTTTTGAAATGGGGATAACCAGTTCAACCGGGGCATCTATTTCCAGTTTTAATCCATCCTTTTCGTTGCGGACCAGTTTCACTTTATCGAAATTTACAATAAATGAACGGTGGCACCGCACAAATGTATATCCGGCGAGATATTCTTCCAGATTTTTCAAACTGTTGCGGATTAAATAATGCGACATCTTTTGTTTGTCCAGAAAATAAATGGTCACATAATTATCGGCAGCTTCGAGATAAAGAATATTGGAAGGTAACATCGAAAAACGCATTACCCCCTTTTCATCGTAAAACGGAAGGAGTTTAGCCGTTTTAGCCGGGCTTTCCTCTTTTAACTGTTCCAGGGTTTCCAGCTTCCGCGTTTTGTCCTGCCACGAAAAGTAGAGAATCGTGATTATAAAAGGGATAATAATTACCAGTGCGGTAATCTGAAGCGAATTCATAAAATCATCGAGCAGGTCGCTTTTTTCATGAAGGAAGAAAATCTTCAGCAAGGTATAAACCAGCGCCATAAAAACAATTTCCATCACCTCCCAAACTCCGTACTGAAGATAACTTAACCGGTGTTTATGGCTTACCCTGAACATAATAATCCGGCTGATGACCATCACCAAAATCCCGGTCAGAATTAACCCGCTGGAATAAAGCAAAAGCTGAAGTTTGGTAACGTTGTACCAGGTATTTACCCCGAAAGGCGCATAAATATTGATAAAAACCAAGGCAAATGCGGCGGTAAAGAGAATACGATTGACAATATTTTTACTGAAAACCAGGAATTCAGGTATTTTCTTTTCCCAAATAAGCATAATCAAGAATTTTTGTAAAAATAAGGCTTAAATCAACGATTCCCATCAGAAACGTCAGGATTACCACAAAAAAATTTCACCCCTCAATAACCAAAATCCCCCCTTATTTCCGATTCCTGTCCCAGTTTCGTTTCTGTAATCCCTTTGTTTTGCTGGCCCACACAAGGCGTATTACCTTCACTCCCAAAAAATAGTTGAATTATGAATTACACCTACCGGCATGAATTTTTGAACGGGATTTTTTCCCTGAATAAAGAGAACACAGAAATCCCGGGAACTGATTTGAGCATCCGGAATCTGGAGTTTATTTCTTCCTTGCCGGTACCAAATCAGTCAAATTGTATTTTACCAACACCGTTTTGTAACGATGATTCGAAAATTGAAGAAAACCGGCATTTTAATTATCCGGTATTTGTACCGAACGGCAACAAAAACAACCGGGCGATTATCCTTTTGCATGGGTTAAACGAACGCGACTGGTCGAAATATCTCGCCTGGGCCGAATATCTTGCTCAATTTACCGGGCGGACAATTATTCTTTTTCCGCTGGCATTTCATATGAACCGGGGAAAGAAAGAATGGAGCGATCCGCGTTCGATGAACAGTCTGGCCGATACGAGAAAAAAGAGCAACCAAAACATCACCCAGTTATGTTTTGCCAACGCCGCGCTGAGTAACCGTTTGACAGAAGATCCCATGCGATTTTACCGCGCCGGGCTGCAAAGCGCCAACGACCTCATCCAGCTCCTGAACCAAATAAAAGATGGCAGTTATCCGCTGCTGGAAAAAAACACACAGGTCAACTTTATGGGATATTCTATCGGGGCATTTCTAACCCAGATCATGTTTATGGCCAATCCGGAAAACCTTTTTGAGGATTCAAAAGCAGTTTTTTTCTGCGGGGGTACCACCTTCAATAATATGTTCGGAACTTCAAAATTAATCATGGACAATCTGGCGTATGAAAAACTAAACCAATTTTATTTGCAACAGTTCGAAAAGGATTCTCTTTCGATACCCAAAAATCATTTCCCATTTCATCTGAATTCTGTTATCCAGTCATTTAAGGCTATGATTCCGCTGCCGTCGTTTAACCTGTTAAAAGAA
>CAYWBV010000055.1:0-1589 GCA_964455785.1 uncultured Maribellus sp.
TTGCAGTTAAGCGAGTTGAGGCTGGAACTGGGAATGGAAGCAGCCCGAATGGCCTGGTGGGAAATGAATATAGAAACAGGCGAAATAATCTTTCACAAAAGAAAAACCGAAATACTGGGTTACCCGTACGAAAAATTCCGGCATTATACCGACTTTATGAATCTGGTCCATCCCGATGATTATGAAAATACCATGAACTCCATGAGAAATCATTATCTGGGATTATCGGATCGGTATGAAACAGAATACCGTATCCGAAAAAAATCAGGAGAATATACCTGGTTTTATGATGTCGGTAGTATTTCAAAAAGAAAACTGGATGGAACGCCGCTCGAAGTGGTTGGTTTTGTAAACGACATTAATCCAAGGAAAAAAATGGAAATGGCTTTGGCTGAAAAAACCAAGGAGTTGGAAAACTTTTTTAATGTTACACTCGATCTTTTGTGTATCGGCGATTCTTCGGGTAATTTAATTAAAGTAAATAAAGCATGGGAGAGTACGTTGGGTTATAACATCAGGGAGCTTGAAGGTAAAAATTTTGTTGACCTGATTCATCCGGATGATTTGCAATCCTCGCTGGATGCAATGAAAACATTGGACGGACAAAATCCGGTTTTGAATTTTACAAATCGTTTTCTGACCAGAGACGGTAATTTCAGGTTTATTGAATGGCACGGCGCTCCATACAAAAATTTAATTTATGCAGCAGCGCGTGACGTTACCGAGCGGAAAAAGGCGGAGGAGGAGATTTGGAACGCCAAGATTGAAGCTGAAAAAGCGAACCAGGCCAAAAGTGAGTTTCTTTCGCGGATGAGCCACGAATTGCGCACTCCCATGAATTCTATTCTCGGTTTTGCCCAACTACTGAATATGGGAGCGCTCGATCCGAGGCATAAAAAGGGGGTTGACCATATTATGCGCAGCGGAAAACACTTGCTAAAATTAATCAATGAAGTACTTGAAATATCGCGCATCGAAGCTGGCCGACTTTCGTTATCCCTCGAACCCGTAAGTTTAAATAATCTGATTGGCGAACTCATCGATTTTGTAAGCAACCATGCGAGCGAAAAGCAGGTGGGGATTATTTTTTCCGCGCCGTCTGACGAGGTGTTTGTAAAGGCAGATAAACAAAAATTGAAACAGGTTCTTCTAAACCTGCTGAATAATGCCATAAAATACAACAGGCAAAAAGGATCTATTGAAGTGAGGCTGGCAATAACCGAAAAAAAAGAACAAAATATAAAACAGGTGAGAATTTCGGTTACCGATACCGGTTTTGGAATTACGGAAGAAAATATTTCCAAATTATTTAACCCGTTTGAAAGGGTGGGAGCCGATAAAACCGGGATAGAAGGAAGCGGTCTCGGACTGGCGGTTTCAAAAAAATTGACCGAAGCGATGGGGGGTAAAATTGGTGTCGAAAGCGAATTTCAAAAGGGAAGTACATTCTGGGTTGAATTTCCGTTTGCGGAAGGCAAAAGAAAGAGCGAATTAAAACCGGGAACCGGCGACGAAACAGACATGAATAACGAAATTCTCGGTACTGTACTTTATGTCGAGGACAATGAATCGAATATTGAATTAATTGG
>CAYWBV010000055.1:1689-8561 GCA_964455785.1 uncultured Maribellus sp.
TACTGGAAAAATCAAAAATTCTTATCGTTGACGATAATGAAGCCAACATCGATGTTTTGGAAGGGTTACTGATGCTGGAAGGTTATGAGAGTATTAAAACCACTACCGACCCGCGGAATGTGCCCGAATTGTACTCCGCATTTCAGCCCGACCTGATTTTACTGGATTTGATGATGCCCTATGTTTCGGGGTTCGAGGTGATGGAACAACTCAGGAACATGGTTTCAAAAGATACCTACCTGCCCATTCTTGTACTCACCGCCGACGCTTCCGACGAGACAAAAAAACGCGCGCTTTCAGGTGGGGCCAGCGATTTTCTGTCGAAACCGTTCGATTTGGTAGAAGTTGGGCTACGTATCAAAAACCTGCTTTTTACCAGCTACTTATATACCCAGCAACGAAATCAAAATCTTTTGCTCGAGGAAAAAGTGAGGGAACGTACCAAAGAACTGGAACTGAAAAACGAAGAACTAAAGATTGCCTGGGAAAAGGCAGAAGCAGGAAACCGTCTAAAAACCGCGTTTCTTAACAATATCTCACACGAAATACGGACACCGCTGAACGGAATTATTGGTTTTGGCCAACTTTTAACCGACCCGGAGGTTTCTTTTGAGGATAAATCCTATTTTATCGAAATTATTAATGAAAGCAGTGAAAGACTGATTAATACAATTACCAGCTTTTTGGATATTTCATTATTGAATTCAGGAAATATGGAGGTAACCATTAAAGAAGTTGTACCTGATTTGATTATCAGCGAGATTTTTGACAAGTACAAAATTCTTTGTCAGAAAAAGAATCTTTTGTTGAGCGTAGGATTGGAGCCGGGAGAGAATACTCCTGTTGTATTGTCCGATGAAATTATGCTTCGGAAAGTGTTGTATCATTTGGTTGACAATGCCTTTAAATTTACGAAGGAAGGAACCATTGAGATAGGTTATAAGACGGACAAAAACGAGGTGCGTTTTTTTGTAAAAGACACGGGTATCGGGATAGCTTCGGGTTTAGACAAAGACATTTTTAAAAGTTTTACGCAGGAATACACGGGTCACAACCGGGGTTACGAAGGAAACGGACTTGGATTGCCCATTGCCAAAGGTTTCCTTGATTTGCTGGGAGGCAAAATATGGTTCGAATCGAACAAAGATTCAGGAACTGTTTTTTATTTTACCGCCCCTCTTTTGAAGGAAAACGGAAATCAGGAGAGTATTCCGGTGATGGAAAAAATTCCCTCAAAATATAAAATACTCATAGCGGAAGACGATGATATAAATTTCCAGTTTCTGAATGTATTGTTAAGAAGCGATAATATTGAAATAGTACATGCGGTTGACGGTGTTGAAGCGGTTCAGTTTTGCCAAAAAACCGACGATTTTAAAGTGGTATTAATGGATTTAAAAATGCCGAGGATGAACGGGTACGAAGCAACCGGGAAAATTAAAACCATCAACCGCGACCTGCCGGTAATTGCAGTAACCGCTTATTCTGAAATGGAAGACAGGCAGAAAGCGGTACAGGCAGGTTGCGACGATTTTATTATTAAACCGATAAAAAAAGAGATACTCTTCGAAAAATTGAAAAAATACAATATTGTTCTGCAGTAACTTACCCGTTGTTACCCGATAAACTGTTACTGGTTTTCCAGAAAAATGGTTTGTTCGCGGTTTGGCCCCACCGAAGCGATGGAAACCGGGATACCCATTTCTTCTTCAATAAAATTGATGTAGTTATTAAATTCTTCGGGAAATTCATTTTGATCCTTGATTTTGGTCAAATCGGTTTGCCAGCCGGGAAGTTCAACATAAATTGGTCGTACCCCGTCGTTTAATTCATACGGAAAATATTCGACAACCTCTCCGTCGATTTCGTATCCAACACAAATTTTTATCGTTTCAAACTGGTCGAGTACGTCGGCTTTCATCATAATCAGTTCGGTGGCGCCGTTCAGCATCACCGAATATTTCAGGGCGACCAGATCGAGCCAGCCGCAGCGGCGCGGCCTGCCCGTGGTTGAACCATATTCATGTCCCGATTCGCGCAGTTTTGTTCCGGTTTCGTCAAGTAATTCGGTAGGAAAAGGGCCCATTCCAACGCGGGTGCAGTAGGCTTTAAAAATGCCGAAAACTTTCCCGATTTTATTGGGGGCAACACCCAACCCGGTGCAGGCGCCGGCGCAAATGGTATTAGAGCTGGTAACAAACGGATAGGAACCGAAATCGATGTCGAGCAGGGTGCCCTGTGCACCTTCGGCAAGCACCGATTTTTGATCCAGCAAAAGCTGGTTGATCATTTGTTCACTGTCAACAATGGCAAACGATTTCAAAACTTCAACTCCCTCAAACCAGTCTTTTTCACAATCATCCAGAATTTTTTCATAATCGTATTTGAAAAAATCGCGGAGCATAATTTTGTGATTCTCAACCCTTGAATTGTATTTGTCATCGAATTGGTGCAGCAAATCGCCAACCCGCAAACCTTCCCTTCCGATTTTATCTTTATAAGTAGGGCCAATTCCTTTCAGTGTCGAACCTATTTTTGTTTCTCCCTTTTGTTGTTCCGAGGCGGCATCCAGCAAACGGTGTGTGGGGAGTATCAAATGTGCTTTTTTTGAAATATAAAGGTTGTCAGATATATCGAACCCGATCTTTTTTAAGGAATCGATTTCTTTTTTGAAAACAATAGGATCGATAACCACTCCGTTGCCGATGATATTGATTTTGTTTTTCCGGAAGATACCTGACGGAATAGTATGCAAAACCTGTTTAATATTATTGAATTCGAGTGTATGACCGGCATTGGGCCCCCCCTGGAAACGGGCTATCACATCATATTTGGGCGTTAAAACATCCACTATTTTTCCTTTTCCTTCATCTCCCCATTGCAGGCCGAGCAGTACATCTACTTTCATTGTCGATTTGATTTTATTTTACACACGAAACCGTGAAAATTGAATCGTGCGGACAAAACTTTCACGGCTTTTTTCCAAGCCTCTAAAAGTACAAATATTTTCCGTTTGAAGACATAAAAAAATCCCTTGGGAAAAGGATTTTATAAAATGGTAAAGTCGCGCTTACCCAATTTTGTTACTTTATGTTTTCGCCATAAATATAGAGGGTGTGGTGCGAAAGTTTAAAGTTGTTCTTCGCACAGGCGTCTTCGATAATTTCGCGAATACGCGGGTCGTAAAATTCTACTACCGTGCCATTGGTAGTATCAATCATGTGATCATGCTGAAGGGTTGCAAAAGCTTTTTCGAACTGTGCAATGTTTTTCCCAAACTGGTGTTTTACAACCAGCTTGCAATCGAGCAGCAAATCGATTGTGTTGTAGAGTGTTGCCCTGCTTACACGGTAATTTTTGTTTTTCATCGAAATGTACAGCGACTCGATGTCGAAATGACCTTCGCGCGAGTAAATTTCATCCAGTATTGCAAATCTCTCCGGTGTTTTCCGATGCCCGTTTTTTTCCAGGTATTCGGTAAACATGTTCCTCACTGTCTCCCTCGTTTTGTGACTATTCATATTTAAACCAATTCAAAATAGGCTTCAAAAATAGAATATTTTTTTTGATTCTTTTCAGGCAAAGCTAAAATTAATCGTTTAGCTCCTCAACGCGTGAAACATTGTCAATACCTTTTATTTTTTGGAGGCTGGCAATCAGGTTGGTCAAATCATCGGTATTATGGATGTAGAGGAACAGGTCGCCTTCGAAAATCCCTTCGTGGGTATCGAATTTTACCGATCGCATGTTGATGTTGTTTTCTTTGGAGATAACATTGGTTACCTCGTTTACAATGCCGACCCTGTCGAATCCTTCCAGCCGCAAACGAGTCAGATAAGATTGTTTTTTGAATTTGGTCCATTCGGCCGTAATAATTCTCTCTCCTTTGCTTGAAAGGAATTTTTCAATCTCCTTGCACCCGGTTTTATGGATAATTACATGGTCGTCGGTACTTAAATAGCCAATCACTTTCTCTCCGGGAATGGGATTGCAGCATTTGGCCAGCGAGTAGGTGATGTTGTCCTGCGCTTCTTTCAGCAAGAAAGGTTTTCGTTTATCTATCTTTTTGGCGGTGATTTCCAGCCCATCTTCAATTTCTTCTTCCGTTTCCTCTTTTTTCTTTCGGCTGAAAGTGATGTTCCAGTATTTGACCAGTTTGTTTTCCGATTTTTTGCCAAGGACTTCAGGAATCTCGTTCATTTGGAGGAAACCCATCCCGACTTCAGAATACAATTGATCTTTATTATTGAGGTTATAGTGCGCAATAATTTTTTTAAGATTATTGGCTGTTAACGGGGCATTGGCATTTTTCAGGGCTTCTTCAACCATTTCCTTTCCTTTGTCGATGTGTTTTTTTTGTTCCAGTTTAAACGCATCTTTAATCTTTGCCCTCGCTTTTGCCGAAGTGGTAAACTTCAGCCATTCCAGTTTGGGCGACTGGTTTTCGGAAGTCAGAATTTCAATCTGATCGCCGTTTTGTAACACATGACTTACCGGCACCAGCTTTAAGTTGATTTTTGCGCCGATACATTTATTGCCCAAATCGGTATGAATTTCATAGGCGAAATCGATAATGGTAGAGCCTTGCGGCATTGAAATCATATCGCCTTTCGGAGTAAAAACATTAATTTCAGTGGAGTAAAGGTTCAGTTTAAAGTCATCAAGGAATTCAAAAGCATCTGACTCGGGGTTCTGCAGGTGATCGCGGATTCGTTCAATCCAGTGTTCCAGCTCGCTTTCGTATGTGCTGATGTCTTTGTACCGGTAGTGAGCGGCAAAACCCCGTTCGGCAATTTCGTCCATCCGTTCGGTGCGGATTTGCACTTCCACCCATTTTCCCTGCGGCCCCATCACCGTAACATGCAGCGATTCATAACCATTCACTTTGGGGATGGTAATCCAGTCGCGGATACGGTCAGGTTTTGGTTTGTAAATGTCGGTTACAATCGACAAAACGTCAAAACACTGGCGTTTTTCGGAAATTTCGGGTTTGGCTTTTATAACAATCCGGATGGCCAGCAAATCGTAAATTTCGTTAAAGGAAACCCCCTTTTTTTGCATTTTTTCCCAAATCGAATAGGTCGATTTTAACCGGTGCGAAACCGTACATTCAATCTTTTCTTCTTCCAGTTTTTCCTTAATGGGCCGGATGAATTCGTTGACGAGATAGTTTCGTTTTTCTTCCTGGTTATGTAGTAAATAGAGAATCTGGTTGTATTCTTCCGGGTGTTTGTATTTAAAACTGAGTTCTTCCAGTTCGTTTTTAACGGCGTATAAACCAAGGCGGTGTGCCAGCGGAACATATAGATAAAGGGTTTCTCCCGCGATTTTTAATTTTTTATGGGGCGGCATCGAGTCGAGGGTTTGCATGTTGTGCAGCCGGTCAGCAATTTTTATCAGAATAACCCGTACATCGTCAGAAAGGGTCATCAACATCTTTTTCAGCGTCAGCGCCTGGCGTGAATCAAAATCGCCGGAGAGTTTGGTCAGTCCATCGACAATACGCGCTACTTTTTCACCAAACATATTTTCGATGTCGGCCACCGAGTACTCCGTGTCTTCCACCACGTCGTGTAAAAGCGCGGCAACAATCGAGGTGGCGCCCAGCCCCAAATCTTTGGCTACAATTTTGGCCACGGCAATGGGGTGAATAATGTAAGGTTCGCCCGATTTTCGTTTGATACCGTCGTGCGCAGCATTGGCAAACCGGAAAGCTTTTTCAATCCGGGCCAACCGTTCTTCATCGAATTTATTTCGAATTTCTTTCAGGAAATCTTCATAACGGTCTTCGATGTGTCTTATTTCTGCTTGCGTAAAATGCTGCACAACTGTTGATTATTAATTTTATTTGTACTGAAAACTGCCTGTTTTCAAAAGCTCCTGAATATATAAATTCTTTCCGATACCAGCATTTTTACCGGCTAAAATATCACTTTTTTTGTCGCCAATTAACACCGACTTTACAGGGTCTATATTAAATTCGCAGATGGCTTTAAAAATCATTCCGGGTTTTGGTTTACGGCAATCACATTCTCCGGTTATTTCAGGTAAATGAGGGCAGTGGTACACCGCCGTTATTTTAATTCCTTCTTTTCTAAACTGTTCATTCATCCAGTACGTCAGTTTTTCAAAATCTTCTTCGGTGTAAAATCCACGTGCAATTCCCGATTGGTTGGTAATAATAAAAATGAGAAATCCTTCCTTTTGATATGCCCTTGTCAAATCGAAAATCCCGGGAATAAACTCAACATCTTCCTTTCGGAAAACATAGTTTTTCTCGACATTGATCGTACCGTCGCGATCGAGAAAAAGAGCTTTGGCTGAAATTGTTTTATCTCTTTTCTGATGAATCATCCTGTGTCTGATTTTCTGTCCTGTTTATTTTCTTGTTATACCTGTTTACAAGATGCCCCGTTGTTTTGTCTGCCCCGACGATGTGCAAATGTTTTTAAATACTCCCTTTTGTTGGCAAATCTGGTTAAAATTCCGCACTTTTAGCAAAGTGTTACAGATAAACTAATGGAAATTGTTTTTTTATACCCGAACATTTTTGATTTTTGTTGTTTAATTCATCGGTTTGAAAAAAGCAGTTAAGTTAAATTCTAAATAAATAAGATTATGAAAATACATTTGGTTTCCGGCGGTTGTGGTTTTGTTGGGCGAAATATGGTTAAGAGGTTGCTGAAAACGACCAGCGATACAGTGTTTGTGGTTGACGATTTGTCCATCGGGACACACCCTTCCACCTGGCTTTCGGGGTTTACCTCAAAAATGGTTGGGGACCTGGAAGTAATTGGGAGTGATAGCCGGTTGTTGTTCTGGAAAGGCGATTTCAGGAACTTTCTTTTTTATATGCGCGAAAATCCCCGGTA
>CAYWBV010000055.1:8661-11067 GCA_964455785.1 uncultured Maribellus sp.
GATATGACTTACGGCTGGTCGAAACTGACGGGTGAATTTCTGGCGCAGATAGCCGCCAAACATTATGGAGTTTCCATAGTATGTATTCGCCCGTTTTCCGGTTATGGGGAAGATCAGGATCTTTCTTATCCGGTTCCGGCCATTGCGGCAAGAGCTGCCAGAAAAGAAGATCCGTTTGAAGTCTGGGGAACCGGTCAACAAGGCCGCGACTTTGTTCATATCGACGACGTTATCGATTTTATCCAGATATTAATGGATAATGTTTCGGATGGCTCGGCCTACAACATCGGGTCGGGCCGGTTGTTGTCGTTTATCGAAATCATTGGCGTTTTTTCAGAGATTGCCGGATACAAACCACAAATTAAACAACTTCTCGACAAACCGGTGGGTGTTCACTCTCGTTATGCCAACATGGATTACGTTACCGAAAAATTCGGCTGGAAACCCAGAATCTCGGTTGAGGAAGGAATGCGCCGGGTTTATAAAGCGGCGGTGGAACGGCTGAAAAACGATAAATAAACATGGAAAAAATAGTCTGTTTCGGCGCCGGGCCGATGTTTAAGGGCGGTTTGGCCAACTACAATACTTCGCTGGCAAAAGCGCTCGATGCCAAAGAGGATGTGGAAGTTCACATTGTTTCCTGGACCCAGCAGTACCCTTCGATTATTCCGCGTGATTTTATCGATCGGAAAAGTAAAGCCGACCAACTGGAAGGGACAAGGATCAAAGTTCATTATATTACCAATTACAATAATCCGATCAGTTGGCGCAAAACAGTTGATTTAGTTCAAAAGATAAATCCTTCGAAAATGGTCATCCAGTGGTCGATTGCCGTGCAGGGACTGCCACTGGGAAGAATGGTCAGGTCGATTCAACGGAAAACCAATATTGAAGTTATTTTCGACCTCCACTTTGTAATCCAGAAAGAGAATAGCAAAATCGACAGAATATTTACCAAATACGCACTGTCAAAAGCCGATTCTTTTATTGTTCACTCTCTGAAAACAGGGAAAGAACTGGAGGCATTGTTTCCTGAGAGGAAGTTTTATTACGTTTCGGAACACAAAAAGCTTACCGGGGGGGCGGAATTGCAGATAATTAAGTTGTATCATCCTGTTTACAATATGTTTGCGCCTGATCCTGGTTTTGATGTAGAGAAACTAAAAAAGGAGTGGGGGATAAAAAAGCATGCATTTCTGTTTTTTGGTTTTATCCGGAAATACAAAGGATTACACAACGCCATAAAAGCTTTTGCCAAACTCGCCGAAAAACGCGATGATATTACATTGTTAATCGTCGGCGAATCGTTTTGGCAAACGCTTGACAATAAAAAAATTTCGACCCGGGTAAAACAGTTTGTTTTTAAGGTGGCCAAATCTGTTTTTATTAAAAAAGACGATGACGAAAAAAACTATCGTCCGCTGGATTTGATCGACGAGTTGGGAATCCGGGACAAAGTATTTCTTATGAACGATTTTGTTCCCAACGAAGATGTTCACAAATATTTTCAACTCAGCGACGCAATTTTGCTCTACTATTTATATGCAACTCCGTCAGGAGTCGAATCGATTGCCTATAATTTTAAACTGCCAATTCTGGCGACAGCAGTCGGGCATTTCCCCGAAACGGTAAAAGACGGTTACAACGGTTATTTGGCAGAGGCGGAAAATATTGAATCAATGGCCGATACAATGGAAAAAATAATTACTCGTCCCATTCCGGGCGAAAATATCGAAGAATCGTCGAGAGAAATGAGTTGGAGCAATTACGCCGGCGCGATTCTGTCGGATTAAAAGATTGTTTTTTACCCCAAAGGCGGCAATTCAGGTTGCTGCCTTTTTTAATTTTTTACAGACAAATTTATCGATTGGAAATGTAAATTCATCTTCGTTCAGTTCAATCATTTTTACCCACCTGAAACTTTGGCTCCCGTTTTCCATTTTGCCGAAGTCGAAAGCTTTTTCCGAAATTGTAAAACAAACTGGCTCTTCAAGTTCTGCGAGATAATAAATACTGAGCAACTGGTGATTTTGGTAAAACAATGCTTTCTGAAAAAAATCGGTAGTATAAAAGTGGCTGATATTTTTAATTTCCTGCCCGTTACACTCCTCCCTGATTTCACGTTTCAGGCAATCGAAGGTACCTTCGCCAAACTCGAGCCCGCCGCCCGGAAATTTGGTCATTGTTGTGTTCAACTGAAATTCGTCGGTGAGCAGGACTTCTTTTTTGTCGTTTAAAATGAGACCGTAAACGCGGACTACAAAATTATCGGGATAGCTCATTCTTTCGAAAGTATTTGTTCAATAAAAGTAATTATATCGTCAACCTGACCGGGTTCAAACCAGTTCATTTCCGGGTCGTTGCGGAACCAGGTGAGTTGTTTCCGGGCGTAACGCCGTGAGTTCC
>CAYWBV010000055.1:11167-16561 GCA_964455785.1 uncultured Maribellus sp.
CTGCGTTTTTTCTTCGGATTTGAACGAAATGAGGAGTAGGGTTTTCCGGTCATCAGGCAAATTTCGAGCGCATGGACAATCCTGTTCGGGTTTTTTAAATCGACCATCCGGTAGTATTCCGGGTCGAGCTTTTTCAGTTGCAGGCGTAAACTTTCTATTCCCTCTTTTTCCAACTGGATTTTTAGCGACTTCCTTATTTCTGGGTCGGCGTCGGGCATAATGTCGATTCCTTTACAAACTGCATCGATGTATAACATAGAGCCGCCCACCAGTAAAACCGTTTCCTGTTTCAGGAAAAGATTCTCGAGCAGTTCGAGCACTTCCGTTTCATAACGGCTGGCATTGTAGTTTTCGTGGATGGAGTGGGAGTGGATAAAATGGTGTTTTACCGTGGCTAGTTCCTTTTCGGAAGGAACGGCTGTCCCTATTTTTAGTTCTTTAAAAATCTGCCGCGAGTCCGAAGAGATAATTTCTGTATAAAAATGTTGCGCCAGTTTAATCCCCACCGATGTTTTCCCAATTCCGGTCGGGCCGGCGACCACTATTAGTGTTTTCCCTTTTTTCGATTTGTCCATCCGTCAAATTAAAAACAAAAAAAAGACTGTTCAAAGTGATTTGAACAGTCTGAAAATTCTTTGCATGAATAGATTAAGAATCACTCAAGCTGAACGTTAAAAATCATCCATTTCTCCGAAGATTTCAGTATAATCTTCCAACTCCCCGAAGTCCATAAAAACTTCTTCCTCTTCAAGAACCATAACATTGTTATGTTCGGCTGAATCTTCCCCGAGAACCTGCACAGGGGCTTCACCCTGTGTCAGAGTGATTAACGGTTCATTTAGACTTTTTCCCATAATTATTCCTGTTAGTTCTATATAAAATGATCTGTCGTTAAAAAAATCAAACGTGTAAATCAGCTTTTGTTCTTTCGATTGGATCAAATCAGCTATTTTGGTTTTCTGCATAATAAAATAGGCTGCGCCGTTTAGTCCCAGATCAAGCATTGAAATTTCCTTTAATTTTTTCCACCGCGTATCGGAGATAAAAAACGAAGCCAACTGGTACGATTCAAATCCAAGATTTTTCTGGATGGCTGAATGAAAATCAAAAAATGTGTTGTTTTCGCCCAGTTCCACTTCCAACCGGAAATTTCTGGATTCCTGAGAAATTATTTTAAAGTGATAAATCATAACCTTTAAAATGAATTAGTGTCAAATTTATAAATGAATTTTTGCAAATACCAACTATCATTTTGGATGTGGCATCTGAAAATTCCGTTTGGCAAAGAATTGACCTCAGGTGGTAAATTATATCTCATTTTTCAAAAAACTGATTTAGAACTTATTTGCCTGCCCTTTTTTATGTTTTTGGGCAGATTTATGCTCAAAAAAGACGTTACATTAAAAAATGTTAAAAAAAATTAAGGGTGAAAAATTCTCGAACAGATGCGTCGCCTGTTCGCCCAAAAATGAGATTGGACTCATTTCATGGGTAAAAATGTAATTCCGGGTATTTTTAATGAACTAATTGTTTTTCGATTGCTAAATTTGTATTATTCATTTGTTTTAAAAATGTAAAACATGCGGCAGGCTGCATTATTCGCTGAAAATATAAGGATTGCCCTTCAATCGATAAGAGGTAATTTATTGCGTACAGTACTAACCGTGTTGATTATTGCTGTCGGTATCACGGCCCTGGTTGGAATTTTAACGGCCATCGATTCTATTAAAAGTTCGATTACCAAAGAGTTTACTTTTATGGGAGCGAATACATTTACGATTACCAGCCGCGGGATGCGTGTGCAGGTAGGCAACAAAAGATACCGGTCGAAGAATTATGAATATATTTCGTATTACCAGGCCAAAGAGTTTAAAGAGAAGTACAGCTTTCCTGCTACCACAGCCATTTCTGTTTATGCCACCGGGACTGCAACGCTAAAATATGGTGCGGAAAAGACAAATCCGAACATTACGGTCAGGGGTATTAACGAAGATTATTTATATACCGCCGGTTACGAAGTTGAAAACGGGCGTAGTTTTAGTGAGCAGGATATTTCGTCGGGGCAAAATGTTGTTCTTTTGGGAAGCGAACTTACAAAACGGTTATTTAAATCAGGAGAAACTCCGTTACAAAAAGTGATTAGTATTGGAAGCGGAAAATATAAAGTGGTGGGTACGCTCAAATCAAAAGGTAGCGGATTTGGAGGCAACGGCGATTTAATCTGTTTTATTCCCTATACCAACACCCGGATCTATTTTTCGAGACCGGATATGAATTTTGATGTACAGGTGAAAGTTGAACAGGCCGAGTTAATGGAAGCCGCCATTGGACAGGCAGAGGCAACCTTCCGGGGTGTGCGTGGACTGGAACCTTTGGATGAAACTGATTTTAACATCGAGAAAAGTGACAATCTTGTAAATATTCTGCTGGACAATATTAAAAATATTACAATGGTGGCTACCATAATCGGTTTGATTACTCTTTTCGGGGCAGCAGTTGGTTTAATGAATATTATGCTGGTTTCGGTTACCGAGCGCACCCGTGAAATTGGGGTACGAAAAGCCATCGGCGCCAAAGCGGTTACCGTAAAACAACAGTTTCTGGTGGAAGCTGTGGTTATCGGGCAGCTTGGCGGGTTTCTCGGAATTATTCTCGGGATTTTAATGGGGAATGTTGTTTCGATGCTTATCGGTATTTCATTTATCATTCCCTGGATGTGGATCATCCTTGGGGTCGTCCTTTGTTTTTTTGTGGGTATTATTTCGGGTTATTACCCGGCGCAAAAAGCTGCCCGTTTGGATCCGATTGAGTCATTACGTTATGAGTAAATAGTTTACCGTCTTGAAAAAACAAAAAGGATGCCGATTGACATCCTTTTTGTTTTAAGTTATATAGCTTTTGTTATTTTACAGAATCCATATATTCGATCAATTCGCAAACTTTTGCAGAATAGCCCATTTCGTTATCGTACCATGAAACTACTTTTACAAAAGTAGGAGACAATTGAATACCAGCGCCAGCATCGAAAATGGAAGTACGGGTGTCGCCAATAAAGTCATTGGAAACAACCTGATCTTCAGTGTAACCAAGAATCCCTTTTAATTCTCCTTCCGAAGCTTCTTTCATGGCGGCACAGATTTCAGCATAGCTGGTTGGTTTTTCCAGACGGACGGTCAGGTCAACAACCGATACGTCGGGCGTTGGAACGCGGAATGCCATACCGGTGAGTTTTCCGTTCAGCGAAGGAATAACTTTACCTACAGCTTTTGCAGCTCCGGTTGACGAAGGAATGATGTTCTGGCCTGCGCCACGGCCACCTCTCCAGTCTTTCATCGAAGGACCGTCAACTGTTTTTTGAGTTGCCGTTGTAGCATGAACAGTTGTCATTAGACCTTCAAGAATGCCAAATTTGTCATTTAATACCTTGGCAATAGGAGCCAAACAGTTGGTTGTACACGAAGCATTGGATACAAAAGTCATATTGTTTGTGTACGACGTGTTGTTAACACCCATAACAAACATTGGGGTATCGTCTTTTGACGGAGCCGAGAAAATAACTTTTTTAGCGCCGGCATCGATGTGTCCCTGAGCTTTGGTTTTTTCAAGAAACAAACCTGTTGATTCAACAACATATTCAGCGCCAACAGCGCCCCAGTTAATGTCAGCAGGATTTCTTTCAGCAGTTACACGGATCTCATCACCGTTGACAACAAGTTTCCCATTTTTTACTTCAACATCACCTTTAAATAACCCGTGAGTTGAATCGTATTTTAACATGTAAGCCATGTATTCAACATCGATCAGGTCGTTAATTGCAACTACCTGAATTGTACCTTTTGCAATTGCCTGGCGGAAAACAAAACGTCCGATCCGACCGAAACCGTTAATACCTATTTTAATTTTTGACATAGTTGTAAAAGTTTAAATTATTTAAATGAAAAATATGCGATTTTTTTCTGCAACTTTTAAATCTGTTTTTAAAACACTACAAAGTAAATACTTATATTTTATTGAATCAACTGGCCTTTCGGTTTTCCAATAAAAAAAAATCAACCTTAATGTTAATTTAAAAAGTAGGTTTAAATCTTTTGGAAGCAAATATTTCCGGGGGAAGTCTTGGTAAACGGCAAATATTAAAATCTCAGGCGGTTAAAAAAATGCTAAAATATTTCAAATGAAAATGATAAATAGGTTTTTCCGGGGTACGGTACGAATCATTCTGAAAGAGACCCCGGAAACTCATGCCCGTAATCAGGACTTTATCTCCTTTGAATTTTGTTCAGTAGCCGTGTAAGCAGGGCACTTGCAGGTTTTGCATGAACTTGCAGCAAGGACTGCGAAAATAATTATATAAAGTATAAACCGTGAGAGCAATTTAGTTTTGGCCTCGCAGTTGAATTTTAATGGTTTGCTGCTACGTGTGAAACAGCAACCTAAAAAACGAAATATTGATTTTCCTTTCATTCTTAATTATTATAAACAATTTAAATAACTGAAAAAAAAACGAGGTTATTATCGGATATTGGAAAAATAAATTTAAAATTGTAGAAATTTTGAAAAGAAACAGACCTGACGCAAAAACACGAACCAAAATTGACCGCAACAAGTTGTTTTTTAATGCAGGACTGTTGAAAACATTGGTGAAAAGATAATATTTTATTCAGCATATATTTTGTACATTGCTGATAAATTTTATACGTTTGTAATGTTTTGAAGTAGAGTAAAGACAAGTTTATCTGAAAATTGATATAAGAATTAAATAAGTTAAAATCAATCAATCAATTAAGTTCAATTTTAAAGCAATTTGCTATGAAAAAATTTACTGGAAATTTTTTGGTCGGAGGATATCGCAGGTCACTGCGAATTTTTCGATCCTTTGCACTTGGCCTAATAGCTTTGATGTGGACGCACACGGCTGCTTTTGCGCAGTGTGTTCCACCAGGCGGTACGGTGTATTTTATGGCTGACAGTATTGATGTCTGTTACAATGGCGACAACCTCTACAAGGTGAATGTCTCTGTAAAAGATTTTGAAAATGTTGACAGCCTCAACCTGTTCCTGGACTATGCACAGGCATACTGGAATTTTGTCGGTTTTACCATTCTTGAAGAAGGATTGTTTGATCAGACAAATAGCGGGCCTCTGGGAACGAATGAGCCACTGACAGTGACCAACGACGCCGCAAACGGCGTGTTGAACATAGAGTGGGCAGAGTGGGTAACCCGCGGCACTTTAGCTGCTTCTGAAGGAACGGAAGTTCCGATTCTGGAGCTCGAGTTTTCGCTGAAGAATTATCCGAATAACAGCAGCTTTCCCTATGTAAACGCACTGGTTTGGACTACCGACAGTAAAGTTTACACTTGCGGTGGAGCTGATAATTTTGACCTTTGGACC
>CAYWBV010000056.1:0-3519 GCA_964455785.1 uncultured Maribellus sp.
TGGTCAGTCAAGATAAGGACAATTAAAGAATAGAATTATCATTATTTTTTTGAAGGATGAGGGGTTATGAAAAAAACAACCTGTAAAACCGTCTTAAAACAAACAGGGAGCCTGATGATTTTATTGGGTTGTATTGAAATTATTCCCTGTTTTGTTTCCATGATTTATCGTGAATGGCATTCAGCAACGGGGTTTGCCATGTCGGCCGCTGTTACGTTTATCCTTGGTTTTGCCCTGTTCCGCGGGTTTTACAGAGCAGAAGAACCTCATTATAACCATGCCCTGATTGTTGTTGCCTCCGGTTGGCTCGGAATTACCCTGATGGGCGCGCTGCCATTTTTTATCATTGCACATTACACCCCGGTTGACGTTATGAACCGATTGATTCCGGACGGAGCAGGATATCATATTTCAAGCCTGGTGCACTTTAAAAATTTTTTACATTGTTTTTTTGAAAGTATGAGCGCTTATACGACCACCGGACTTTCGATGGCCGTACACGAACCTTCCGTAGGGAAAGGCGTACTTTTTTACCGTTCGCTTGCGCAATGGGTTGGTGGTGCCGGATTTGTCGTTATGGTGCTGGCTGTTTTCCGGCAAACTTCGGGCAGAAGCGCCATCCTGTTATATGGTTCGGAAGCGACAGGTGAGCGGCTAAAACCCAAAGTAATTGAAACAGCGAGGTCAATCTGGAAAATATATTTGCTGGTAACCCTCTTTTCGGTTGTCTATTTAATCGTGGGAACCTGGTTGATTTTACCAAACTATCCGTTCACTGAAAACATATTCGATTCCATCAACCACGCAATGGCAGGCCAGTCCACCGGAGGGTTTAGTACGCTGGATGACAGTATTGCCGGTTACAATTCGGTTTATATGGACATGCTTTATCTCTTGCCAATGATACTTGGTTCATTTTCGATACCGTTTTATTTTAAAGTGATTTATAAAAGAAAATTCAACGAAATATGGAAAGATATCCAGACCCGGTCACTGATTATTGCATTTATTTTTGGAAGCGCCGTCCAGTCGTTTTTGCTCTTTCGCGCCGGCGATGTACCAGCTCCTGTTCGTGAAGGAGTTTTTCAGTTTATCAGCGCCATGTCAACCACGGGCTGGCAAACTTCGAATATTGGCGGCTGGGATTGGATATCGGTTGTTTTTATCGTTTCTGTCGCAATGTTCGTGGGGGGCGCATCTGGTGCAACCGTGGGAGGCATTAAAATGATCAGGGCCCTGGTTATTAAAAAGGGGCTTCGGTGGCAAATCAGTAAAACATTTCTTTCGGAGAATACCATCAAAAAAATAAAGTTTAACGGCAGATCTATGATGCCGGAAGAGATGAATGAAGAATTTACAAAAGCGGCCTCATTTGCCATTATGTTTTTTCTGTTGATTCTTGCCTCATCCATACTGGCTACTTTCCTGGCAGGAAACGATTTCAGTTTTGCCGATGTTTTGTTCGAATCGGCATCGGCCCAGGCAACCGTCGGGTTGTCTTCCGGGATTACCGACCCGTCGATGTCGCCGGCGCTTGAACTTGTTTATATTTTCCAGATGTGGACAGGGCGACTGGAAATTATACCCGTTTTTGCACTCATCAGAGCCCTGTTTTTCGGGACATCACCAAAAATCATTTGATGGGTTACAACGAAAGAATCCGGCTGATCTCAGCCAGGGTTTTATCGATTTTATTTCGTTTTGAACAGGCTTCTTCGAGCAAAGTGTAAGCAACCCTCCCGTGAATTTGTCCGACCATCACACCGTGTTTGCCGTTAAGCAAGGCGTTGACTGCTTCGAAACCGAGAAAACTTGCCAGCACCCGGTCGTTGCTTGTTGGCGAGCCGCCCCGCTGAATGTGTCCTAATGTGGTAACCCGGGTCTGGTATCCGGGCAGCCTGGTTTTTACTTTTTCCGCTATTTCGGTAGCGCTGCCTTCATCGTCACCCTCGGCAACAATAACAATTCCCGAAGTTTTATTTTTACGGCGTCCGCGTTCAAGATAATCGCAAAGTTGTTCGATGTTTGTTGGCGTCTCGGGAATCAGTGTTGCTTCGGCGCCGCATGAAATGGCCGTGTTGAGGGCGATAAAACCGGAGTTCCGCCCCATTACTTCCACAAAAAAGATGATGTTGTGCGAATCGGCAGTGTCCCGTATTTTATCGACTGCGGCAACCGCGGTATTAACGGCCGTATCGAAACCGATGGTGAAATCGGTTCCGAAAATATCATTGTCGATGGTACACGGAACGCCAACTACGGGAAACCCAGATTCTTTCCATAAAAGGTCGGCCCCGCGAAATGAGCCATCACCGCCCAGTACCACCAATCCGTCAATTTCCTGTTTTTTCATGTTTTCAACCGCCAGTTTTCTTCCTTCTCCGGTGGTAAATTCGGGGCAGCGCGACGATTTCAGAATGGTGCCGCCTGTAGAAATAATTTTGGAAACCGAGTGCGATTGCATTTCCATAAAATCGCTGTTAAGCAAACCTGAATATCCTCTTTTAACACCAATAACCTGAAGATTATGGAAAATGGCATTGCGCACCACCGCCCTGATAGCGGCATTCATTCCGGGAGAATCGCCGCCCGAAGTTAACACAGCTACCTTTTTTATTTCGTTTGAGGTTTTTTGTACAGAAAGTGACATTTCGTAATTTTTAGTTGAAATTCTTTTTATACCGATTTACAATTTGCGACGAAGGCCTTGTTTATCGTTTTTTATTCCTGACATAGATGAGTTTAAATTTGCCCTTGTAACTATCGCGCTGGTCGATTTCGAATTTCCCGATGGAATTGATGAGCGGGGTGAGTTTCTCAAAGCCGTAATTCCGGGAGTCGAAGTTGGGCTGTTTTTTCTGGAGCAAACTTCCCACGTCGCCAAGAAAGGCCCAGCCGTCGTCGTCGGCCAAATCGGAAATGGTGGATGAAATAAGTTTGATCACCTTCGGGGTAATTTTGTCCACTATATTTTTCTTTTCCGTTTTATCGGGAACTACGTTACTTTCGTTTTCCTTTGACTGGTTTTTGAGAATTTCGATGTAGATAAACCGATCGCACGCCACGATAAACGGTTCGGGAGTTTTCTTTTCGCCCATTCCGAAAACTTTCATCCCGGCTTCGCGCAGGCGCGTGGCCAGCCGTGTAAAATCGCTGTCGCTGGAAACCAGGCAAAACCCGTCCACTTTTTCGCTGTATAAAATATCCATCGCATCGATAATCATGGCCGAGTCGGTGGCGTTTTTCCCGGTGGTATAACCATACTGCTGAATCGGTGTTATGGCATTTTCGAGCAGCAGGTTTTTCCATTTCGAGAGGATGGGCTTGGTCCAGTCGCCGTAGATACGTTTGATGGTGGGGTTTCCGTATTTGGCTATTTCTTCCATCATCTCCTTGACATACGCCGAGGGAATATTGTCGCCGTCGATGAGTACTGCCAGTTTAAAATCGCTTTCCATGCTGTTGTCTGTTATTATTTTTTGTACAAAACCTGAATAAAGATAGAATAAAGTTTGCGGG
>CAYWBV010000056.1:3619-16557 GCA_964455785.1 uncultured Maribellus sp.
AAATCAACTGTTTTTAAATTTTTACGATACACGAATCGGGGAGCCAGCCTTCGTTTCCGTCGGCAAGTTTTATCTCTGTCCACTTGCTCAGGCTGTCGGTAATTTCCACTTTCAGCCCTTCGTAAATCAAAAATAAATCGGTACCGGATTGCGATGGCGAACTTTTTACGGTAACCCGCGGACAAAAAACGATGGCCTGGTTTCGTTTATTGATTTCCTTTTTTTGTTCAGAAGCAAAAGAAAAGGTGAAGGCTGAAAAAAGAACGGCCAAAATTCCGGTGAGAAACGATAGTTTTCGAATTTTCACCGATCGCCCGAAAATATACAGTCCGAGTAAACCCAGAAACAAAATAAACGCGACTACGCTGATGGTTGCCCACGAATCGGCAGGGTACATGTTGATAACCGATTCTTTCCAGCGCAGGTAAAAAGGCCGGGGTAAATCTTCGATGCTGGTAACCACAAACTGATTGGCGATACGAAGGTTAAAATCAATATCTTCATCCTGCGGCGCCAGCAGTTTGGCGCGTTCGTAATTTAAAATGGCGCTGTTAATGTTTCCGGCTTTGTAATAGGCATTTCCGAGATTAAAATAGAGTTTGGCCGACTCTTCTCCCGAACTTAAAATTTGTTCGAAAATGGAAATTGCCTGCTGGTATTCTTCGGTAGTATAAAATGCGTTGGCTTTTTCCCAAAGCTGTTCGTTGTTTTCCTGCGCCAAAACATTCAGGCCAACCACAGTCAATATAAAAACCAATATTATTTTGTGAAAATATGTATTCATCGTCCCTCTCTTTTTATCCAACTGATTTCTGAAAACTCATTTTTGTCCGCTTTTCAATGTTTACCAATCGCTGCGACCGATCACCGATCACTGATCACTTTTTTATCTGTTTTTCCAGACGACTCATGGTCGATTCGGCCTTGCTGTACAATTCGGTGCGGGCCTCCGAACCGCCGGCAGGTGCGTAGCGTGCAAACTCACACTGATCGACAACAGCCACCAAATCGTCGATAACTGTCTGATCCACATTCTTGCTCTTTAATCCCTCAAGGGCCGATTCACGGTTCAGGTCGGCCACCGGGATTCCCAGTTTATCGCTCAGGTATCCCCAGAAAGCTTTTAAAATGGATTCGTGGAAAGCTTCGTTGTTGTTTTGTTTCATAAATGTCGCAGCCGCTTTTAGCCTTTTTACGGCAACACGGTTGGCCTTTTTATTACGCATCAGCGCTATATTGGCATTTTCGCGGGCTTTTTTGCGGTAAACAAAGAAAAGCAGCAAAAATACCAGGGAACTTCCGGCATAAACCGAATAGAAACCCAGTGTCCCAAAAAAAGTATGACCCTTACTTTTTAACGAAGGATTTCCCTGTTTGATAAACCGGATGTCCTGCCCGATGAGTTGAACATCTTCCTTTCGTCGCGAACTGATTACCGCTGACTGTTCTTCTGAACCTTTTACAACATGAAGTTGATATTCCTGCGTGGATTTGGTTACATAACTTCCGGTAGCCGGGTTAAAAAAGGCAAACTGCATAGCCGGAATAGTATAATCGCCTTCGAACCTCGGTTGGAAAAGGTATTCAATGGTTTTAGTGCCTGAAACTCCGTTACCCGTTGCGTTTACATTGTCGGTTGCCCGCGGATCGTATTTTTCAAAATCCGAGGGAAGCTGCAATTCAGGATTTTTAATCAGCCTGATATTTCCTGAACCCGTAATTTTTACGGTCAACGTAACAGCATCGTTGGTTGTTACATTGTCGCTGCTGATCTCCGAAGCAATGTTAAAATTGCCGACCCCACCCAAAAAATTGGCCGGGGCTGGCGGAAGATCCTTTACATTTACACTCACCGCCTGGCTGGTTACCGTTGCTTTTACGGTACGGTATCCGCTAAAAAAATCGTCGAAAAAACTCCGTGGTTTTACCATTTGCTGAATCAGCAGCGAAAGACTAAAAGGCTGAACCGTTATCCTTCCGTTTTGCTGAGGGAACAGAATGGTTTTCTTTAAAACTCCCACCTGGTAAATTTTGCCGTTGTAAACCTCGCGGGTAAAATTAATCTGCTGCGGAATTTCAATGTCCTGTGTATAAAAACCTTCGTAGGTAGGTAGGTTAACTTCGTCGAAGCGCGAAATGGGAATATTCGGGTTTACGTACAGTTTGACAGTGGCAATTATCTGTTCGCCGCGGTAAACATTACTTTTACTTAAATCTACTTTTACAAAAAGATTATCTTTTCCCAAATCGGCCGATTGTGCTTCACCTGACGAAGAACCGCCGGTACTTCCGCCTTGCTGCTGCGCTGGCTGGCTATCCGCTTTTACAACCTGTATTTTTAATGAATTCGACTCGAAAACCTTACCGCCCACTTCGATGGAAGCCGGCCGTATTTCGAATGTCCCTTCTTTTTTTGCCTGTAAAATATACGTGTAGGAGAAGGTTACTTCGGTGGTTGTCCGCCCGTTGATGGTCTGAATGCTGGTTGACTGCCCTGTGCTTGGCCCCATCAATACATCGAAGTTACTGGTTAAATCGGGCGGAAGTTTCAGGTTTGCACCCCTTTCGTTTAGTGTAAAAGAGAGCCTGAACTGTTTTCCTGTTTCCACAGCATTCGGCGCCGACATAACAAACCGGGTTTGTTCGGCTTGTGCAGCAACCACCGTAAAAAACAAAATTAAATATGTTGTTATGTGTCTAACCATTGTGTTGTTATTCCGCAAAATTATTGTTTTTGTTGAATGTTTTGTTTCCAAAGTTAAAATCCTGATCTCTTCATTCTCTTCTTTTTTTCCTCCGGAATTTGGAACAGAAACCTACCATTCCTTTTCAACCCTTACTTTTTTCGCCTGCGCCGCCTTTTCCTTTTTTACTTTATCCTGAATGTCACGCTCATCGTTTTGCAACGCCTGCAGCAACTGTTCGGCATTTTCTTTCGATATTTTATTTTGCTGTGGTTGTTGTTTTTGCTGCTGATCTTTGTTCTGATTCTGGTTTTGGTCTTGTTGATCCTTATTCTGATCCTGATTGTCCTTGTTTTGATCGTTTTGCTGATCCTTGTTCTGATCCTGATTTTCCTGATCCTTGTTTTGATCTTTGTTCTGATCCTGATTTTGCTGTTGCTGCTGTTTATTTTTCATCATCTGCGCATAGGCGAGGTTGTATTTTGTATCCAGGTCGTTCGGATTGTTGCGCAGCGCCTTTTTGTACGATTCGATACTTTCGTCGAGTTTTTGCTGCATCAACTGGCTGTTGCCAATGTTGTGGAGGGCGCGCGCTTTTTCTTCCGGCGTCTCCATTTTTTCGGCCAATTCACTAAACCTTTCCGCAGCTTCGTCGAACCGCATTTGTTTGTACATGGCGTCGGCAAGGTTAAAGTTCCACTTTGTGTCGGTCGGTTTTTTGTTCAGCGCCTTGCGGTATTCGGTTTCGGCATTGCTGAATTTGGTTGTATCAAGCCGCGACGTATCGCGCACAGCCTCCATAAATAATTTATTTCCGCTCCTGACAAATTTTCTTTCGTTCTGACCATAAACCGCCAGCGAAAAAATGAATATTCCAATCATTAAAACTATCCTCTTCATTTTTTTCTATTTTGTTGAAAACAGTTTAATATTTTTCAAATACTTGTTTTTCCTTTCCAGAATAATAAATTCAAAAAGGATTAAAAACAATCCAATAGCAAAAAAGTACTGAAACTGATCTTCGTATTCAGAATAAATACGCGATTCCATTTCCTCTTTTTCCATTTTGTTGATTTCGTCAAAAAGGGCATTTAATCCTATTTCAGTGTTATTGGCCCGGACATAAATTCCTTCTCCCGCGCCGGCAATTTGTTCCAGCATCTGTTCATCCAACTTTGTAATGACCACATTTCCTTCGCGGTCTTTCATATATTCTTTTTGCCCGTTCAAAAGCACCGGGATTGGCGATCCCTGTGGCAATCCCATTCCAATGGCATGTACAACTATTCCGTTATCCACTGCGTTTTTTGCAGCCGAAACTGCATCGTCCTCATGATTTTCACCATCGGTAATCACTACAACCGCTTTGTTCGCTTCTCCGCCCGGAGTAAACGATCGGACTGCAAGATTAATTGCCGCCCCAACGGCTGTTCCCTGTTTCGGAACAATCTGGGGACTCACCGAATTCAAAAATAGTTTTGCCGAATTGTAATCGCTTGTAATGGGCAACTGGGTGTACGCATCGCCGGCAAAAACAATCAACCCGATTTTATCATCTTTCAGTTTGTCGATTAACCGCGAGATCGCCCTGACCGCCCGTTCGAGCCGGTTGGGTTGAATATCTTCGGCCATCATACTGTTCGAGACATCGAGCGCTATGATCAGTTCAATCCCTTCGCGTTTTACTTTTTTGAGTTTCGAACCAAACTGGGGACGGGCAATCCCGGCGATGATAAAAGCCAGGGCCAGCATTAAAACCATAAATTTGAAAACCGGCCTGTTTTTCGACGAAAACGGCATCAACTGCGCAAGAATTCCTTCGTTTCCGAAACGGCGTAATGCTTTTTTTCGTGAAATCCGCGACCAAACAAAAATGATTGTCAGCAGCGGGACAATTAACAGCCCCCATAAATATTCGATATTTCCAAATTTGAACATTTCCATGTTTTTCAATTTTATGGGATACTCCTGAAAACTGTTGTTCGCAAAAAGATGCTCAAAACCAGAAACAATAATCCGGCCAAAGCAAAAGGCAAAAACTCTTCCGATTTGCGGCTGAATTCTTTTACTTCAATTTTTGATTTTTCCAACTGGTCGATTTCCTGGTAAATTTCCACCAGTTTGGTATTGCTGGTGGCCCTGAAATATTTTCCATCAGTTATGGTCGCAATCTCCTGTAATGTTTCCTCATCAATTTTCACTTCCATGTCGCGAAGTTGAATCCCGTAAGGAGTTTGTACCGGATAGGGCGCCATCCCGATACTTCCCACTCCAACCGTGTAAACCCTGATTCCAAAAGTTTTGGCAATTTCGGCAGCCGTTACCGGGGCGATTTCGCCGCTGTTATTTTCTCCGTCGGTCAACAAAATGACAACGCGACTGATGGCTTCGCTGTCTTTCAAACGCGCAACAGCAGTGGCCAATCCATTGCCAATGGCAGTTCCGTCTTCGATCATACCGCTTTGAATATCTTTGAAAAGATTGAGCAAAACAGCGCGGTCGGTGGTTAACGGACACTGCGTAAATGCTTCGCCCGAGAAAACGACCAACCCCATCCGGTCGTACTCGCGCCCCGAAATAAACTCCATCGCTACATTCTTTGCAGCCTCCAGTCGATCGGGACTAAAATCGCGCGCCAGCATACTGCTCGAAATATCGAGGGCAATCACAATATCAATTCCTTCGGTTGTTACGTTTTCCCAATTTCTCGACGATTGCGGCCGGGCCAGAACCACTGTAAAAAAAGCAATGGCAATGATCTGGAAAAGAAAAACCAAATGGCGCAAATAGTGCCTGATGGTGCGTGGAGCTTTCAATACCGAAGCCGTGGTTGAAACCTGGATGCTGGCGGTATTTCTTTTTTGCCTGAAAATATACCAAACCGCCATTGGCACAATCACCAGCAGAAGGTAGAAAAATTCCGGGTTCTTAAAAGTAATTCCTTCAAACATCCTTCTCTATTTTAGATCAACTTCTTCTACGTTTTTCTCATTTTCCGCAACTACCGGTTTTTTTATCTCTTCCTTTTTTGTGTCGTTTACAAAAAAATAGGAATTGACCAATGTCAGGTTATGGTCGTCGGGAAGCGGAATATATTTGGCAAATTTTACCAAATCGGCCAGCGATAAAATCTGGCTGAGGTTGGTAAACGATTTTTCGCCTATCAAATCTTTTTTAAACCTGAAACTTGCTAAAATCTCGTCGGTGGTTTGTTCCATCGCCGGGATTTCAAACCGATCTTCAATATACATCCTTAAAACTTCGGTTATTTCGCTGTAATACGGTTTTATTTTTTCCTTTTGCCACAGTTTTTCCTCCTTTATCCGGTCCAGCTCGCGCAGAGCCACAACATGCGCCGGTTCTTTCGGTTTTTGTGGTTTGGCAAAAACAGGCAGGTTCTTTTTCTTCCTTTTGATGGAATAAAGAACCAGAAACAGAATGGCGCCGATTAATATCACCCCGAGAATGTATGGGATTACTTCTTTTAATGTGACAGGCGCACTGTATGGCATTTTAATATCGGTCGGCCCTTTGGTGGTATCGATGGCCATACTGTGAACGTATAACGTTACCCCGTTGGTTGGAACAGAATCGACCACACCGGCGGTTTCAATTTTAAACCAGTAAGGCGGTATCCGGTAGCTGCCACTATCGAAACAGGTAATCAGGTACGATTGGATTTGTTTTTGACTTTCCGGATTTTCCGATTCAAACGTATCTATTTTTGAACGATCCAATACTTCAATCAAATGCTGAATGGTATCAGGGACTTGCGGAAATTCGACTTTCACATTTTTCGGATGGTCGATTTCCAGGAACAGTTTTATCTGGTCGCCCAGCATAATATTGGTCGAATCGAGAGTGGCTGTCGCTTTTATCCGCTGTGCCTGAAGAATCCCGGCGGCGGAAAAAAACAACAGGAACAAGAATATTATTTTAATTCGGTAACTCATTCATTTACTGCTTTACAGCCCTCTTTTTAAACAGGGCCATTAACGATTTTACGTAATCTTCTTTTGTGTCGATGGAAGTGTAATCGACGCCGCTTTTTTTAAACATCAAATCGTGCCGGGCCGATTGTTTCTGCCACCAATCGGAGTAAATTTTCCTGATTCTTGAAGAACTGCTGTCCACCCAAACATAATTTCCGTTTTCGGCATCTTTCAATTTTATCATCCCGATAGAGGGCAATTCCTTTTCCCGCTCATCATAAATTTTCAACGCCACCACGTCGTGTTTGTTGTTGGCAATGGAAAGCGCCATCTCCAGATCTTTGTTATCGTCCATAAAATCGGAAATAACAAAGGCCGTACAACGTTTTTTTATCGCATTCGTCAGATAACGGATGGCTTCGGTAATGTTGGTTCCCCTGTCTTCCGGTTTAAAATCAATCAGTTCGCGGATAATTCTTAAAATATGGCTTTTCCCTTTTTTGGGAGGAATAAACTTTTCAATCTTACCCGAGAAAAAAATCACCCCGATTTTATCGTTGTTTTGAATGGCTGAGAACGAGAGAATGGCTGAAATTTCGGTGATAATATTCTTTTTTAGCTTTTCGAACGTTCCGAATTCGCGCGATCCGCTCACATCAATCAGCAGCATAACCGTCAGCTCCCTCTCCTCCTCATAAACCTTTACGTAAGGATGACTGTACCTTGCGGTAACATTCCAGTCGATGTTTCGGATGTCGTCGCCAAACTGGTACTCGCGCACTTCCGAAAAAGCCATCCCGCGCCCTTTAAAAGCGCTGTGGTATTCGCCGGCAAAAATGTTCCGCGACAACCCCCGGGTTTTAATTTCAATCTTTCGTACCCTTTTTAATAATTCACTTGTTTCCATAAAAAAACAGCCCCCTCTGACTCCCCCAAAGGGGGAGGATTAGTACTATACCAATTTATTTTTATTTATCATTGTAACCAACATTTTTCTTTCCACTTTCTTTTTTTCCTCCCCTTCGGGGAGGTTAGGAGGGGCTTCTTTCTATGGTACTTCTACCGTGTTCAGAATATCCGTTACAATTTCTTCGGAAGTGATGTTGTTGGCTTCGGCCTCGTAACTTAATCCAATCCTGTGGCGCAAAACATCGGCGCAAACTGCACGCACATCTTCTGGGATAACATATCCTCGACGTTTAATAAATGCAAATGCTTTTGATGCTTGTGCAAGGCTAATCCCTGCCCTTGGCGAAGCGCCATAAGAAATCATGTCCTTGTATTTGCCCAGTTTGTATTCTTCGGGTTCGCGGGTGGCAAAAACAATATCGACAATGTATTTCTGGATTTTTTCATCCATATAAACATCTTTTACCACATCGCGTGCTTTTACGATATCTTCCGGTTTTAATATGGTTGAAGTTTCGGGAAAGTGTTTGAGCAAGTTCTGGCTGATGATCATTCTTTCCTCTTCTTTTTTCGGATAATTGATCACCACCTTCAGCATAAAACGGTCAACCTGAGCTTCGGGAAGCGGATAGGTCCCTTCTTGCTCGATCGGGTTCTGCGTAGCCATCACCAGAAAAGGTTCGTCGAGTTTAAAAGTATTCTCTCCAATGGTAATCTGGCGTTCCTGCATGGCTTCCAGCAAAGCCGACTGTACTTTGGCCGGGGCGCGGTTTATTTCGTCGGCCAAAATGAAGTTGGCAAAAATAGGCCCTTTTTTAATGGTGAATTCTTCCTTTTTCTGGCTGTAAATCATGGTTCCCAGCAAGTCGGCAGGAAGCAGGTCTGGTGTAAACTGAATGCGTGCAAATTTTGCACTGATGGTATTTGCCAGCGATTTGATGGCCAGCGTTTTTGCCAGCCCCGGCACACCTTCCAGCAAAATATGCCCGTTGGACAGCAATCCGATTAAAAGGCTTTCCACAAGATGTTTCTGCCCGATTATCACTTTGTTCATCTCCATGGTAACCATGTCAACAAACGAACTTTCCCTTTGGATTCTCTCGTTCAATTCCTTAATATCAACAGCCTGGTTCATATTTATTTATTGTGTTTTTAATTATTATCTTTTCCAAATTGCCGCTCAAGCTAACCTTTTTTTTTGAACGGACGAATTTAAACGTTTGCAAAGATAAAAAGCCTTATATTTTGTTAAAATAAATTAACTTAAAAGTCACTTAAAATCATGATGTCTGAAATAAAGAAGGCAGGAATGCCTCCTGCCTCTCCTTTGTTGTTACGCAATTTTAATTTCTTTCATCGGTTTCGGTTTTACTTCTTCGCGTTTTGGCAAAGTTATCCGTAAAATACCGTTGGAATAACCGGCTGTAATCTTTTCGCTTTCAACGGCATTTTCCGCCACCGTAAACGAACGCTGAAACGACTGATAAGAAAATTCTTTCCGGGTGAACTTTTCATTTTTTTCTTCCTTTTCATCTTTTTTCTCTGATGAAACGGTGAGCACATTGTTGTGAAATTTGATGTTAAAATCTTTTTTGTCCATCCCCGGAGCGGCAACTTCAATCAGAAATTCGTTTTCATTTTCTTTTACGTTAACCGCCGGCAGCGACGTGTTTGTACTCGAAAAATTCGAGAGGTTCCAATCCATCAGTTCATTGTTAAAAAAACGGTCAAAGAACGATGGAAAATAATTTTCATTTCTTTTTGCGAGATTCATGGCTTTTTCCTCCTATTCTTTAAATGATTCAACTTTAATGAACTTTAAAATTACGCTTGGTATAAATCAAAACCGGTGCCAGTGATAAAATTATGTCAGAAACGAACTCATTAAATGCCTGGTTGTCAGTTAATCCATTTTACTTTTATAAAAGTTTTTGAAATTCAGAAAATTACAATTCTGTCAAAATTTCAGCAGATTTCGGAAAATTATCACACGAATATCAGGACTAAAAATTTTGATTTATTAAAGTCATCTTAATTTTCATCCGCAGTATTTCATTTATACTTGCTTTTTGTTATTTTTAACCCAATCAAAAAACGAAAGTCATGTTAAAAGAAAGAATGCTAACAGCACTGAACGAGCAAATCAATGCAGAACAATATTCTGCGCTATTGTACCTGTCGATGTCGGCCTGGTTTGCCGACAAAGGATTGCCCGGTTTTGCCAACTGGATGTATGTTCAGTACCAGGAAGAACTGACCCACGCCAACAAGTTTTTTAATTATGTCAACGAAAGGAACGGAAAGGTACAGTTGAAAGCCATCGCGCAAATGCCGACCGACTTTGAAAGTATTATCGATGTGGTTGAAAAAACGCTGGCGCACGAGCAGCATGTTACCGCGCTCATCAATAATCTGGCTGATATTGCGAATGAAGAACGCGACCACGCTACGCAAAGTTTTCTGAAATGGTTTGTTGACGAACAGGTGGAGGAAGAAGCCAATGCGCAGGAAATCCTCGATACACTAAAACTTATCAATGGCCAGGGCAACGGTATTTTTATGTTGGATCGTGAAATGCGGCAGCGTACATTTGTTGACGCAACTCAGGCAGCAGAATAAAACGTTATTGAAAATAATGGACAAAAGGCTGCTCATTGGCAGCCTTTTTTATTATCGCCGAAAATGGAAATAAAGGAACAGATCTTTACCCGGTATATTCATCTGAAGGAATATTGCAGGCAAACGTGCGACGAAACTTCGATGGAAAAGATTGAAAAGGCTTTTCGGTTTGCCAGTGATATTATAGGAGAAAAGGCTTTTGCTTCCGGTGAAATAATTTTGAACCATTCGCTGGATGTAGCCACCATCATTGCAAAGGAAATTGGCTTGGGCGCCGATTCCATCATCACCGGATTGCTGCACAATGTGATGTATGCCGACCTCGAGCGAAAGGCAACACGCGAGGAAATAGAAAAAGAGTTCGGCGGCCCTGTATTTTCTATTCTCGACGGAATGGCGAAAATCAACGCCCTCGGTACCGACACCGTTGATCTGCACTCTGAAAACTACCGAAAACTTTTGCTGGCGCTTGCCGGCGATGTGAGGGTTATTATCATCAAAATTGCCGACCGGTTGCAGGTGATGCGCAACCTGGAATTGTATGATCCCGAAACCCGTAAGCGGCTGGAAACCGAAACATCGCACCTGTATGCACCGCTGGCACACCGTCTGGGATTGTATGCCATCAACTCTGAATTACAGGACCTCTGTCTCAAATTTCAGAAACCAGAGGCATACCAATATGTGGTGAACCGGCTGAAGGAAACGGAAAAAGAACGTTCATTGTTTGTTGCCGAATTTGTGAAACCCATCGAAATAAAACTGCAAAAAAAAGGGTTTAAGTTCTCGATGAAAGCCCGCACAAAATCTATCTTCTCGATATGGAACAAAATGCAGAAAAAAAATGTTTCGTTCGACGAGGTAATGGATTTGTTTGCCATACGGGTTATTCTCGACTCGAAACCGGAAGATGAAAAGTCGGACTGCTGGACAGCTTATTCCTTTGTTACCGAAGAATACCAGACCAACCCGGAACGGTTGCGCGACTGGATTACCATTCCCAAATCGAATGGGTACGAGTCGCTGCATACCACGGTTATGGGGCCGCACGGAAAATGGGTTGAGATTCAAATCCGAACGCGGAGGATGGATGAAATTGCAGAAAAAGGTTTGGCGGCCCACTGGAAATACAAAGGCGGAAAAGAAAGTTCCGGTTTTGATTCGTGGCTTGCCGGAATCCGCGACATCCTCGAAAACCCCGAACTAAATGTTGTCGATTTTATCGATCAGTTTAAAACCGATATTTACAGCGACGAAATTTTTGTTTTTACACCCAAAGGCGATTTGAGAAAACTGCCGCAGGGTGCAACCGTTCTCGACTTTGCGTATGAAATACACTCGCAGTTAGGCGACCGTTGTGTGGGCGGAAAAATAAACGGCAAAAAAGTAACGCTAAAACACAAACTGAAAAACGGCGACCAGATTGTAATCGATACTTCGAACAACCAGAAACCCAAAATGGACTGGCTCGATTTTGTTGTGACCACAAAAGCAAAAAGCAGGGTAAAAGCCAGTTTAAATGAAGAACGAAACCGGCAGGCGGCGCAGGGAAAAGAAATCCTGGTGCGGAAATTTAAAAACTGGAAACTGGAATTAAACGACGAAGCCATCCGAAAAATGCTTAAAAACTACGGATTTAAACTTGCCGTCGATTTATACTATGATATTGCCATCGGGAAAATCGATCCGCTGGCCATTAAAACCTTATTCACCGAAAAAGGAGAAGACGAAAATACGCAAAAAACACTGGAAGAGCTGCTTCCCAAAAGCGAAGTCAAAGAATTGACTTTCGACAGCGGCGATGATTTCCTTGTTATCGACAACAACATTAAAAACATGATTTACAAACTGGCGCCTTGTTGTAATCCGGTTTACGGCGATTCTATTTTTGGCTTTGTCAGTATCAATGAAGGAATAAAAATTCACCGGAACAACTGCCCCAATGCGCCGCAAATGAAAGAACGGTTCCCCTACCGGATCATCAAAGCCAAATGGCGCAGCGATTCGGGTGGAAGTAACCGGAATTCATTCCTGGCCACACTGCATATTTCCGGAACCGACGAAATCGGGATTGTTTCAGAAATATCGCATGTTATTGCCAAAGACATTGGCACACACATGCGTTCAATCAACATCGAAACGGTTAAGGGAAATTTTGAAGGGATTTTAAAAGTTCTGGTTTACAATGTCGAACATCTCGATTTTTTAATCCAGCGGCTGAAAAAGGTAAAAGGAGTAACATCGGTAACACGCGGAGAAAAATGAATATAGTTGTCGCACCCAATTCGATGAAAGGAAGTTTGAATGCTTTCGATTTTGCCGACATTGTCGAAAAAGCTTTTGTAACCTGTTCCCCAAAATTTAAAGTCAGAAAAGCGCCTGTGGCCGATGGCGGCGATTTTACCGGCGAAGTTTTACGCAGGGCCCTCGGAGCAAAAGAAATTACTACGGAAGTACGGGGACCTTTGGGAGCAGCGGTAACCGCGGGTTATTTTATTTCGGATAAAACGGCCATCATAGAAATGGCCGAAGCTTCGGGCATGAAACAGGTTAAGAGCGGTTTGCTAAATCCGTTAAAAGCTACATCGTACGGTACAGGGCAGTTAATTGCCGATGCTGTTTCAAAGGGCTGTAACCAAATCTGGCTTGCCATTGGCGGAAGTGCAACCGTAGATGGAGGTGCAGGGATGATGGAAGCGCTGGGTTTTTTACTTTTTGACAAAAACAAAAAACAACTGTCTGGCAACGGCGGAAACCTCAGTCGCGTTCAGTTCATCCAAAAACCAGCAATTTT
>CAYWBV010000057.1:0-2568 GCA_964455785.1 uncultured Maribellus sp.
TGCTTTTTCGATGCGCGACGATGAAGCTACCATTGTAATTCGCCCGTCGAATGTGGAGAAGTGTATGGAAGTTTTGCAGAGTCACCAGGACGACTTCCTGTTTCACGACGGGCAGTATTTGTTTTAACTTTTTTGAATGTGCTGAATTCCTGGAAGAGAGTCAGAGAAATCAAGAATAATCCGGGATAATTTCATTTTTTTACAATTTTGAAATCTGATTTCAAAATTGTAAAAAAATGGTACCAAAAATAGAGAATTCAAATTGTTGAAATTGGCTGCACAGTTTAAAGGGTTGGAGTTCTGGCAAAAAATACAAAGGGAGGAAAATACAGGCTAACTGGTTTATGCAGGCGATATGTCGCAGCGAAGAAACAACGAGGATTGTGCCGTGTCATCAGTTCAATCTGATTAAAGAATAAAAACGGACAAATGTTAACCGGATTGTGGTTAAATTTCCCCCGGCCGGTCAATAACCAATCAGTTTTTATATATTTGAATCCTCAAAAATTGATAGAATGAAGCGAATTGCCATACAAGGTATTGCCGGATCTTTTCACGAGGATGCGGCCTTAAAATATTTTGATGATAAAATTGAGGTTGTTGAATGTAAGTCGTTTACCAGTGTATGCCAGTTGGTTGACGCCGATAAGGTGGAATTTGCCGTCATGGCGATTGAAAACTCGATTGCCGGGAGTTTATTAAAAAACTATCAGTTGATTCGCGATTATCATTTGCGTATTATCGGTGAAATATACATTCATATCCAGATGAATTTAATGGTTTCGCCGGGGGTGAAACGTCAGGATATTACTGATATTTATTCTCATCCGGTCGCGCTTCAGCAATGTGTGGAATACATCGAAAAATATTTTCCTGATGCACGTTTGCACGAAGGTATGGATACCGCCGCATCAGCCAAAATGGTTTCGGATGAAAAGCCGCAAAACGGGGCTGCCATTGCCAATTTACGGACGGCAGAAATGTATGGGTTGGAAGTTTTGGAAACCGGTATTGAAACCAATAAAAGAAATTACACGCGTTTCCTTGTCCTTTCGAAACATGGCAACCCTACAGCCGGGACGAACAAAGCCTCTATCTGTTTCGAGGTTGGGCATTACCACGGCGCGTTGGCGCGGGTGCTGAACATTTTTGCCGAAAATGAAATTAATCTGAATAAAATTCAGTCGGTTCCGATTGTCGGAAAACCAAATGAATATACGATTCATGTCGATTTAGAGTGGGAAAAGCTCGACAATTACGACCGCGCCATTCATCAGGTGTTAAAAAGCGCTTCCAGTCTTTCTATTCTCGGTGAATATGTTCGTGGAGAATTAGATATTCATCACCAGTAAATATTAATTCTAAAACCATCATAAAATGAACAAAATCGCAATATTTTTCGGTCCGCAGAAAGGCGCTGTAAACCGCGTTGCCGACAAAATAAAGGAAGCATTTGGCGAAGAGAAAGTGGATATGATCCTGGTAAAAGACGCAACTTATAAAGAAATTGAAAAGTACGACAAAATTATTTTCGGTATTTCAACCGTTGGAAAAGAAACCTGGCATAACACCTATTCGAATGTTGACTGGGCAAAATTTCTCCCTGAAATCGAAAAAACAAGATATGAAGGGAAAACCGTTGCGATTTTCGGTTTAGGCGATCATGTTACCTATGCCTCCACTTTTGTCGATCACATCGGCCTACTGGCCGGCGAATTGATAAAAAATGGCGCCGTACTGGTGGGGCAGGTCCCGACCGATGATTACGAATTTGATGAATCGAAGGCAGTGGTTGATGGAAAATTTATGGGGTTACCCGTAGATGAAGATTTTGAACCTGAACTGACCGACGAAAGGGTAAAAAATTGGGTGGAACAAATCCGTCCCCATTTTGCCTTCTAATTTTTTTTATTATGAATCATTCTCCTTTGAGCAGGGAAGTTGTGGACCGGAAAATCAAACAACTTCGTATTCCTGAAATTGGCAAAGCATCCATCCGCGAAATTGTCGCGCTTGTTAATCTGGTGGAAGAAGAAACCGGCATTAAATACATCCGGATGGAAATGGGTGTGCCTGGTTTGCCACCCGCAAAAATTGGCGTGGATGCCGAAATCGAGTCGTTAAAAAGAGGGGTGGCTGCCGTTTATCCGATGGTTGACGGAGAAAGACCTCTAAAAACCGAGGCTTCACGTTTTATCAAAAATTTTCTGAATATTCAGGTCGATCCAAAATGTTGTGTACCTACCGTCGGGTCGATGCAGGGAACATTCACCGCTTTTCTGGCTGCGGGAAATACAGATTTGAAAAAAGATACTGCCCTTTTTATCGACCCGGGCTTCCCCGTACAAAAGCAGCAAATGATGGTGCTGGGATTAAAATACGAAAGTTTTGATATTTTCCATTTCAGAGGTGAAAAGCTGAGGCCAAAGCTGGAGGAATTTTTATCGAAAGGAAATATTCATTCTATCATTTACTCAAGTCCCAACAACCCGGCATGGATTTGTTTTTCCGAAGAAGAATTGCAGATTATTGGCGAACTGGCCACAAAATACGATGTGATTGTGATGG
>CAYWBV010000057.1:2668-9202 GCA_964455785.1 uncultured Maribellus sp.
GAAGAATTGCAGATTATTGGCGAACTGGCCACAAAATACGATGTGATTGTGATGGAAGACCTGGCCTATTTCGGGATGGATTTCCGCCGCGATTTGTCGAAACCTGGCGAGCCACCTTATCAGCCGTCGGTGGCCAATTACACGCATAATTTTATTCTTTTTGTTTCCAGCTCGAAAATATTCTCGTATGCCGGGCAGCGAATCGGATTGATGATCATGTCAGACGAGTTGTACAACCGAGAATATCCCGATTTACAGAAGCGGTTTGATAGCCCGACTTTTGGAAGCACTGTGGTTATGCGCCTTTTGTATTCCATTTCATCGGGAACTTCACATTCGCCGCAGTGGGCTTTAACTGCTATGTTAAAAGCAGCGAACGACGGTAAGTTTAATTTTGTGGAAGAAATAAAAGAATATGGCGAAAAGGCCAAAGTCATGAAAAGGCTTTTCCTTGAAAATGGTTTTCATCTGGTTTATGAAACCGATTTGGAAGAGCCTCTCGCCGATGGTTTTTATTTTACCATTGGATACCCGGGGATGACCGGAAATGAGTTGGTGGCCAACCTGTTGTATTATGGAGTCAGCGCCATCGCACTCGACAATACAGGGAGCGAAGAGGAGGGAATACGCGCCTGTGTTTCATTTGTTCAGCGCGATCAATTCAGTCAGTTGGAAGAAAGGTTAAAGCTGTTCGACCTGAATTTTAAAAAATCATAGTTTGAAAACAGAAATTACCCGAAGGTTTTTTTACATCAGGTAATTTTTTGAACCGTTCCATAAGAATGGATAAAAACAAGGTCATATCCAGGTATAAAATAACCCTCGATGTCATTCACGAACTTCATCTGAAAAGTAAGCCGGTTATTCTGAAAAAAGGAGAATCGTTTATCGGTTACGGAGAAAAAACAAAAAAAATCGGGATTCTTTTAAACGGACTTTTGTATGCCACCTACATTTCAGACAGCGGTACTGAATGGATTTCCCGGTTTTTCTACCCGCCCAACAACTTTATTGTAAGCAATCATGAGGGGTTTTATTTCGGGAAGAATTCTACAGAATCGATAAAAGCATACGAAGACTCGGAACTGATTTATATGGAAAAGGAGGAGTTCAAAAATTTACTCGACCATAACCGCCGGTTCGAACGCACTGTCAGGATACTGGCCGAGGAAAGTTATATTCAATCCATGGCGCGTGTACATTCTTTTCAATCGTTAAATGCTGAAGAACGGATAAGGAAATTTTTCGCCGAAAATCCGGATCTTGGAAAAAAATTGCAACGGCAACATATTGCTTCGTATCTCGGGATACACCGGAATATTCTCACCCGTTTTCTTTATAAAATTTAAAAAGGTTCTAAATATGGGCGTTGCACGGATTCGCAACTTTAGTTGCATTACTTTTTATGGCAGAAAAATACTTTTATTACGAATTCAAACTCATATCAGCAATTGGATAAAAATTTTAATTTGATAGTAAAAAAAACAAATGTCTTAAAGATTGTAAGCGCTCGTTTTTTATTGACAAATACCTGATTTTTATGGTCTTTTTTACAAATAAAGGTTTTTAGTTTTAACGGAAAATTTATTAAAAATGGCAAAAGTAATAGGAGCAGTAGTGGTTGACAAGGAGGGGTGCAAAGGTTGTGGAGTATGCGTAAATGAATGTCCGCAACAGGTGCTGGCGTTACATATTGAGGTAAACAGCCGCGGATACCACTATTCTTATATGGAAAATCCCGGGGCCTGTATCGGATGTTCCAACTGCGGTGTTGTTTGTCCGGACACCTGCATAACGGTTTACAGAGTGAAAGTTTAATCGTTGCAATTTCGTATTTCTGATTTTTATTCGGTGTTTTAGATTTACGAAAACAAAAAGGAAATAACAAAACAAAAATTATCAAACAAGAAAATAGATAAAATGGGCGAACTAAGGTTGATGAAAGGAAACGAGGTGCTGGCCGAAGCCGCCATCCGCTGCGGGTGCGACGGTTATTTCGGCTATCCCATTACACCTCAGTCGGAAGTGATGGAAACACTAATGGCAGAGCAGCCCTGGACTAAAACCGGGATGGTGGTGTTACAGGCCGAAAGTGAAGTAGCTGCAATTAATATGGTTTATGGCGCAGCCGGTTCAGGAAAAAAAGTGATGACCTCTTCTTCCAGCCCCGGAATAAGTTTAATGGCTGAGGGGATTTCATACATGGCAGGAGCCGAATTGCCCTGCCTTATTGTAAATGTTCAGCGCGGCGGACCAGGTCTGGGGACAATACAACCTTCGCAGGCCGATTATTTTCAGGCCACAAAAGGGGGAGGGCACGGCGATTATAAATTGATTGTCCTTGCACCTTCGTCAGTTCAGGAAATGAATGATTTTGTGGATTTGGGTTTCGAACTCGCTTTTAAATATCGTAACCCGGCCATGATTTTGGCCGACGGCGCTATCGGGCAAATGATGGAAAAAGTGGAGCTTGCCGATTACAAACACCGTTGGACAAACGAAGATATTGCTGAAAAATGGGGAAACTGGGCTTCCACCGGAAAACCAGCCAGCCGACAACGGAATGTGGTTACTTCGCTTGAGTTGGACTCTGCGAAAATGGAAGCGAACAACATTCATTTTCAGGAAAAATACCGGAAAATGGAAGTCGAAGAGGTTCGTTACGAGACCTTTATGTGCGATGATGCTGAATATATTCTTGTTGCTTTTGGCACATCGGCAAGAGTTTGTCAGAAATCGATTGAAATTGCCCGCGCCAAAGGACTAAAAGTTGGACTTATCAGGCCCATTACCCTTTTCCCGTTCCCCAAAAAAATCATTGGGAAACTGGCTGAAAAAGCGAAGGGTTTTTTATCGGTGGAAATGAGCGCCGGGCAAATGATTGAAGATATTAAACTGGCAGTTTATGAAGGGGGTAAAAATACCCGGGTTGAACATTTTGGGAGAATGGGCGGGATTATTCCAACCCCGGATGAAGTAGTAAAGGCTTTGGAAGAAAAATTTTCATGGGAGATAAATTATGGAGTTAAAAGATATTATTAAACCGGAAAACCTGGTTTACGACAAATCAAAAGTTCAGATTGACACCATCATGCACTACTGTCCGGGGTGTTCTCACGGCGTAGTTCATAAGATTCTTTCGGAACTGATTGAAGAACTGAATATTCAGGAAAAAAGTATCGGTGTGGCGCCAGTCGGCTGTGCTGTGTTCGCCTATAATTATATTGATATCGACTGGCAGGAAGCTGCGCACGGGCGGGCTCCTGCTGTAGCCACAGGGATTTCGCGGTTAAATCCTGATAAATTTGTGTTTACTTACCAGGGCGACGGCGACCTGGCTTCCATTGGGGCCGGCGAAATTATCCACGCCTGTAACCGGGGCGAAAATATCCTGGTTGTGTTTATCAATAACGGAATTTACGGGATGACCGGCGGACAAATGGCGCCGACAACACTCGAAGGAATGGTTACTGCAACCACTCCGTTTGGCCGAAACGTGGAATTGAACGGTTACCCGCTGAAAATTACGGAATTGATTGCCCAACTCCCCGGAACATCGTATGTTACCCGGCAGTCGGTGCAAAATGCAGCTTCGGTGCGCAAATGCAAACGAGCCATCAAAAAAGGTATTCAGAATGTGTTGGAGAAAAAAGGGACCTCGTTTGTGGAAGTTGTTTCTACCTGTAATTCGGGTTGGAAAATGGCTCCTGTAGCCGCCAATAAATGGATGGAAGAAAACATGTTCCCGTTTTATCCGCTGGGCGATATGAAAGACAGTGTAAAAGGAGAACCGGTTTCAAAAAATTAAAAACCAGAAACATGACAGAAGAAATTATAATAGCCGGATTTGGAGGACAGGGAGTGCTTTCCATGGGAAAAATTCTTGCCTATTCCGGAATCATGGAGGATAAGGAAGTTACCTGGTTTCCGTCGTACGGGCCTGAAATGCGTGGCGGTACAGCCAACGTTACAGTTATTGTGAGCGACACGCGGATTAGTTCGCCCATTTTACAGGAATTCGATACCGCCATTATCCTCAACCAGCAGAGTATGGATAAATTTGAAAAAGCGGTAAAACCTGGCGGAACTTTGCTTTATGATCCGAACGGTGTTATTCATCCGCCCAAACGTACCGACATTAATATTTACAAAGTGGAAGCCACCCGGAAGGCCGTGGAAATGGGAAACCCGAAAGTTTTTAACATGATTGTTTTCGGCAGTTTTCTGAAAGTGTGCCCCGTGGTTACGCTCGACAATGTGGAAAAAGGCCTGAAAAAATCGTTACCGGAGCGGTATCATAAACTGATTCCTTTAAATCTGGATGCCATATTAAAAGGTCAGGAGATTGTGGAAACCGTTCAGGAGGTCTGAAGTTATTTTACGAATTAGTTTAAACATCAAATTTTATTGGAAAGGGTTGCGACGGGCAATCCTTTTTTTGTAAAATGAAAACAAGTCACGTTGTCCTTGATATAAAGCCATCTTGATGGAACTGGAGTGTTTAAAAAAAAACAGGTTAGGAAGATTACAATCATCCATTTGTTTAATTTCAGTTTTAAAGCTAATTTTCGCGCCTCATCGGCAATAAATGAAGGAATGACAACGCTGGAGAAAGAACTGATTGCCTCGTTGAAAAGGGGAAACCAAAAATCGTTCGAAGTGGTTTTTAAAACTTACTTTCCGCGGTTGTGCACCTACGCGTTCGATTATACGAAACAATTGGAAACCGCCGAAGATATTGTCAAAGACTTTTTTTTGAATTTGTGGGCGACCCGCGAAAGCCTCGAAATCAACAGTTCGTTGTCGGGATACCTGTTCAGGTCGGTACACAACGCCTGCATCAATTACCTGGAGCGCGTAAAAAGCAAAAATATCCTGTTTCCGGTCGATAATCTGGCAATCATTGAACTGAAATGCAGGCAGCCGCTGACAGTCGATTACCCGATAGGACGTTTGCTCGCCGATGAACTGGAAGGGCTGATTAACATAGAAGTTGAAAAACTGCCCGAACAATGCCGCGAAATTTTTAAACTTAGCCGTTTTGAAGGGCTCCCGCACAAAAAAATTGCAGAAAATTTAAACATCTCCGAAAACACTGTTAAAGTGCAGGTCTACAATGCTCTGAAAAAAATAAGAGAGGCGTTGCCCTGGCTTTTTTACGTTGTGTTTTCATTTTTTTCAAAATAAAATAAAAAATCAATAATACCACCCTCCGAAATATGTGTCAAGAAATAGTGAAGGACAAAATGGGAAAAAGTATAAAAATATCGGAACAGGAAAAGAAGGCGCTTATCAACTATTTTTCAGGCGCATTGAACGGAAACGATTCAGATGTTTTAAACATCTGGCTAGAAACCAGTGAAGAAAATAAACTTCTTTTCGACCAGTTGGCCGATATCTGGCAGGCCAGTTATTTTGAAAAAGTCAGCAAACAAATCAATGTCGAAAAAGCCTGGAACGAACTGCAAAAGCAGCTTCCGGCAAAAAATAAATCACAACAGATTGTTTATAACAAGTGGCTTCAGGTGGCCGCCATATTTGCTTTTGCTTTTCTGCTCGGAAGTGGTGGTTTTTATCTTTTGAACAATTACCGGAATAAAACCAGAGAGTCGTTGTATGTCGAATATGTATCGCCGCTGGGCTCGCGCTCGTTTGTGCAGTTGTCCGACGGTAGCAAGGTCTGGCTGAATTCGGGCTCAACCCTGAAATACAGAAACTCGTTTGGAGCCGACAACCGTGAACTTATTCTTACCGGCGAAGCATTTTTTGAAGTTGAAAAAAACAGAAACCTGCCTTTTGTGGTAAAAACAAGTGAAATTAATGTGATAGCACTGGGCACAAAATTTAATGTGAAGGCTTACACCGAAGAAAAAACGATTGAAACAACCTTGATTGAGGGTTCAGTGAAATTAGAAAGCGAAGTAGTCAAATTAACCGAAAACATCATTCTAGAACCCAATGAAAAGGCGGTTTATACTAAAAACAACCGCTCGCTTGAGTTGCTGGCGACACAGCCAGACAACAAGGAACCGCTGGCAGAGAAGAAAATTCCAAAATTGGAAATCGAAAAAGAAGTTCAACCCGAGCCGATTATCTCCTGGAAAGAAAAAAGATGGGTTATCAACAACGAAAAGCTGGGGAATCTGGCCGTAAAACTGGAACGCCGTTATGATGTGAATTTTATTTTTGATAACGAACTCTTAAAAGAATATTCGTTTGGCGGAACACTGGAAGACGAGACATTGGAACAGATTATGGAAGCCATCAGTTTCAGTTCTCCCATAAAGTATGTAATTGAAGGTAAAACCGTCTATATTATGGCTGACGGACAAAAAATTGAAAAATTTAAAAACTTATTAATGGAATAAAAATCAACGTAACAAAAATTGGGAGATCCGGAACGACCTCCCAATTACTTCGAATTAATCAACGTTGCTTCATATTTGCAGTATGTCAGCAACTTTTTATTAAACCTTAATGATTCAAATTTATGAAAAAAATTTGTATTGGGTTGTCCGTACCATTAAAACGGCA
>CAYWBV010000057.1:9302-16433 GCA_964455785.1 uncultured Maribellus sp.
GTTGCTGTCGGGTATGGTACTCAGAAGAGAGCGAATCTGACCGGCGCTGTATCGACAGTTTCTCTGCCACAAATGGAAAAACGTACCGTAGCGCAAACTTCTTTGGCGCTGCAGGGTTTGGTGCCAGGTGTTACCGTTACTCAACGCAGTGGCAAACCCGGGGGCGACGGCGGTATTATCAGCGTTCGGGGTAAAACGACCATCGGGAACAACGATGTGCTGGTTCTTATAGACGGTGTCGAATCAAATATCAACTCGATTGATCCCAAGAGCATTGAATCAATTTCGGTATTAAAAGATGCCGCCTCGGCTGCAATTTACGGAAACCGCGCTGCCAACGGGGTAATCCTTATTACTACAAAACGCGCCGAAGATGGTAAGGCTTACGTATCATATAACAGCTATGTAGCGAAGGGCGTTCCTACTAATGTGCCGAGATATGTTGGTGCCGTTGATTTTATGAAATACATTTCGATTGCTAAACGTGCGGTAGGTATGACTCCCGAATATTCTGAAGAATACATAAACGAATATGAAGCAGGAATAGCCAGAAATGACCCGAATTATCCGGATGTGGACTGGTTCGATGCTACTGCCACTAATAATGCCTTAATAACAAACCACTTCCTTACAATTAGTCAGGGAACGAAAGAAATCAAGTCGTTGACACAGGCTGGGTATATGTCGCAAAACGGTATTACAGAGAATACAAATTTCAAAAGATTTACTTTAAGATCGAATACTGATTACAATATATCTCCCAAATTTGACGTACGTTCGGATATAGCTCTTGTTTATACCAACGCCAAAGAGCCTTCCAAATTGGGTACCGGTTACAACTGGGTAGGGCGTATTCCTGCCAATCAGGCTGCATTTTTGGCCGACGGACGTTATGGCCCCGGCTGGCAGGGTGTTAACCCGGTTGCGTATTACAAGGATGGTGGTATCATCACAAATACAGCACCTTCGGGTATAATGAATTTTGTCGCTACATTCAGACCTATACAAGGCCTTGAATTACAGGGGCAGTATGCGATCAATTATTGGGAAGGGCATAACACAAACTGGAACAAACGTGTGCAATTGTTTCTCAACGATGGCACCCCCGATCCTCAAACACAGGCTAAATCAACATTGACAGAAACAACAAACCGAAGTATGCGTAATCTGCTGATAGGACGCGCCACTTACAGCAAGTCGTTTCTCGATGCGCACAATTTCAAGTTAATGGCCGGTTATCAGCAGGAGACTTTCTGGAACAAGTGGCACACAGGATACCGCGAGGTTTTCCCGTTCCCCGATTATCCGGTTTTGAATGCCGGCGGAGAGGAAAATCAGAAAGCGAGTGGCTCGGCTTCCGATTATGCTCTCCAGGCGGTTTTCGGGCGACTTAATTATGATTATTATGGAAGATACCTGTTCGAAGTCAATTTGAGATACGATGGCTCTTCTCGTTTTGAAGAAGGCTACAGATGGGGTCTTTTCCCTTCTGTTTCAGTTGGCTGGCGTATCAGTGAAGAAGCATTCTGGAACGATTTTAAAGATGTAGTTAATAATTTTAAACTTCGCGCGTCGTGGGGGCAGTTGGGTAACCAAAATACATTGAACGGATATTATCCCTCTCAATCTACTGTCAATTTGGGCACGAATTATATCTTCGACAAAAACATCACTTCCGGCGCCGCTATCACAACGATGGCGAACTCATTTATAAGCTGGGAGACAACTACTATGAGCAACATAGCGGTGGAATTCAATCTGTTTAGGAAATTTGACATCACGGCTGATTATTATTACAGGGTAACTGACGATATTCTTCTGAATCTCAATATCCCGCTGATCATCGGATTGTCGGCCCCTGCTCAGAATGCAGGCAAACTCGAAAATAAAGGTTGGGAAGTAGGAGCAACTTACAATGACAAGATTGGTGATTTCAATTTTAGCGCGATGTTTAATATCTCAGATGTTAAGAACAAAATTATTGACCTGAAGGGTATTAACGAGACAGGCCTTACTGTAAACCGCGAAGGATTCCCCATGTCGTCGCTGTACGGATATGAAGCCGATGGCTATATTGTTCCAGAAGACTATGATGCTGATGGAAAATATTTGGGAGCGACTCAGATAGGTAATTTTGGCCCGGGCGACATCAAGTACAAAGACCAGTTGACGGTTGATACTGATGGCGACGGTGTTCCGGATGAAGCTGACGGCGTCATCAACACTTCTGATAATGTAATCATAGGCAGCACCATTCCGCGCTATACGTTTGGATTGAATTTGTTCGGTGAGTATAAAGGATTTGACATTAATATCCTCTTCCAGGGTGTAGGCAAAGCGGATGGTTATGTGTGGGGGCATTCGATTGGCTCATTCTACGAAGGTGGTTCCATGCCTGAAATAGGGAAGGACTACTGGACACCTGAAAACCGTGACGCCCAATTCCCGAGGTTGGCCTTTAACAACAGCAACAACCAGCAAAACTCTTCGTTTTGGATTAAGGACGCTGCATACCTGCGTTTAAAAAACGTACAACTCGGATATACAATTCCTGAAACAATTCTTTCTAAAATCGGCATTTCCAATTTAAGATTTTATGTAAGTACTGATAATGTATTTACCGTTTCTAAATTCTGGAAATATTTTGATGTGGAATCCCCGGTATTATCCGGTTACGGGAATTTTTATCCAATTATGCGTACAACCACAATTGGGATTGATTTAAGGTTTTAATTTTTAAAGTATTGACATCATGAAGAAGTTTATATATTTAATAATAGGTACATTGTTGTTTTGGTCATGCACCGATTTTTTGGATAAAACTCCTCTGGATTCGCCATCCGACAAAACGTTCCTGGCCAACGAAACGGAAATTGAAATGGCTGTTATTGGCTGTTATACTAACCTTTGGACCGATTGGGAGGGAATGCCTTTCTATCTGGCTTTCGAGGAACTATCAGACAACGGCTGGGACCGCAATACCAACGATGTACAGAAGCTGTCGCAAGGCGCTAACGATGCCAACAGTTCATTTGTTCAAACTGTCTGGAGAACTTGCTACAGTGGTATTTCCAGGTGTAATTTTTTAATTAATAATCTCTCTAAGGTAGAAGGTATAGTGGACGAAAATGTGTTGACCCAGGCGAAAGCGGAAGCTCAGTTTTTAAGGGCATACTACTACACCTACTTAGTTGATTTATATGGCGACGTTCCTTTAATCCTGGAAACGATTACATTAGATAACGCTGAAATTCCCCGTTCTCCCAAAGAAGAGGTTCTGACTCAGATATTCAAGGACTATGACGAAGCAGCGGCAGTTTTCGGTACGGGAAACAAACCGACTTCCGGGCGCCCTACAAAGCAGGCCGCCCTCGCCCTGAAAGCAAGAATAGCTTTATATAACGAAAAGTGGGATGTGGCAATTGCAGCCGCTTCCGAAGTTATGAAATTGGAAGGCTCTGTCGTTGACCTCGATCCGAGTTTTCCCAATCTGTTTACCTATGAAGGCCAGGATTCGAAAGAAATACTTTTTTCGATTCAGTTTCTTTTTGGACAGAAGGTACATCCCATTTTCCGTCTTTTCGGCTGCCGCAACGGTGGTGGTCATGCCAACAAAGTGCCTTCTTACCAGTTAGTTGATTCTTACGAATGTAAGGATGGACTTGCTATCGATAAGTCGCCTTTATATAATCCTGCTAAACCATGGGACAACAGAGATCCGCGTTTGGCATGGACGTTAGCTCTGCCTTCTTCGGGTTATTCCAACTGGCAAAACGAACCCGGTTGTATTTTTCAGGGTTTTCAGTTCGAGACTCACCGCGACAGCACCAAATGCTGGAATTATCATTCCAACAAGCGCGTTGACAATCAGGATGCCCTTAATGCCTATGCCTCTTTCAGCGGCATCAACTGGCGTAAGTATGTTAATGACAAAAATTACGGGGACGTCAATAACTGCGACAATAATATCATCGTTATTCGTTACGCAGAAGTGTTGTTGATTTATGCCGAGGCGAAGGTGAAAGCAGGTCAGGCTGATGCTTCTGTTTACACAGCGCTGAACAAAGTTCGCACCCGCGCGGGAATGCCGGCAATAGAACAAACAAGCGCTGACGAGCTGTTTTATGCAATTGCACGCGAACGTCGTCATGAACTGTCGGGCGAAGGTCAACGGCTTTCGGATATCCGCCGCTGGAAAATTGCCGAGAATGTGATGAACGGATTTTTGCTCGGAAGGATGCAGAAATCTTATCCAACGAAGGCGCCGGTGATTGACAAATGGGCTACTCCCGATTATGTTGCTGCCGGGATTCCAATTGCTTCCGATGTAAATAATCCAAATACATCGATGCGTACGGTTGACAGGCGGGTATTTAACCCGAATAAGGATTATTTATGGCCTATTCCATATATTGAAAGGAAAACGAATCCGAGTCTGACGCAAAATCCAAACTGGGAGTAGAACGGACGGAGAGTATCGGTTGGGACAAAATTTTGGTAAAAAAATATCCATATTCTGGCATAATATGAAATAAGAACCGGATCTTTTTGACGGGATACCAGTCGGGCAATGACATAAAATCCGGAATATGGGAATTAATAGTTTTGTTCGTTAGATAAGTCTGAAGTTCCCCAGGGCAACCCGGGGAACTTTTTTTCTGAATTTCTGCGTGTAAATTCAGATATTATCGAACAGGTTTACCTGAAAAAAACTAATTTGATGGTACATTTTACAGAAAAGGTTATTTACTCAAAATAAGAAGGTATGAATTCAAAAAAGAAAATAGCATTGTTTGTTTTGTTACTGACCATGTTTTTCCACGGATTTGGTTTTATTCCGGCCAACCCAAAAGAATACGACATTGTAATTTATGGCGGCACATCAGCAGGTATTGCCGCCGCCATCCAGGGGTCGCGGATGGGTAAAACAGTTTTGCTCATCGAACCGACCAACCGGGTTGGCGGTCTCACCACCGGAGGCCTTGGAGCTACCGATATCGGAAACAAACAGGTGGTTGGAGGAATTTCACGCGAGTTTTACCGGAATATAAAAGCGTATTACGGAAAACCGGAAAACTGGAAATGGCAAAAACCCGAAGAATACCAGGAGGGCCGGAACACCGGGAAAGAAGATGCCATGTGGACATTTGAGCCTTCGGCTGCGCTTGAAGTGTATAAAAAGATGATGGCCGCCGAAAAAATAGAATTGGTTTACAGTCAACGGCTCAACCGGACCGGCGGGGTCAAAAAGGAGGGGACCCGGATTGTGGAAATAACGATGGAAAACGGCAGCTCCTACCGCGGTAAAATGTTTATCGATGCCACCTACGAAGGTGATTTGATGGCAACCGCAGGGGTGAGTTACACGGTCGGGCGCGAGCCGAACAAACAATACGGCGAAACATTAAACGGGGTCCAGGCCAACGACGTAAGTTTAACGTTACGCGGAACCGTTTCCCGAAACAGTATTCACCACAACTTTATTGATGGAGTCGATCCCTACATCGTAAAAGGTGATCCGGCCAGCGGGTTGTTGCCTTTTATTGTAAAAGGCGGCCCCGGAATCGACGGTCGGGGCGACAAAGGCATCCAGGCCTACTGTTTCAGGATGACGCTGACCGATCACCCCGAAAACCGCATCCCTTTTTCCAAACCCGAAGGATACAACGAACTGGAATACGAACTCCTGTTCCGGAACTATGAAGCTGCCGAAGGCCCCATTGAAGAGATGTACAGTTATGGCGACCCGCTGGTGCCGTGGATTAACACACCCATGCCCAACCGGAAAACCGACACCAACAACCAAAAAGGGTTTTCCACTGATTTTATCGGACAAAACTACGATTACCCGGAAGCTTCGTATGCAGAACGCGAAAAAATCGTCGAAAGGCACCGGCAATACCAGCAGGGATTGATGTGGACGCTGGCCTACCATCCCCGGATTCCGGAAAAGGTGAGAAATGTAGTTTCGAAATGGGGGACTTGCAAAGATGAATACGAACGCGAAGACGGCTGGCAGCAGCAACTTTACGTGAGGGAAGCGAGGCGGATGATCAGCGATTATGTGATGACCCAAAAGCACTGTGAAGGTTTTGAAGTGGCCGGTGACCCGGTGGGAATGGGAGCTTACGGAATGGATTCGCACCAGGTGCAACGTTATGTCGATGCCAACGGGTTTGTACAAAACGAAGGAAATGTGGAAGCCCACGGTTTTCCTCCCTATCCGGTAAGTTATCGTTCCATTGTCCCTAAAAAAGGAGAGTGCTCCAATCTTGTGGTTCCCGTGTGTGTCAGCGCAACGCATATCGCTTACGGTTCAATACGGATGGAACCTGTTTTTATGGTCCTTGGCCAGTCTGCGGCAACAGCGGCGGCGCTGGCTATCGACAGCAATTCAGAAATACAAAACATCAATTATAATGAACTGAAAAACCGGTTACTGGAGGATGGACAGGTTTTGGTTCATGTTCCTAAATAAAAGAATAAATTTGACAATCATATTTTTACCAATAAAATAAATCAGATGAAACGAACAAAACATACTCAACCAGTTTTTATTGGAGTGTTGCTTTTTGCACTTGTATGGTCAGGTTGCGGGGAGAAACCTAAAAGTAATTTTTTTGAAGCCGACGTAATTGTTTACGGCGGAACGTCGGCGGCGGTAACTGCGGCGGTAGAAGTGATACAGTCAGGAAAATCGGTCATCGTGGTTTCGCCCGATAAACACCTCGGCGGATTAACTTCCGGCGGGCTGGGCTACACCGATACCGGAAACAAAGCAGTGATTGGCGGGCTTTCCCGTGAATTTTATCACCGTGTCTGGAATCATTACAACGATTCGTCGGCCTGGATTTGGCAAAAACACAGCGAGTACGGCAACAAAGGCCAGGGTACTGTGGCCATGGACGGCGAAAACCGTACCATGTGGATTTTTGAACCGCACGTGGCCGAGAAGGTCTTTGAAGATTTTGTCGCCGAAAACAACATTACCATTTATCGTGACGAGTGGCTCGACCGCGAAAGCGGCGTGATAAAAACCGACGGAAAAATAGTCTCTTTCACCACGCTTTCAGGAAAAACCTTTCAAGGGAAAATATTTATTGATGCTACCTATGAAGGAGATTTGATGGC
>CAYWBV010000058.1:0-16386 GCA_964455785.1 uncultured Maribellus sp.
AAAATCCATGTTTTGCACCAGGGTGAATTTAAAGTTTGGATGGAAGGCGAACCCTTTAAATCGCCCAACGGTTTGATGGCAGAAAAAGGTAAATTATATGTAGGCGATGAAAATATTTATGAAGTGGATATTCTCACTCAAAAAGTAGAACTGATTATTGAAGACGCCGGCGGAGTTGACGGTCTGGAGAAAAACAACAGCGGACAATACATTTTTTCAAACTGGCCGGGGAAAATATTTCTGAACAAAGACGGGGAGAATATTAAATTATTGGATTCAACGGAACAGAACATAAATACCGCCGATATCGACTTTGCCCATAAATATGATCTGATTTTAGTACCCACTTTTTTTAACAACCGGGTGGTTGCTTATAAAATCGCAAACTGACTTCAATAAAAACAAATAAACCAAAACAATGGCTGAACCAAAGATTGCTGAAAAGAGCCCGGCACTGGTAACACTCGAACCGGGAACCTATTTCTGGTGTGCATGCGGCAAAAGTAACAATCAACCCTTTTGCGACGGTTCGCACCGGGGTTCTGAGTTTGTTCCCGTTGCTTTAAAAATAGACGAAATAAAAGATGTATGGCTGTGCCGTTGTAAACACACGGGCAATAAACCTTTTTGCGACGGAACGCACAAGAAACTGTAATAGAAGGATTAGCTCAATCCTTCTTGAAATAATCTTTTGCCGCATTACAAATCGGACATTTATAGTCATCCGGAAGATCCTCGAAAGGTGTTCCGGGTGGAATTCCCATTGTGGGGTCGCCTTCCTCCGGATTATACTGAAATCCACAGATAGTGCATGTATAACATCTTGCTTCCTGACTTGGTACTTCTTTTTCGGTCACGTTCTGCAAGCTCTTTACCGGTTCCGGAACAATTTCGTTTTCCAACTTTTCCTTCTCGATGTAGGTTGGCGCGTTTTTAGGTGCCAGCATCTTGTATTTTTCGCGGTAGTATTCGTAGGTAAGCGGTTCGTCGCCCGAAATAACGTCGCTGTCCAGAACTTCGCCAATGATTAATATGTGCGAACCAACGTCGATAGTATTGACTACCTTACAATCGAACCAGGCCACCGAAGAGTCGAGTACCACCGGCGCACCAGTTACCGCCGTAATTGTCTCCACATTTCTGAATTTATCAAAATCGGCCCCCGACATAAAACCAAACTCGCCAATAAGCGAAGTGCTAACTTCCTTTTTTAACACTGAAACCGAAAAAGTACCGCTTTGAAGGATTTTTTCAGTCGAATAATTTTTTTTATGACTGCTTATGGCAATCTGCGCCGGATTGGAAGTTACCTGGAAAACGGTGTTCCCGATATATCCATATTTTTTGCCTTCACTTTCAGTGGCCACAATATACAATCCGTATGATAATTTATGGAATGCTTTATATTTCATATTATTTGTTTTTTATACGAATAAAATTAACAGTTATGTTTTGAACAGGCGCAATTTAAGATTATTATTATTTATCCCGTAAAATAATCAGAAAAGCTGCAAATCAAATTTCCCGGGAACTCTTTATTCAAACAAAAGAAAATATATTTTGTTAACTGATATAAATTCTATTACATTCTATTTTTTTTGTACTTTTAGTACCAATTAATTGAAAAACCGATTCAATGAATAGCATTAAATACAAAATTTTTGTTGTTGAAGATAACGTTCTTTATGCACAGGTGCTCAAAAAACAGTTGGAGAACGATCATTTTCAGGTAAAAGTTTTTCACACCGGAAAGGACTGTATTGTACGTCTGAATGAAAATCCGGATGTAATTACGCTCGATTACACTTTGCCCGATATGACCGGGCACGATGTGTTGAAAGAAATTCAGCAAAAACTGCCAAACACCCATGTCATAGTAATTTCTGCGCAGGAGAACATCAATACAGCCATCGAACTGATGAAAAGCGGTGCGTACGACTATATTATGAAAGCGCCGGACACGAGGGAAAAGCTCAGCAACATCATTAAAAACATCTATAAAACGGATCAAATAAAGAATGAGAACATTCTTTTAAAAGATGCCGTCAAACAAAAATATAATTTTCGGAACCTGATTAAAGGCAACAGCCGCGAAATCGATCATGTGTTCGATTTGATGGAAAAGGCAATCCAGACACAAATATCAGTTTCTATCTCTGGAGCTACCGGAACAGGGAAAGAACTGGTTGCCAAAGGAATTCATTACAATTCGAAACGTAGCGCAAAACCATTTGTCGCGGTCAATGTTTCTGCAATTCCCGAGACATTGCTCGAAAGCGAACTGTTCGGGCATGAAAAGGGAGCTTTTACCGGAGCAGATTTCAGAAAAATTGGAAAATTCGAACAGGCAAACAACGGCACCCTCTTTTTGGACGAGATTGCCGATCTCGATTTGAGCCTTCAGGCAAAACTGCTGAGGGTAATCCAGGAGCGGGAGGTAGTTCGGCTGGGAGGAAACGAAACCATTCCCCTGGATGTGCGGATTATTACTGCAACACATAAAAACCTGGCAACAATGGTGTCTGAAGGAAAATTCAGACAGGATTTATACTACAGGCTGCTAGGGTTACCTATTGAACTTCCTCCGCTAAAGGACAGGGGAAACGATATTATTTTGTTGGCCAAATATTTTGTCGATGAATTCTGCAAAGAGAACGGCATGGAACCCAAAACCATATCGGATGAAGCGAAAAAAATGCTGCTTACGTATCATTATCCCGGTAATATCCGCGAGCTCAAAGCGGTTATGGAACTGGCCTGCGTGATGACCAACCGCGACACCATTAAACCCACCCACCTGAACATGAACGTGGATGATAACGTACAAAACCTGCTGGCCAGCGAAAAAACCCTCGACGAATACAACCTGGAAATCATCAATCATTTTCTGAACAAATACAACCACAATGTCCGGTTGGTAGCGTCGAAACTGGGAATTGGAAAATCAACCATTTACAGGATGTTACAAAAGAAAGAATAAAAAAATCCCGGTAAAAAGTACCGGGATCAGATTATAATATCTTTAAAATGACTACCCTTCAAAACTGTTTACACCATAAGTAACCATATTTCGATCTACTTTTTTTACCAGTCCCTGCAAAACTGTACCGGGGCCCACTTCGGTAAACGAGGTAACGCCGTCGGCAATCATATTCTGAACGGTTTGTGTCCAGCGCACCGGAGCAGTCAACTGCGCAATCAGGTTTTGTTTGATAACGTCGGGATTGCTCACCGGCATGGCATTTACATTCTGATAGACCGGGCAAACCGGCTGACTAAACACCGTAGCCCCGATAGCGGCGGCCAGTTCTTCGCGGGCCGGTTCCATTAGCGGAGAGTGAAAAGCTCCGCCAACCACCAGTTTCAGGGCACGTTTTGCCCCTTTTGCCGTGAGCAGTGCACACGCTTTGTCGATTCCGGCAACCGACCCTGAAATAACCAACTGCCCGGGACAATTGTAGTTGGCAGGCACCACAATTTCATCGATTCCGGCACAAACTTCTTCCACAATAGTATCGTCAAGCCCAACAATGGCCGCCATGGTCGAAGGTTCTGCCTCGCAGGCCTTTTGCATGGCGCCCGCGCGTTTCGAAACCAGTATCAGACCGTCTTCGAATGTAAGCGCCCCGTTGGCTACCAGCGCCGAAAACTCACCCAACGAGTGGCCGGCAACCATATCGGGAACAAAATCTTTTAACGTTTTGGCCAGCAGCACCGAATGCAGAAAAATGGCAGGTTGTGTCACTTTGGTTTGTTTCAAATCGTCAACTGTTCCGCCAAACATGATTTCGGTGATATTAAACCCCAGAATTTCGTTGGCCCTGTCAAACAAAGCCCTGGCTTCTGCCGATCTTTTGTACAAATCTTCCCCCATACCGGGAAACTGCGCTCCCTGACCGGGAAAAACAAATGCTTTCATAAATACTGCGTTTATAGTTCGGTACAAATATATATTTTTTTGATTCAATCGTTTCGGGGCCGGTATATCATTCTGGGAAATACCTTTTACTTCCGAATCAAAAAATCAAACTCAATATCAAATACTTAAAAAACAGTCCCGAAATACTGTAAATCATCAGATTTTTGAAACTGAATTTCATAATTCCTGCGGTCAGCACAATCACCGGCGACGAAAGGGGCAAAACGTTAAAAAGGAAAATGGTGAGGTTACCAAATTTGCGAATGTATTTTTCTGCTTTTAAAATACTCTTTTCGCTAACCAATTTTTGAATGATTTGTTTGCTAACCAAAAGCCCGATGAAGTAATCGATTACCTGGGCAACGACGGCAGTCGCCATGGCAACGCTAATCAACTCCGCCTCGCGAAAGTAAGAAAGGTAATATACAAATGCCATTTCAACCGGCATCAGCAAAAAAAACAGGTACCCCGAGAAATGAATCAACCCGAATGAAGTGAGGCTTTGGCTTTTACCTTCGTACCACTCCCTGCCCACCGTAAACGATACAATTACAATGGCAACAAACGATGTGATTAAAATAAGGATAATCCTCGACCTTTCTTTTTTCATAACTGACAGTCTCTGGTTATTTCGTTTATATGCTGGTATCTCGTTATTTTTCAAAACGATTTATAAAAAATAAAACTAAAACAACGGAAGAACAGGAACAGAATAAAATCGGTAACCGCGGCCTTTTTTACGTCAAGCGCTCAAAAAACAGCAGGAAAAACAATTCATTTTATCGAATCCCGGCCTTAAGGTTTCAATTCGGGCACACATTTTTGGAGAGGAACGAGATGCCGGAAACCTGCCTTTGCCTGTGACAAACGCTGGTTTGCCGGCCGGGAAGTGGCTGGCCGAACGTTTTGTTCCGGCATTTTCGTGCGGTGAAACTGCCCGCCGGAACGTGTGTTTTTATTTTTTTGAAATCAGATTTCTGTATTCTAATACGCCATGGAATAAATTCTAATGCACCATAGAATTAATTTTAATGCGCCATAGAATAATAAAATCAAAAATCATTTTGAAATATTTGTGCGGTGAAAAAACAAAAACCACAGCATCGCCCGGACAAAATGTTATCATTCGCCGTGCTGTTTCTCTCTAAATGATTTTGATTTTACTACTCTACTGTAACCGATTTTGCCAGGTTCCGGGGCTGATCGACATTACAACCGCGCAAAACGGCGATATGGTATGCGAGTAACTGTAGCGGTAAAACGGTCAGCAACGGCGCAACTGCCGGGTGCGATTTTGGTATCTCGATGACATCGTTGGCCATTCCCTTTAGCCCCATATCGCCTTCGGTAACAATAGCAATAACATTCCCTTTGCGGGCTTTTACCTCCTGAATGTTACTGACAATCTTTTCATAATAATCGTCGTGCGGCGCCACCACCACCACCGGCAGGTTATCGTCGACCAGCGCGATGGGGCCGTGTTTCATTTCGCCGGCAGCATAACCCTCGGCGTGGATGTACGAAATTTCCTTGAGTTTCAACGCTCCTTCCAAAGCCACCGGGAACAAGTACCCGCGCCCGAGGTACAACGCGTTTACCGCATCCTTGTATTTTTCGGCAACGCGTTTGATCGACCCGTTGTTTTGCAGTATCAGCCTTTGTTTTTCAGGAATTTCGGCCAGTTCGGCGACCAGTTCGCGGTATTCCGAATCGGAGATTGTCGCCCTTTCCCTGGCCAGTTTCAGGGCAAACATCGTGAGTACCGTAACCTGCGCTGTAAATGCTTTTGTGGAAGCTACCCCGATTTCGACACCGGCGTGGGTGTAAACCCCGGCATCGGTTTCGCGCGAAAGGCTCGACCCCACCACGTTACAAATTCCCAAAACCAACGCGCCTTTTTCGCGGGCAAGGTGGAGGGCAGCCATGGTATCGGCGGTTTCGCCACTCTGGCTGATAAGAATTACGACATCTTTGGGGCCCAAAACCGGTTTCCGGTACCTGAATTCGGAGGCATATTCCACTTCAACCGGCACCTGCGCATACGCTTCGAGAAGGTACTCGCCGATAAGGGCGGCGTGCCACGACGTGCCGCAACCGATGATTACAATACGTTCGGCCTCCTTAATCCTGGGGAAAACGTTGAGCAAACCACCCAGCACAATTTCCGAATGATCGGTTTTCAAACGCCCCCTGAACGTTTCTTCCACGGTTTTGGGCTGTTCGAAAATTTCCTTTAGCATAAAGTGTTCAAAGTCTCCCTTGCCGAGTTCTCCGATTTCCAAATCGAGGTTGGTAATGGTTAATGTAACCGGGTTATTCCGAATGTTCTTCAGGGTAAAGTTATTCCGTTGGATGATTGCCATATCTTCATCGCTCAGATAAACCACGTGGTTGGTAAATTCAGCAATGGGCGAGGCGTCGCTGGCAACAAAATATTCGCCGTTGCCCAGTCCAACCACCAGTGGGCTACCTTTCCGGGCAACCACCATTTTATCTTTTTCGGCGCTGCACAATACCGCAATCCCGTAGGCGCCAACCACTTTCGAAAGCGCGAGTTGTAAGGCAACTTCCGCCGAAATATTTTCTCCCTGGTTATAAAAGAACTCAATTAAGTTGGCCAGCACCTCTGTGTCAGTTTCACTTTGAAACGAAAATCCGTGCGAAACCAAATCTTCTTTCAGTCGTGCGCAATTTTCAATAATCCCGTTATGCACCACGGTAAACACACCGTTCATGGAAAGGTGCGGGTGGGCGTTAACATCGCTGGGTTCACCGTGAGTAGCCCAGCGGGTGTGTCCAATGCCTACATTCCCGGATACTTTCTTTTCGGCGACCCACTTTTCCAAATCGGCCACTTTCCCTTTTTGTTTAAAGATGTCGAGAGAGCCGTTCAGCAGGGCAATTCCTGCAGAGTCGTAACCCCTGTACTCCAGCCGTTTCAATCCGTTTATCAGAATTGGAAACGCCTCTTTATTTCCGATATATCCTACGATTCCGCACATTTTTTAAAGATTTGAGATATGAGTATTGAGTATTAAACGATTTACAAAAGCAGGGATAAACTCAGTTCATCCTTTCCACTACATAATTTGTCCCGTCGTTCGTTGGGTTGGGTAGGCTCCTCATCCTTTCTATGAGTTCGTTGCCCAGGTCTTCCTTGGTTTTCATGTGAACTTTGATGGCTTTTACGGTGTCGTTTTGTTCAAACTCTCCCCTCACCTGGGCAAAGTCGAGTTCGCGTTCTCCGTTTTGTCCGTCCACCCCAAAGCCGGTCATTTTTATGAGCGAAAATTCTTTTTTGGCATCTTCATACAAGAACCGGTCGATACCAAGCACACTCTCTTTCCATTTTTCTACCACGGCAATAATATCTGCCGGGGTAAAATCTTCGGTTTTTTTCCCGGTAAACTGTTCCAGGACATCCACAGCCCAGGTCCACTCGTAGTTATAATAATTTTTATGAAGGGCGATCAGCGCCGAATTCACCTCTTCCAACGAATTTGTTTCGCCGGATTCTATCGATTTCAACAGGTTGTCGAGGGCTTCGAACGGGCACAGCAGGCCGGAAAGGTCCACCCAATGCCCTTTCCCTAACGAGGTATCTTTCCTTAACGTTCTCTGGATTTCCTTATCGTTTTTGTATTTTTTCCCCTGAAGCCTTGTTATCAGCGAATTGCCAAGAAACTTCCAGACAGCCATTTCATAGAGGGTAATCCCGCGGTCGAGCGCATTTTTTTCGATGATCATCTTTTCGTAACTGTAAACATTGGCAAATTCTCCCGAGGTCCTCCGGATAGCGAGCAACTTTTCCCGTCCGTTCATCATTTTCTGAACCGTGTAAGGGCTTAGCAAATTGAAATTGATTAAGTCGAGCAAGTTGGAATCTTTCCGGGTATCGCGTTTGGGCCATTTTTGTGAGTCGCGCACGGTGCCTATACTTTTCAGGTTGATGCCGGGGACCAAAATACTCTGGTCGTTGCTTTCAATAATGTATGAAAACGGGAAATCGGTGGTGTCGCTGTGTTTGTAGTGCCGCCCCATTACCAGTGAAAAAGCCCCTACCCTCGACGGCCAGAGAATGTAGGAATCGCTGGTTGTTTTGGCACCCCGCTCCATAATCCCCTGGTGAATGGGCCCCAGTTTATACAAGTGGTTGCTTTGGTTCGAACCGCTTCCGGCATTTAAAAACGAGTACATCCCGGCAATCAGCAATGTCGATTTGTGGTGCGTAACCGTGTAGGGCCCGGCAAAAATAGAACACGCCTCTCCGTGAAACCCCTGGCAATTGGCAAAAAACAACGAATTGACCGCCGAATAGTGTTTGTCTAAAATACACCCCTGTCCCACAAAACATTTCGAAATCAGCGTAGCATCGGTAATCCGCGAGCCGGAACTCACAATAAAATCTTCCATAATTACACCTTCACCAATCTCCACCGGCGCTTCGAAATTGCTGTTGATACTTCCGTTTTTGAGTTTTTTACTCCCGTCGATTACCGTGGCCGGCCCCATTTTTACATTCAGAATGGTGTTACAGTTGATAATCCGCGAATGGGCGCCTATCGTCCCGATGTCGCTTTTCACATGACCTGAATAATTATCGACCATTTCGACAAGCGCAGAAATCAGCTTCGGGCGGTGACGGTAAAGCGCCATAATATAAGCTACATGCGTTGAAAGATGATCGTAAATGGGTATTTCGCGACCGCCTCCTTCGTTAATGGTTTCCACCCGAAGCCCGTTTCCGAACGTAGTTTCGCCATCCACAGCCATGGTCGTAATGTTGTGGATAATTACCCCCTCGCCAATTTTGTAGTTGGCAATATAACTCCGTACATTATGAATTAACGCATTTTTACCCACTTCGCAATTGTGGAGCCAGGCATTGTAAATCCCGGTTTTGAAAGTTATTCCCCCCACCAGTTTTACAGAATGGGTGAAACTGCTCAGCCGGATATGACCGGTGAATTTGCTGTTTTCAATATTGTCCGGGATAAAATCGTACGATACTTTCACTAAGTTCCAGTTACTGGAGGTGCAGCCCTGATGAACCAACTGCCCTATTTCCTCGTCGTTCAGCAGACGATAAAATCCGTTGTTTTCCATTTCAGACATATTCATCTTATTTATGTCGTCAAATATATCTGAAATTCACGGAAACAAATTTACTTAAACACTACATTTCTGAATCACATAAAGAATAGAACACTACACATATTTTGTTATTAATTATAATTCAGTAAAATATAATATCCAATAGCATATCATTTTTTTAAAACAACGTGAAATAAACACAATATTCGTTTGAATCTAAATCTTGTCAATGTAATAAACAAGACGGTTTTCCCTTTCCAGTTTCAGCTTTTTCCGTAATCTGCCGCGGGCTACTTCCACACTTTTTGAAGTCACATTTTGCAGACCTGAAATTTCTTTACTGGAAAGCCCCAAACGAAGATAGGCGCATAATTTTTTTTCTTTGGGCGAAAGATTGGGGTGTTTGAACTGAAGCCTTCCCAAAAAACCGGGGTGCAGGTTTTCCAGTTGTAAAACCACCATATCCCAGTCAACCGTTGTAGTGGGGACCTTTTCAAGCGTTTCCAAAAGAGAAACCAGCTTTTGCTGATTATTTTTGGAATTGGCGGAGGTTATCTTTTTTATCTGTTTTGTGACCAGCGCGATGATTTCATTTTTCTGAGAAAGCTGGAGCAGGAACGACACAAGTTCACGCTCTTTACTGTCAAGCTGCGATTTTATGCGAAGTTTGGCCCGGTTTTCCATTTCCTTTCCTTCCGAAAGATCGTGAATGTGCCCCATGGCGCGTTTCAATTTGGTAACGTCCTGAACCGATGCACGAATGCCCAGATAGCGCCCCTGCCGGTTATAAACTCCGCGCACGCTGATGGAGCACCAGCGCAATTGTTTATGGCGGGTGAGAATACGGAATTCGAGCGATTGGTTTACCAGCAACTGAGCCAGCGAATCGGCCATAAATTTCGTAAATTTCTCCTTGTCGGGTTCATAAACCAGCAGTTCCGAAATCCCATCAGAAACCATGATCTGATTGGCCGTAAAACCGGTTAAATCGAAACACGAAGGCGAACAATATTTTATTTTCCCGCCGGGCTCCAGCCAAAGTTCCCAGCCGAAGGTAAAGTCGGCCACAAACTGGTAAAACTCCCGCTGGTTTTGCTCTTCTTCCAGCAATGCTTTCAACTCTTCAAGTTCAAACTTCAGTTCGGAGACCTTCACCTCCAGTTCCCTGATCTGGTTGATATGTTTTTCATTGTTCACTTCCACAGCCTAAAATTAGTATTCTTTTTGAAGTTTGCCGTTCCATTGACACAACGAATTGAAGTTACCACAAATCATTAAAAGAAAGAAAAAGAGAATTTAAAATTTCTAATATCTAAAGGCAATTTTTTTTGTAATCCTCATTAAGGGCTGCAACATTTTTTTGTGGATTTGAGTCCAATGCTCTAAATCTTTCGAATTCTGCATTTCAACTCAAAAAAAGGAGTTTAAAGTTTTACCAAAATGACAAGAGTTGGGAATTCGAAAAAAGTATTAACAGTTAAAATTCAGAAAATGGAAAAGATGTCACAAAAACGTGTGGTTTTATATCTAATTCTTACAGGTCTGATAACCGCAACATTCACTTATTTTTCAAAGTATTTTCAAAACCACAACATTAGTTCGTTTATAATTATGTGGGCTCCTGGGATTGCAGCTATTATAACCGGAGTTGTAACTAAACGCCCCATAAAAAATATCGGATGGGGCTTCTCCTTGAAATGGCTGGCTTTCGGTTGGTCGGTTCCAATTCTATACGGCTTTGTTGGTTACGGATTGATTTGGATTTTTGGTTTGGGAGGAGTACCAAACCAAACGTTTCTGGAAAGGGCAAGACTAACTCTTGGAATGAATACCGATCCTGACGCATTGGTGATCGTTGCCGCATTTTTCTACATAACCGTGGTCAATATGATTCCATCGCTAATTATGGCTCTGGGTGAAGAAACAGGATGGCGCGGTTTTTTGGTTCCTGAACTGTCAAAATGGGCAGGATTTAAAAGAGCAAGCTGGATAAGTGGAATTGTCTGGGGAACCTGGCATCTGCCCGGAATTATTTTCGGCAATTACGGTGCGGAAGGAACACCGCTCTTATATCAACTTTTTTGTTTTGGATTACTTGTGGTATCAACGGCAGTAACTTTGGCCTGGCTCAGAATGAAATCCGGAAGCATTTGGCCGGTTGCTGTTTTTCATGCCACGCACAACGGAGTTATTCAAATGTTTTTTAACCGCATTACTTACGATACCGGAAATACAAAATATTTTACCGGTGAGTTTGGAATTGCATTAGTACCCGTTGTTCTCCTCTTCGCGTTGTATTTATACAGGCGCTCGGGCGAAATTCAGGGTTAATTCAATTTGTAGCAGTGAATTCATCCGGGGATTTTAATTTTTTCATCCGGATTTTTCTCCTTTTTCGAATCGGCCCGTAAAATTAACCGCAACGATTGGTCGTAAGTGATATAATTCCACAACCAGTTGATAAAAATAACCAACCTGTTTTTTACCCCTACAATCGACATCAGGTGTATAAACATCCAAACTAACCAGGCAGGGAAACCGCTGAACCGAAATCCGGGCAAATCAACAACAGCGCGGTTGCGCCCGACTGTTGCCATCGAACCTTTGTCGCGGTATTTGAAAGGTATTAATTCTATCTTGTTTTGAATGTTCAATAAATTCTTTGCAAGGTTCGTTGCCTGTTGAAGTGCCACCTGCGCTACCTGCGGATGCCCAAATAAATAGGTATCTGTTTTCATGCTGGCAATATCGCCAATGGCAAAAACATCTGAAAATCCAGTAACCTGGTTAAACTCATTCACCTTTAACCGGTTTCCACGAACAACACATTCCGGGCCGATTCCTTCGGGCATTTGACCTTTTACGCCTGCCGCCCAAATTAACGTTTTGGTCCTAAAGTTTTCCTGATCCTCCAGCTCAACTTCTTCGCCATTGTAACTTAAAACCTTATGCGCGAGTTTAACTTCCACACCCAATTCATTTAGATATTTAAAAGCTTTCTGTCCTGCCTCTTTACTCATTCCGTGCAAAAGGTGACTATTTGCCTCGACCAGAGTAATGGTCATGTGGCTGAAATCGAGTTCAGGGTAATCTTTCGGAAGGACAAACTTTTTCATTTCGGCCAGCGCCCCGCAAACTTCAACGCCAGTCGGTCCGCCGCCAACTACAACAACATTCAGCAGCTTTTTTACTTCATTTTTTTCACGAAGCGTAACCGCTTTTTCAAAATTTTCGAGCAAAGTATTTCTCAGAAAAAGAGCCTCGGAAACCGATTTCATGGGAATGCTGTTTTTTGAAAAACTTTCCATTCCAAAAAAATTAGTTGTTGCACCCGTAGCAATCACAAGGTAATCGTACCAAACCGTTCCCAGCGAAGTTTCCAGGATTTTCTTTTCAGGAATGATTTTTTCAACCTCGGCAATCCGGATAAATACATTTTTTACCTTCTGAAAAATCTTTCTTAATGGAAAAGAAATTGAACTGGGTTCCAGTCCGGAGGTTGCCACCTGGTAAAACAAGGGCTGAAACTGATGATAGTTATTGCGGTCGATTAACACAATCTGAAAATCGTGTTTAAAAATCTTCCGGGCAAGTCGCAACCCGGCAAAACCAGCGCCTACGATTACCACTCTCGGTTGTCCTGTTTCGGGTATATTTACCGGCATTTCTAAAATACTTTCCAAAACCAACAAAATAGAAATAAGAAAGTTTCCGGTTCTCATACAAAAGTAGGTTATGTTATCGTTAAACAATTCAGGACACCAGATATTAAGCAGGATTTCCCGTTTCGATATTCCCTTCCCGTTTCTTGATTTGGATCAAGCAGTATAAACCATTGCTCTCCGTTTCTTTGTAATATCACAAATAAATAAAAGAAACATGAAAACAATTTTGATTAAACAGGGAACTGTAATTATTTCAGAAAGCAATCAGCTACAAGCAATTACTGCTGATGTTTTAGTTAAAGACGACAAAATCGTCAAAATCGCAGAAGCAATCCATCATCCACCGGCTGATATGGAAATCGACGCCAAAGGAATGATTGTTATGCCCGGTTTTGTAGATACCCACCGCCATTTATGGGAAACAGCGTTTAAAGGGGTTGCCGGGAACTGGACGCTGATGGAATATCTGAATGGAATGCTTGGAGGAATTGCCCCGCTTTTCGAACCCGAAGATGTTTACATCGGCAACCTTCTTGGCGCTTTGGAAGCGATCAATTCGGGAGTTACAAGCGTTTTCGACTGGTCGCACATCATGAATACAACCGAACATACCAAAGCTGCAATCCGGGCACTCAAAGACTCCGGGATCAGGGCAAAATTCGGATATGGAACACCGGGAACCTCAGTTTGGGAATGGTTTTACGAAAGCCAACTGAAACATCCGCAGGAAGCCAAAACCATCCGGGAGAAATATCTTCCTTCTGATAATGAACTGGTAACGATGGCGCTGGCAATTCGCGGGCCGGAATATTCAACCATGGAAGTTACCGAACACGATATTCTGCTGGGGCGTGAACTGGACCTCCTGATTTCGATGCACATTGGCGGCGGCACTTTTGGCCCAAAATACAAAGGCGTGCAAAAGCTGTACGAAGCCAACCTGCTGGGCCCCGATCTCAACTTTGCCCATGCCAATACCATCAGCGAAAACGATTTTAAACGATTAGCCGAAAACCAATGTACTATTTCAGTTACTCCCGAAGTTGAATTACAAATGGGGCTTGGCCTGCCTGCGACCGGAAAAGCGACAGAAAACAAAATAGTTTTCGGACTGGGTGTCGATGTGGTTACTGCCACTTCAGGAAATATGTTTGACCAGATGAAAATTGCGTTGCAGGCTGAAAGGGCCATTCAGAATGAAAAACTTTACAAACAGGGAGAGATTCCGGAGAAACTTACCATTACCGACGGCGACGTTTTAAAGATAGCAACCATCGGGGGCGCCAAAACTATCGGCTTATCGAACAAAACTGGTTCTATCGAAGTGGGAAAACAAGCCGACATTATTCTGATTGACACACGGAATATTTCGTTGTCGCCATCGGCAAACCCAATATCGACAGTCGTTTTATATGCCAAGGAAGATCATGTAGATACTGTGATAGTTGCCGGAAAAATATTAAAACGTAACGGAAAATTACTAAATGCGGGGCTACCCGAATTGATGAAAAAAGCGCAGAAATCAGCTTCAAAAATTTTAACAGAAATGGCAAATCCAGTGCTAAAATAATTTTTTTGAGAATTTTCTTTCGGGATACGCAACCGAAAGAAAGTTTTCGCGTCTTATTCAAAGCTGAAGAAAATTAAACAAAACAGAAAACAAAAGCAATCGCAACCATTTTCTTTAGCCTTCTGACTCTATGGAAAACACAACAGTCTGGTCGGTAAAATGACCAGACTGTTTTAAAAAAGTATGATGATGAGAACACTCCTGTTGATTTTAGCAATATTTATCTTCCCGGTTTGTTATGGCCAAATCACAAGTACACAAAAGCGGGAAACAATTGATGGTATTTTAAAAGTACTTCAAACCAGGTATATTTTTCCGGAAGTTGCCGACAGTATGCGAAACTTTGTGATAAACAATTTGCAATCAGGAAAATATGCCACTATCACAACGGGAAGTGAATTTGCATTCCGGCTAACCCAGGACTTGCAAAAAATATCAAAGGACCTTCATTTAAAGGTTGAATTCACTGAAAATAGAGAAGCAGAGGAAAATGAAGATTCGGGTGAAAACAGCTCGAAGGAAGCCTGGCTCAACCAGTTGCTAACCGAAAACAATTATGGAATTAAATCGAAAAAAATATTGGATGGCAATATTGGATACCTCGAAATACCCATGTTCGGCCCGGTTGAACAATGTGCCGACACTTTAATTTCGGCCATACAATTGGTTGCCAATACCGATGCTTTAATCCTCGATTTGCGCACATGCCGCGGAAGTCTCGATGAAAATACAATCCCGTTCCTGTGCAGTTACTTTTTTGACGTTCCTACCCATCTTTTTGATTTTTATATCCGCGAAACCAACACGACAAAACAATTCTGGACGTATGCCTGGGTTCCCGGCAAACGATACCTGGGAAAACCGATTTACATTTTAACCAGTAGCCGGACGTTTTCCGGCGGAGAGGAGCTGGCATACGATTTAAAACATACAAACAGGGCAGTTGTTGTTGGCGAGGTAACACGTGGCGGCGCCAATCCAACCGATCTTGAAATCATAAATCCGAATTTCAGGATGTCGGTTCCTTACATGAGGTCGGTGAGCCCGGTAACGCAAACCAATTGGGAAGGGACCGGGGTTCAACCCGATATCGAGGTGAAATCGAATGTTGCCTTGTACACGGCGCACATCAATGCGTTGACCACCCTTTTTGAAAAATCATCAGACGAAAACCAGCGTATTAAACTGGCAGAATCGATTAAGGCAACAGAGGCAAATAAACCACAGTTCAGGCAAATCGAATTTAAACTGAATGGATTTGAAAATGCAAAAGAAGTTTTTGTGTCGGGAACTTTTAATTCCTGGTCAGTTACAAGTTCTCCCATGAAAAAAGTCAGAAATGCTTGGATGGCGACGGTTGAAACCGAGCCCGGAAAAGTCGGCTACAAATTTATAGTTGACGGTCAATGGATTACCGACCCCGATAATCCGGAAACCATCAGTGAGAATGGTTATGAGAATTCATTGCTGATTATTGAATAGACAAAGTAAATAAATCACACGCCACTGAAAATTTTAAATTAGATTCTTTACTCCACCCTCAACCCCGTCACCAATTTTTTCTTTTGAAGTGAAAACCACGTCAACCCGAAAATCCAAAGAGTTCCGTTAAGTAAAATTAGTCCGGTTACGAGTGCTACGGTGCTGAATGAAGCGTCGGAGTTGGTGGATAAAAACGCGGGAAGTGTGGCAACCACCGCAGTAATAAAACCAATGATAACACCAGTGATTAAAAGAATTAAATATTCGGTAGTTATGATTTTAAAAATGGGTTTGTTGTTAAATCCAATGGCCTGCATTACCGAAATTTCGCGGCGGCGTTCCAAAAGGGTACGCGCCAAAATTACCGCCAGTCCGATGGTTCCGAGAATTAAACCCAGCGCTCCCAACGCCAGAAAAATAGAAAGATAGGTGTTGGTAACCGAGTAAAATTCCACCAAACGTTTGGCCGTTGTTTCCATTTCCCAGCCGTAATCGCGGAAAACCGAATTCAGCTCGTTACCAATTTGTTGCTGGGCTTCTGCTTTTCCATCGATTAAAAAAACTGAGGTTCCGCTGTGCGTGGGGTAATTTTCAAGAAAGTTTTGGTTCGAAATCAGCACAAATCCCTGGAAAATGGATGGTGTTGTTCCGGCAAC
>CAYWBV010000059.1:0-16219 GCA_964455785.1 uncultured Maribellus sp.
GTATCCAATGGCAGATAAACTACGGGGCCTTCGCTTTGAGCAAAAGTTACCACCGACAAAAACAAACAAACCAGAATTAAGTAAAATTTCTTTTCCATAATTATTATTTTTTTTAGTTAGTGAAATATATTAGACAATAAAAAACTTCAGGGAAATCCAAAGACGAAACCGCCTTTGGATTTCCCGATAAAGAATAATTCAAAATTTTCTAATTAGGATTTACATCCCACCACAGAGGAGCAGTTTCAATATCAACTCCTCCCGTAATCAGGCTTTTAGCCTTTTCAACTTCAGCGGCATTTGCATTGTATTCATCATTTACAAATACGCACCGGGTTTGAATCTGTCCGGCCTGAGGATTAATGTTGGCATTAACCGAATACTTTTTGGCATAGAGTTTTGGCAACCGGGTTCTCCGGTATTCGGCCCAGGCCTCAAAACCAACCGGGAACAGGGCAAGCCATTTCTGGGTCATAATCTGTTCATACTGCACGGTTTGGTCCGATGAGAATTTCACAGGGATATTGGTCATCGGAGCGTCCAGGTAAGGTGTATTTTCCGGAGCAGCCGGAGTAGCTGTGTTGTTGATGTATTCGCTAATCAATGATTGGGAATAAGATGCACCTTTCCATTGTTTAATGGAAATTTCAATTCCCTTTTCGTAGAACGATTGGGCAGCACCTCCCATATTCCAGCCCCGCCATGCGCCTTCGGCCTTGAGGAACCAGGCTTCAGCAGCATTCATCATATTGATGGGTGTCACTAACTGGTTTCCGTCTTTAAAACGGGGACCGTATTTTGAGAAAGCTTTAAAATAAAGGTATTCCGTTGGTTCGGAACCACTGGCAAACCCGTGATAACCTCCAATATTGCTCCTGTATTCAGCAGGTGCATTCCGGAGTGTAATATCGTCAACAACGGGCGACCAGAATTCCACCATACGAGGATCGCTGTAGCCTTTCAACAAACTTTCCATATTGATGCTCATAATATCCTGAAAAAACGATTCCATACGCGGCATCCCATTCCCTTCACCGTCGAGACCGGCAGTTTTATACAAGGCGTCATGATCATTGGTTTCCATCAAACGCCCAGTAGCCACAGCCGCTTCACCTTCGAGCTTGGCTTTGGCCGGATCAATATTCGAAATACGGATTGCCATACGTAAGCGAAGCGTATTGGCCAGTCTCACCCATTTGTCAACGCTCCCTGAATAAATCCGGTCGTTTGTGCCGAAAACATTCAGATTAGGATTTGTGGCCAGCGATTCGGACAATGCTGTTACTGCGCTGGTCAAATCATCAAACATCATATAATAGATGTCTTTCTGGCTATCGTAAGGAATCGATTCGGCGCCGGTCCCTGCAAATGTGTATGCAGCAGGCCCCCATATATCGGTAATCCGTTGAAGTTGATATACTTTCCAAATCATAGCCACATTGTAAACATCATTATCACCGGCTTCTTTAGCAACGTTCATGATGCTGGTAAGCGAAGGAATAACATCGACATAAACATCCTTAAACCCTGAATTCTGCCAGCCAAGACTCTGCTGGTACTGATCATAAGCCTGGATTCCGCATGCAGTATATCCGGCATTGTGAAGGGCCAGCGTACTCGACATGCGGCTCATATCGTCGGTTGACTGCCAGGCCACACCCATTTGCAAAGCTCTGGCAAAAAGCTCCCCGTACTCCTTGGGGCTCAGCTTCATAAAAGTTGCTTTGTTCGTGTTGATTTCCATAAAATCATCTGTACACGAAAACGCAAAAGATAACAGGAATACGGTACAGAACAATTTTATCGTGAGTCTATTCATTAAATGCTTTTTCATCTTTTCTTCATTTAAATGTTTAACCATTAGAATGTCACTTTAATATTGAAACCAACATTCCGCGTACCGGGCAAAAAAGAGCTTTCCGAGCCTTGTCCGTTTTGATTGAGGTCATAACTCATATCAGGATCAAACCATTTGCATCCGTTATAAAAGTAGAACAGGTTTCGGCCGATGGCTGAGACCGTAATGTTTTTGACCACCTGGCTTTGGATGGGGAACGTATAACCTACAGAAAATTCACGTAACCGGGAATTCGTAGCGTCGTGGTTGAATGCCTCACCACTACCGTTGGTTGCACGACCGCCAATAGCTTTACCGTACATTTCGGCATCAATCTCAATATCATTGTCAACAAAACTAAACGAACCATCTTCGTTGGTAATCTGCTTGACTCCATCGTACACAAATCCGTCGCGCCCATATAAAGTGGCCTTGCTGTTTCCGCTAAACATCATGGTTGCTTCGGTTGCCGATTGACGGACGCCGCCATAATTTAGGTCGATCAGGAAGTAAAGGTTCCAGTTTTTATATTTCAGACTGCTGGTTAAACCGCTTCTCCACATGTAGTTATAATTTCCGAGGAAAGTTTTGGCATCGGAAGTAATGCGGGGCATACCGAGATTATCGACCACAATGCGGTTGTCGTCGGGACGGGTTTCATCCACGTCTTTCACCCTTACAAAACCTCTGGACAGGATTTCGCCGTACGGCCTGCCCACGATAATCCAATTATCGCCAATTGACAAATTGGGAGCACCAATTTCGTATTCGTCCAAGGTTTCAGTTAGTTCAATAACCTTGCTCCAGTTGCGGGTAAAGTTCACCCCGATATCCCATTTTAAATCGCCGGTTTGAACCGGTACCGCATTGAGCATAATTTCCACCCCTTTATTCTGGATATTTCCGCAGTTGATACGGGCATTGCTGAACCCGGATGTGGGCGGCGAGGTAACGGTCACTAACTGGTTGTATGTGTTGGCCTTATACCAGGTGAAATCGACACCCAGGCGGTCTTCCAATACACGGATTTCAGCTCCTGCTTCCCACGATTTGGTTTCTTCCGGAATCAGGTTTGCCGGAACTTTTGTCGAGCTGTCGAGTGAAACCAATCCCTGTGTTCCATTCAAACTTCTTTTGTAAGTCTGGAAAATCTGGGCAAACGCGGCACCATTCCCCACCTCGGCATACGACCCGCGGATTTTGGCAAACGAGATTATTTCAGGGAAAGTAAATATATCGGAAAGAACACTGGTTAAACCCACCGAAGGATAAAAGAAAGAATAGGGTGACGGCAGAGTTGAACTCCAGTCATTACGGGCAGTAACATCCATAAACAGGTAGTTACGGAACCCGATTTGGGCCGTCCCGTAAACTGACTGGATTTGCAAATGATCCTGGCTGTTTTTCGAAGAAACAGTCGAGCCATTTTCCAGATAAAATTTATTTTCAAGGACTAACCCCATATTACCGGTTTCAGATTCCAATGATTCTCCCTGGCTGTCTTTTATTTCACTTCCCAGATTGGCGCTGAGGTGGAAATCTTTGGTCAGGTCTTTATCAAAACCCAACAAAACGTCGCCGTTAAGATTTTTGCTTTTGTAAGCTTTTTTTGAATATTTCCCCTTTCCTGAACTGATATACTGGGTGTCCCAGTATATTTTTTCTTCGGAATTGGAATAATTATAGGCCATTCTACCCCTAAACTGAAGGTACAACCACGGGGTAAAGTTATATTTCAACGATGCAACGGTGTTGAGGTTCGTGCCATTGCTGAGCGCTTCGCGGCCATACATCGACCAGTAAGGGCTGATGTTGGTGGTTACATTGGGCGCCCAGGTGAGTTGTTTGAGCGATCCGGTTTCATCGTAATAGGAACCAGCTTCGATATCGGAGGTGCGGATACTCCGCGGCATTTTTACCAACTGCCACATCGGGCTGAAAAGATCATCTCCACTTGCCGGTGTATTTTCATTTTCGCCATACGACCATGTGGTAACCACATCCATCTTCAGGTTTTTTATCAGTTCGGTATTCAATCTCATATTTAACTGATGAGAACCGGATGAATTGACAGGAATTAAACCTTGGCCGATTTTGTTTGTGTATGAAAAATAAGCCGTTGATTTTTGATTTCCGGTGCTGTATGAAAGGCTGTTAATCAGGCTATACGACGTCCGAAAAATGTCTTTTACATTGTTCGGCTGAGGATTTAAAGCAATTTCTTCTCCCGTCCAGTTGGTAACGGTTTGTCCCGCCATTTTGGGTCCCCAACTGGATAGTGCTTCAGCTTCGCTATAAACACCTCCGATACCTTGTCCGTACTCATTCTGGAATTCAGGATAGAGGTATGGTAAACCGAACGAGGTCTGGGAATTGACTTCCACCTTTGTTTCACCCAGTTTCCCTTTTTTGGTGGTTACGATAATAACGCCGTTGGCGGCAACAGCACCATACAATGCAGAAGCCGAAGGTCCTTTCAGCACGTTGATACTTTCAATGTCGTCAACATTCCCTAATCCGAAGTTTGACGGTACCCCGTCCATAATAACCAGAGGGGTATTACTTCCGTTAATTGACCGTTCTCCACGGATAATGATACGCGAACCGCCATTGGCGCCGGTCATCACCGATACCCCGGCAACTTTCCCGGCCAGGGCTTCTCCAACGTCGCCTTTCGTAACGGTAGCCAGGTTTTCCATATCTACTTTCTGGGTAACATAAGTCAGCGTACGTTTGCTTTTCTCAATACCCAAAGCAGTCACAACAACCTCGTCAACGCCGATTGACTCTTCAGACATAACCACAAGGAAGGTCGTTTTCCCGGCCACAAAAATTTCCTGGGTTTGCATCCCTACAAAAGAGAACTGCAGCGTTTCGGTATCGGCAGGAATTGAAAAAGAAAAACTACCATCAGCATCGGTTACCGTTCCTAAGGTTGAACCCTTAACAATTACAGACACACCAGGTAGAGGTAAACCGGCCTGATCGGTTACCGTACCAGTAATCTGCCGGGGTTGCTGCTGAATGGTTGAATAACTTAACTTGTCAGCTTTACGGATAATAACCTGTCGTTCATAAACATCATAAACCACTTTTTCTCCTTCCAGAACTTCGTCGAGAATTTTGTAAATGGTTGCATTCTTCAGATCGACATTTATCTTCTTATCCACATTAAAATCTTCGTTTTTGTACAGAAAAACAAATTCACTGTTTCCCTCCACATACTCGATTAAATCACGGATGGTCTGGTTTTGCATCCGGATATCCAACCGCGTGTTCTGCGAATAACTGTTCGCATTTACGGTTATTACAAAACCAACAATCAAAACAGATGTTAAACGCATAATCCGCCTCCATTTTTTTAGTATTCCCGGATCAAGGGAATCTGTTAACCACTTTTTTTTCATAAATTTGCTACGTTTTAAATGTTAAAATTATTTGTTAATAATTTTGGTATTTTAGAGACCGGGGAATGTGCCACCATTTTCCGGTCTCATTTTTTTCATGTTATTTTATCACATATTGTCTTTCGTTTATTTTAGTTATTTCCAGTCCGGTCAGTTTTGATAAATATTCGAACACTTCGCTCATATTCTGGGTAACATCGAGTTTTCCGGTAATCTGTATCGTACCGCTTAGCGGATCGTCAAAATGGAAATTGATATTGTAATATCTTTCCAGCCTTTTTGTAATTCTGTTTAAATCGGTATTTGAAAAATTAAATAATCCTTCTGTCCAGAGGGTATAATGATTTATATCAACATTAATAATTCTTGTGTCTTTGCTTTTTTTATTGAAGTAGGCCATTTGACCAGGAATCAGCGTTATCCCTTTTTCGAATAAACTGGCGTTGGTACGGTTAATTTCAACACTGCCTTCAGCAAGGACTGTTTGTACTGAATAATCTTCAGGATAGGCTGAAACATTAAACTTTGTTCCTTTTACAGCTATTTTAACATCGGCAGTTTTTACCACAAAAGGCTGTTTTTCATTCTTCTTCACATCAAAAAGAGCCTCTCCTACCAGAAAAACCTCCCTGGTTTTATCGACAAAAGTGGAAGGATATATCAAACGGCTTCCGGCGTTCAGCCATACAACGGAACCATCGGATAGAGTAATCACCGAGCGACTTCCATAAGGAATAACCAATGTGTTGATTAAAGGAGTCTCATTTTTTGATTCCCTGATGATACTTCTTTCTTTATCAACAATAATCTTATCACGGTTGGTGTAGTCCAGCTCCGATTTTCCCTCATTGAGTTTGATCTCCTGTTTGTTTATAATCAGCATAGGTTCCTGAACCTGGGCAGGCAGTATAGAATTATTAACTAATTCTACTGACTGCCTGCTCTCAAGATACAAATAAACTAGACTACCCCCAATCGTAAAAAATACTATCGCAACTGCTGCATAACGCATGATGTTCCTGACACTCAGGAAATGTTCCTGTTTTTGTTCAGTTTTTTCCAACTGTCGAATTATACGTTTTGCGAGAGCCCTTTTCTCTATGTCGGTCAACTTTTCATTTTTGTAATCAAAATATTGCTCAAACCTGGATTTGAATTCGATAATCCTACCGGCTTCTTTTGAATTTGTTTTTAAATATTTCTCCCAATAGGACTCAATTTCCTCTGAAGGATGATATATCCATTTAAAAAATAATGGGTTTTCTATCAAACGATCGTAAATGTTCATTTAATAACTTTAAAATATATGCGTAAGAGGAGGAGGTGTAGAAAAAGGGACAACAAAACGAAGAAAAAAAATTATGCCTTAAAACATAAAATGAAAAATTCGATATATTCTTCGCCTAAGTTTTTGCGAATAAACTGAAGTAAACGGGTAACCTGCTTTTTTACGGTGTCGGGTTTAAGCCCAAGCAGTTCTCCAATTTCAACATAGGTGAGCCCGCTGTTGAATTTCAGGAAGATCAGTTCCCTTTTTTTTGAATCGAGTTGCTGAAGTTCTTTTTGGAGTAATACCAATTGTTCTTCTACCGGCTCTTTGTCATCTTTCTCGAAATGAAAACAAAGGTCGAACTGTTCGAGTAAATGCTCAGGATGACTAAACCGGTGTTTTTCTTTTATCTTCCTGATAATAATTCGTTTCAGCGTTTTAAAAAAATAAAATTCGAGTGACTCAGGCTTGCGCAATCCAATATTGTAAGTATAAATATCGATGAACAGGTCCTGAATGGAATCCTCTACCAACGATTTATCGCATGTTATTTTTGAACCATAGGCAAAAAGCACATCGACATATTCATTGTAAATAATTTCAAAGGCCTTCTGGTCACCACCTTTGAATTTTTCCCAAATGCCCTGCCAGTATTCTCTTTCCGAAGGAATTTTCACCATCAATTTTTCAAGTTATTTTCAAATGTTGTTTTCAATTGAAATGACAACAAAGAAACACAATTATACAAGATTGTGGTAAAATTTCTATTTCCTGATTATGAACAAAATATCATTAAACTTTTAACAAAAATATTTTTACTTTGCCGTTACCACTGTTTTGCCCGGTTTCAACTGTTTTGAACCAGCGTTAATTTCGATTTTTCCGGTTTTTCCTTTCTCCGACCGGACAATTAGCATTGCTTTACCATTAAACAACTTTCGGTAACCGACCTGAAACGGTTCGTGAGATTGTGGGTTTCCGTTGCCAACTCCGGCAATTCTACCCGGCCCCTTAATTTCGAAATCCACCAGGTCATCGGCCAGCGGACAAAGGTTGCCTTCTTTGTCAAAAGCTTCCACAAGAATGTAACTCAGGTCGTCGCCGGTAGCTTTAATTTCATTTCTGTCGGGAGACAAACGGATGGAAAACGGTTCTCCGGCCGTTTTAACAACCGACTCTCCAATAACCTTTCCTGCCTTAAAGGCAACGGCTTTTAGCTCGCCAGGCAGGTAAACCACACCGGGCCACATCAACCGGTACCTTTCAGTTGAAACCTCCGATTTCGGATTTTTATATTTTTTCCCCAGCGATGTTCCATTCAGAAAAAGTTCGGCCCCGTCGCCGTTGGTATAAACAAAAACGGGGACATTTTCCCCTTCATTCCCACTCCAGTTCCAGTGAGGAAGAATGTGTACCATATTGGTTTCGGGCGCCCAGTGACTTTGATAGAGATAAAACCGATCTTTGGGAATTCCGCATAAATCAACAATTCCGAAATAAGAACTCTTTGAAGTCATAAACGGTGTCGGTTCTCCGAGGTAATCAAACCCGGTCCAGACAAACTCCCCGGCAATGTACTTCCCGTTTTCCTGCCACATAAAATCGTCATCTGGTATTTCGGCCCAGTAGGGAGCATTTAAATCATACGAACTTACCTGATTCGACTTTGTAAAGTCGGTTTTTTTCTCCGGTAACGGAAGTTCGTAAAAACCGCGGGTACTCACCGTTGAAGCCGATTCGCTGATGATTACCGATTTGGACGGATCGAGTTTCCGGGCGGGTTCCCAGCGCTGTCCGTAATTCCATGAATGGACATCGTAATAATCGAAGTGGCGCCAGCGGGCATTTCCGTCCTGGTCGCAGGCCATGGTAACCGGCCGCATAACATCGTATTTCCGGACAAAACCAACCATGGCAGCCAGCTTTTGTAATCCATTGTTTACATTTCCCTGAATATCGCCCATTTCGTTGCCCACGCTCCAAATAACTACCGACGGATGATTCCTGTCGCGTTTTACAAAATTGCGGATGTTACGTTCTCCAAATTCATAAAAATCAGTTTCGGGAGTAATATCAGCCTTATCGTCCCATTTATCAAAAGCTTCATTGAAAACAATAAAACCCATTTTGTCGCACAGTTCCAACAACTCGGGCGCAGCTACGTTATGACTGTTACGAATGGCGTTACAACCCATCTCTTTCATGATTTCGAGCTGACGTTCCATGGCGCGGAGGTTAAAAGCTGCGCCCAGCGGTCCATGATCGTGGTGCAGGTTGACGCCCTTTATTTGAAAATGTTTCCCATTCAGAAAAAATCCATCGTTTGCCGTAAATTCAAATGTGCGGAAACCAAAGGAAGTCTCCGATTCATCCACTATCTTACCGTTTTCTTTTATAGTGGTTTTGACACTATACAAAACCGGATTTTTGACGTCCCAAATCTCAGGCTGGGTTACTGTCAGCCAAAAATCGAATTCACGCGAAGTTTTGGCGCTTATTTTCCGTTTTGTCTCTGATGACGCAATTTCGATTCCCTCAGGACTTAAAATCCGGGTTTCAGCAACAACCTCCTTTTCCTCTGAATGATGGTTGTTAACTGTTGACAAAACCCTTACATCAGAATAAGCAGAATTTACAACCGGTGTGGTAATGTACGTTCCCCAAATTCCGGTATGAACCGGGTCGGTAATCAACATCTGCACTTTCCGGTAAATGCCGGCGCCGGGATACCAGCGGCTGCCATGATTTCGCGTATCCACATAAACGGCAATCGTATTCTCTTCCCCAAAATCGATAAAATCCGTCGCATTGATATTAAATGAATTGTAACCGTAATCCCACTCTCCGGCCAGTTTCTCGTTGATGTATATTTTGGGCGACGACATAATCCCGTCGAACATAAAATAAATAATCTTCCCCTTGTCAGCAGCATCTACCATAAATTTTTTCCGGTACCATCCTTCACCTTTCCACGGAAGTTTCCCGGTAAATCCCGGTTCTGCCTCGTTAAACGGGCCGCTAATCGCCCAATCGTGCGGCACTGTTACTGTTTCCCATGACGAATCATCGAAATTTACAGTCGCAGCATTCTCGGGATTTCCTTTGGTAAACTTCCAATTTTCGTTGAAATCTGTTTGTTTACGGGAATTAGCCTGCGAAAGACTTGCGGAGATAATTAAACACAAGAGAATAAAAACTACTTTTACGTTCTTCATTTGGTTTAGATTTTTTTTCAAAACTATAAAAAATATTGTTGCATTTAAACCGTAAAACAGATGAGAAAATACAATACCGGCTTGGTTTTAAGCGGAGGGGGAACCCGCGGATTTGCGCATCTTGGTGTAATTGCGGCGCTTTTTGAAAAAGGTGTAATACCCGATGTAATATCAGGGACGAGTGTGGGTTCCATCGTAGGTTCGTTTATCGCCAGCGGGAAAACGCCCCAGGAGATCCTGGCCATTTTTAAAAAAGGATGGTTTTTTACATATACCAAGTTACAACTGCCCGTTGACGGATTGCTGAAATTGGATGGATTAAAGGAAGTGATCCGGAAAAATATAGCTGCCCAAAACCTGGAAGAACTGAAAATACCTTTTTTTGTTGCGGTTTCGAACTTGAACAAAGGAGTTGTGGAATACCGGAATTCGGGCAACATCAGCGAAACAGTTTTAGCTTCATCGTCGATTCCGATTTTATTTTCACCGGTCAGTCTCGACGGAAATTTATACGTTGACGGCGGTTTAATGGACAACATCCCGGTTGAACCCATTAAAAATGACTGCAAAAAAATCATTGTATCCAACATCAGCCCCCTGAATCCGATGGAAAAATTTAAAAATCTGATTCATATCGCCTCCCGGACATTTTATATGAGCGTCAATGCAAACATGAAAGAAGTTCACAAACATGCAACCCTGTTTATCGAACCCGAAGGAATCGATAGTTTTGATATTTTGAGCCTCAGCCGGGCCGATGAACTGTACGAATTGGGTTACCGTTCGGCAAAAAATGCACTCGAACAACAGCAAAAATAAAAATTAAAAGTAACAACAATTCTTTACTGTCATAAAAAAAATACTGATTATAAATTAGTTAGAAAATAAATAAAAAAGATTTTTAAGATTATTGATTCTGCCTATGAACAATAGGCAAATTCAATTTGTTTATTCAGTCAAAGATTTGGATTAATTCTAAATAGCAGTTATTTTTGCTAAAGAATAAAATACTTTTAAATCTTTTTAAATACAAGCTATGGCATTTGAATTAGTAAAATTAGGATACGATTACACAGCACTGGAACCTCACATCGATGCACGTACGATGGAAATTCATCATACTAAACATCATGGAGCGTACACTAGTAATTTAAACGCTGCGATTACCGGCACCAGCCTCGAAGGAAAAACTATCGAAGAGATTTTAGGCGGTATTTCCGGTCAGGCGGCAGCGGTAAGAAACAATGGTGGAGGATATTATAACCATAATCTGTATTGGGAAGTTATTGCGCCGGGCGGTTCTCCAAGTCCCGAAGGTGTCCTTCTCGATGCAATCAACGATTCATTTGGTTCAATAGAAAATTTTCGTGAGTCATTCGTCAAAGCTGCGGTAACGCGGTTTGGATCTGGCTGGGCATGGTTGGTACTTCAAGAGAATAAACTGGCGGTTTCGTCAACGCCCAACCAGGATAACCCGCTGATGGATGTGGCGGAAGTTCGGGGAACGCCTATTTTGGGGATTGATGTGTGGGAGCACGCGTACTACCTGAACTATCAAAACAGACGTCCGGATTATGTGAATGCATTCTGGAATCTCATCAACTGGGACGAAGTCGCCAGGCGGTTTAAAGGTTAGTTGATTTTTGGTTTTTTCCCCGGGGCAGAGGCTCCGGGGTTTTTCTTATTTTAAATCGAAATATTATGTTAACTTAATTATAGGATATTCCCTACTGCCCTGTAAACTCCATGTAAAATATTTCAAGTTAAGATTTCTCTCCCCCAGCCGACGGATTCGAAATAATTATCAGCATTTTATTTTAATTCCATCCAAATTAGAAAAAGCTTAAATCCTTTTTAAAGGAAATATGTTTTATTTTTACAGATAAAACCGATTTGAGTTATTCACTTTAAACTGAAGGATTATGTCATTTGAATTACCAAAACTTCCGTATGAAAACAACGCGCTGGAACCTTACATCAGCGAAAAAACGATAGAGTTCCATTACGGAAAACATCACCAGGCTTACGTTACCAACGTCAACAACCTGATTCAGGGGACAACTTTTGAGAATGCTTCTCTGGAAGAAATCGTCATGAAAGCCGATGGCGGAATTTTCAACAATGGAGCACAGGTGTGGAACCACACGTTCTATTTTATGCAATTTGATCCTCAAGGTTGTAAAGAACCAAAAAATGAGTTAAAAACGGCCATCAACTCTAAATTTGGTTCATTTGAAACTTTCAAGGAAGAATTTACAAAAGCCGCTGCCACTTTGTTTGGCTCAGGCTGGGCCTGGCTGGTAAAAAACGAAAACGGAGAACTGGAAATAGTTCAAACCAGCAATGCCGGAAACCCGTTGCGGATAGGCAAAAAGCCCTTGCTAACCTGCGATGTTTGGGAACATGCGTATTACATCGATAAAAAAAACATACGCCCAAAATACATCGAAGATTTTTGGAAAATTGTGGATTGGAAAATCATTTCGGAACGATTTGCTGAATAAATAAGATTTATAAACGATAAAATGTGACAACGATGAGTGCAGAAAAAGTAATGGAAATTATGAAGGCTGCCGGGAAACCTTTAAAAGCCGGCGAAATTGCAGAAGCTTCGGGTCTCGATAAAAAAGAAGTGGACAAAGCGATGAAAGTTTTAAAAACGGAAGGAAGAATTGAATCGCCCAAGGTTTGCTACTGGCAGCCGAAGTAACCTCACGAAAAAGGGTTTCACTAAAATGAAACCCTTTTTTTTGCCCGTCCATGTTATTATTTCTAAATATACCAGTTAATCAGTTGTTCGAGCAACTCCTGTTTCCCGCTGATTTGTTCCGGTTCGCCAACTTCACGCGCAATTTCACGCAAATTTTCAAGTGAAAGTTTTCCGGCTTCAAACTCGGCGCCTTTTCCAGCATCAAACGATGAGTAACGGTTTTTCCGCATTTTCAGGTAATCCGAATCGGATAAAATTTTATCAGCAATCACCAGCGACCGGGCAAACACATCCATTCCGGAAATGTGTGCAATAAAAATATCTTCAAGATCAGTTGAATTGCGCCGTGTTTTGGCGTCAAAATTTATCCCGCCGTTTGTAAACCCGCCGGCTTGCAAAATTTCGAGCATCGCTTCGGTGATTTCGTAAACATTCGTTGGAAATTCATCGGTGTCCCATCCGTTTTGATAGTCGCCTTTGTTGGCGTCAATCGAACCGAGTAAACCTGCATCGGCCGCCATCCTCAAATCGTGCGCAAACGTGTGCCCGGCCAAAGTTGCATGGTTCACTTCGATATTCAGTTTAAAATCGTTTTCAAGACCGTTGGCTTTCAAAAAAGCAATTACAGTCTGCGAATCATAATCGTACTGATGTTTTGTAGGTTCCATGGGTTTAGGTTCAATCAGGAAAGTTCCTTTGAATCCCTGTTTTCTGCCATAATCGCGGGCCATTCGTAAAAATTGTCCCATGTGTGCCAGTTCGCGTTTGGTGTCGGTATTGTGCAGAGTCATGTACCCTTCGCGACCGCCCCAGAAAACGTAATTGGTTCCGCCCAGCGCGATAGTGGCGTCAATGGCATTTTTAATCTGAACAGCGGCATTGGCAACAACCGTAAAATCAGGATTGGTTGCTGCACCGTTCATGTATCGGGGTGCGGAAAAAACATTGGCCGTTCCCCAAAGCAGTTTAACGCCTGAAGCTTTTTGCTTTTCCTTTGCATATTCCACCATTTTTTCCATCCGCTTTTCAATCTCGAAAACCGAACCGTCGCCCACAACGTCAGTATCGTGAAAACAGTAAAACGGGATGTTCATTTTAGTAATAAATTCGAAAGCGGCATCCATTCTTTCCCTGGCAGCATCCATCACATCCGAAGCGCCGTCCCACGGAAAAATCTGGGTTCCGGGTCCAAACGGATCGCCGCCGGTGCCGCAGAAAGTGTGCCAATAGGCTACTGCAAAACGCAGATGATCCTTCATCGTTTTTCCGGCAACCACTCTGTTCGCGTCGTACCATTTAAAGGCCATCGGATTTCTTGATTCCGGGCCTTCGTATTTTATTTGGTCAATACCTTTAAAATACTCTTTGTTCCCTTTTAAAACTTCCATCTTTTATTCTTTTATAATTCAAACTATTTTTACCAAAGGTTTTCTCCATACGCCCATCCTTTACGTGCAGGTTCTTTGATGTAAACATCCAACTCAGGGCGGCCGGCAGCTTTCATCGTTGCAGCGTCATATTTTATTTCTCCCCCGAAACGCTGTGCTAAAACTCCAATCTGAGCCATTTCCATTAAACTGGCAGCATAATCAAAATTGGATCCCGGAAGGGAATCATTCTGAATTGCAGTAATCCACTCCTGTACCGGCTTTTCTTCCTCCACTCTCGGAATAGTCTGGGCAGGAGCATTTTTCAGAAACTCATTCATTACTTCCTCGGGCACAAGCAATTTTGGATTGTTTGGTCTGGCCCCGGTTATCAGTGTCTTTTTATCGCCGATCATAATCATACCTGAGCCGGGCAATTCCGTAACTCCCCATTCCGGCCTGATTTCAGGTTTTTCAATACCTTCGTACCACTTCAAAGTTACAGGCGCCTTATTACCCCGGGCTGCAAAGTGCCAGGTTACCACCGATTCTTCAGTCACAAAACTATGATCAGGAACCGGGTTCAGCACAGTGGCTTCAACAGTGTGGGGCAATCCGAGATCCAACGCCCAGAACGGGGCGTCGAGGGTATGGCAGCACCAATCTCCCAATTTCCCGTTTCCGTAGTCAAAAAAACCTCTCCATGTTCTGGGAGCGTAAAGATTGTTGAACGGCCGCTCAGCAACCGGTCCCTGCCACAAATCCCAATCGAGTCCATTGGGGACTTCTTCGGCCTGTGGCGGGAATGTTGCGGGTCTGGCAAAATAAGAGTCCTTTTCAAAATCAATTTTCCCCTGCCATGCAATCACTTCCTTTACCTCACCAAGTACTCCTGCCTCATACCATTCTTTTACAAGCCGTATTCCATGGGTGGTATGTCCTTGATTACCCATCTGCGAAACAATTCCGTAATGTTTGGCCGCTTTTTGCAAAGTTCGCAACTGCCAGATATTATGCGCCAAAGGTTTTTCAACAAACACATGTTTTCCTAATTCCATTGCGGCCATTGCTGCGGCGAAATGAGTATGATCGGGCGTGGCAATCATAACCGCATCGATATCTTTGGCCATTTCATCAAACATCACCCTAAAATCTTTATACCACTTTGCATTGGGAACAGCTTTTCGGGCTTCCATCGACATTCTTTCATCGACATCACACATGGCTACCAGACTTTCTACAGGAACCTGACTCCAGCTTGCCTGTCCACGCCCGCCAACCCCAATCATGGCAAACCGGAGTTGTTTATTTGGCGAACAACTGATTAAATTCGGAATAAACATAACGCCAACGCCGGCAACTGCACCGGACTTTAAAAACGACCTTCTTGATAAATTTTTCATTGTACAAACTTTAGATTTATTTTTTGGTTTAAGCTTCAATTCCTGTTTAATCGGAAATCAGTTAATCGCTTTTTCAAGCACGGTTTTCCAACTGTTGTAGGCATCGGTGTAAGCTGAAATTTTTGAACTTTCAGGTTCAATGATTTCCAGTCTTTTAAGATTGGAAAATGCTTCATCGAAACTTTTGTAATAACCACACCCAACACCTGCTCCACGCGCTGCACCAACCGAGCCGTCAGTATTATACAACTCGATGGTTGCCCCGGTAACACCAGCCAACGTTTCGCGAAAAACCGGGCTGAGGAACATGTTGGCTTTCCCGGCACGAATAACAGAAGCATTAATTCCGATGGTTTGCATGATGTCCATCCCGTATTTAAACGAAAACACAATTCCTTCCTGGGCTGCCCTTAACAAGTGACTTTTTTGGTGAATGTTAAAGTTGATTCCATTAAAAACAGAACCGACAGTTTTGTTGTTCAATACCCTTTCAGCGCCGTTTCCGAAGGGCAAAACCGTTATTCCGCCCGAACCGATTGCCACGTCGCCCGCGAGATCGTTCATTTGTTCGTAGGAAAGATTCTCCCCAACCAGTCTTTTCAACCAGGCATTTAAAATTCCGGTGCCGTTAATACAAAGCAGAACACCCAATCGCGGATTTTTACTGGAATGATTAACGTGCGCAAATGTATTCACGCGCGACAACGGATCGTATTTAATTTCGTCGCTCACCCCGTAAACCACCCCCGAAGTCCCGGCGGTGGTGGCAATCTCTCCCGGATTCAGTACATTGAGTGAAAGCGCATTGTTGGGCTGGTCGCCGGCACGGTAACTCACCGTCGTTTTTGCAGACAAGCCTAATTCAGCCGCCACCTGTTTTGAGAGTTGCGACTGAACGGCAAACGTGGGAACAATGTCGGGAATAATTTCAGAAGGAAAACCGTAATTTTCAAAAAGCAGGCCAGCCAGTTTATTTTCCCTGAAATTCCACATAATTCCCTCGGAGAGGC
>CAYWBV010000060.1:0-16153 GCA_964455785.1 uncultured Maribellus sp.
CGGCAGCGTGGCTGCAAACATATTCGTAAATGTCGGGCTGCATCCCGATGGTCTCATCTCCCGGAGGATTGGCCCCTATCCATCCAAAATTAATCCGGGTGAAATCGCTCGCAATAAACGGCGCTTCGTCGAGGGGATGTTTCCGCGTTGCTTCTTTTACATATTCAGGTTTAAAAACATCAAAAGCATTGGCCCGGCTCAAAATATGCCAGTTAAAATGCGACTTGAGCGCGCCCTCTGAAAACAAAGGGGCCGGCTTCATCTTTTCGTACACTTTCAACTGGGCCATCGATGTATTGTACCAGTAGGGATGGGGGATATCTTCGGCCCCATCGAAATAGGCAAACTGGAATCCGGCGTCGTGATATAACGTGCCAACCCGTTCCGCCATCTCTTCCTGAATGCTGGTTCGCTGGTCGAAACGCACCCAGACCGGCCACGTGTCAACATCGAGCAAACCCATCTTATACCCACGCCCGTATTCCGAGACTGTCGTGTTCAACACCCCGCGTTTACACCCCGTAAACTGATAGGGAGGGCTGGTGGTGTAATCCGAATATTCAATCAGTTCATCCCCAATTTTTAATATCCGCCGTTCATCGTCCAGCGTACAACCGGCAGGATTTTCTTCCACAACAACTGTCGTCTGGTCTTTCCCGAGCGGGGCTGCCAGTGTAAACATTTGCCGCAGATTAAGACGGTGATCCGGAACCGGGCTCACATAAAGATCGTTTTTCATTGCCTTGTTATACCAGAAGTGGGCCCCGGCAATCATTCCGGCATCCTTAATTTTCTGAACAATCATCTGCAGGTCTTTTATCCCGTTCGGGTATTCCTCCCGCCAGGGGAAATGGCCCATTGCCGGCGAAAAAGCGGTCCAGATAATCTGCATCGCCCTGAACCCGCCTTTTTTTGCAAACGCAATGTGTTTATCCACATTCCCCGGATGAATGTCGCCCGCCTCGTAATAGGAAAAGCGGTATTCCTCCCGCCGCCGGCTTTCAACACCAAGGGGAAGGTTAAAATCGCGTTCCAGCCGGTCGATACAATCCAGCAGGCGATCTTTTCCTGTGGTTATCAAAGCGGCGCCCGTACCCACACCTTTCACTTCGGATACCGCTTCCGCTTTCAGCAGGTAATAATCGCGGTACGTTGTGTTTTCAATCCTTACAAACGGGTCGGTTCCCAGCAGGTTGACAGCCACTTCATCGTCCCAGACAACATTGAGCCACTCGCCAAAATTTTCCCGCTTTTTTACCGGGAGTTGGAGAATCACCAGTTCATCGACCTCGGTTTTCAGTTGGTCACCGTATTGCGGTATCCGGTAGTCGAGCTTCTCAAGTGCAAAACCGATATAATGATCCGTAACTTTTAATCCGATGGTGGCCACAATGTTGATCAGCTCAAAACTGACCACCAGTTGGTCGCCACGGCGATACACCGAATCGGCCGCAAATATTTTCGGTTTGGCCGGATATTTCAGTTGCAACTCGTTGTCGTAAGGACGGTACTGGGTTAAGGTGAAGGCGGGAATTTCCAATCCTTCCCTGAGGCATTCCTGCCCTGTACTCTTGTGTTTCAGGCTCACTGCCTGTCCATCTTGCCCGATAATCAAACAAAATTCCCCATTTTCAATGGTAATGTTTTGTTCTTGCGCCTCTATTTGCAGACAATAAAAAACAAGAACAATATTCAACAAAAGGAACTTCAACGTTATTTTTTTCATCATTAAGATTTTAGTAGTTATTCTAATGAATTGCCATATTTAACCATACTTGCAAGTACTCGGAATTATTCCAACCGATACTGACAATATCTATATCACCATCTCCATCAATATCTGTAGCTTTGGCTCCCAAATGACTTTCCTTTCCTGTGTCAACGATATGTTTTATGAAATGGCCCCTGCCATCATTTTCCCAAACAGCAACTTCAAGATTACCATAATGTGTTGCCGAAATAATATCATTATCTCCATCACCATCCATATCCGCAACATCCAGGCTGTTTACGGAGTTTTCCTTCTCTGAATTTTCAACCACGTTTTTTGTCCATACATCTGCCGGAGAAGTACCCGGCGACTGAAACCAATAAATGCCGTTTTCATTCTGGTTGGCACCGGAGACCACCATATCAATATGCGTATCCCCATCGATGTCTGCCGCAACGAAACGGTCGGCGCCTTTTAGTTTGCCAACCGGATGGCTGTTCCAGTGTTCAGAACCAGTTGAAGGATTTTCGTACCACGAAATGGTTGTGTTTGTTTCGGAGGTACCAAACAAATCAATATCTCCATCCCCATCAAAGTCTGCAAAACCAATTCCTTCCGGATAAACAGAAGAGGCTACAGTTTTCCTTGTCCACCTCATTTCTACTGGATTTTCAGGAATCGTAAAATAATAGATTGCACCTTCCGGCTGTTCCCCGCCAACAATAATGATTTCTTTTTTGCCCCCTGGTTCCAGTTGTGCCAGGCAATAACCCTGAGAACTTAAATGGTGATTGCTTTTGCCCACGTTTCCAATTACCTGCGAATACCATTCGCTGCCAGCGCTGTCAAGCATCTCAACCCAGTAAATATTTCCTTCGCCATCTTGGGCAATTAAATCGGTTTGGCGGTCATCATCTACCTCGACATTCAGAAGTACATCTACATCAACGGGGAGTGTTTTCCTGTCCCATTTTATATTTTCAGAGCTTCCAGGGTTGAAATAGACCCATTTTCCGGAGGCGATATCACAAGACCGGTCGTTATTAAAATCGCCGGTTGAAAGGCCAAAAGCCTTCTTGTCCCGTAAACTGTCCACCTGGAGATATGTCCATCTGTCCAGCGACAAAGGTCTGGGCCGAATCGTTTGATTAACCCATAGGTTTACTTCAGTTCCCCGGTAATTGGCCCCGAAAAAATCCAGGTCACCGTCATTGTCGCAATCGAAAACCCTGCATGAATGTGATCCTTTATCCCAGAGTACGTTTTTTTTCCAAAACTTGCCCTTTTTATCGTTTGTATAAATCACCACTTCATCCGGATCTTTTCCGTGATGCATTTCTGCCGTGACAATATCCGTATTTCCATCAAGGTCAAAATCACCGCACCCCACAAAATGGTAATCACTTTGTACGTCCTTGTCTACGATGTGTTCCTTCCATTTTTTTTCCGGATATCGGGGGCGTTCAAACCATGAAATCCGGTAGGTCGTGTTAACCGGCTCGGAAGGGACAAGCACCAGGTCGTCCAGCCCGTCGCGGTTAATATCGCCGGTGCACAAAAATACGCTTTCGTGTGCCCATTCAGATGAAAGTGTAAATTCAACCCAATCCTCTCCATTCATTGTTCCGGGATTCCGGTACCATTTGTTACCGGTAACAATGTCCATTCTCCCGTTGCCGTTCATGTCAACCATCAACAGCCCTTCGCCGTGTGAACAATGACGAATAGTGTGTTTCCATGTGTTGGGTTTTATTTGTTCATAAAAATGAAGGATGTTGCCATCGTTGTCCCATTGACTTTGATTACGCCCAACAATATCAATATCTCCATCCAAATCATAATCTGTTACTTCAATGTCATGAAGTTTTGTTGTATCGATTGGATTATTGGTCCATTTTCCATTCCTGGGGTCGCCGGAATTTTTATACCAGGCAATGCCGGCATCGTATAAGACTACCAAATCAAGCAAACCATCCTGATTGATATCGGCAGGCTCGTGTTCTGTGTTAAAGCTAAAACCCTCGTCGATAATGTATTTATCCCATCTGGCCGAAGGGAGTTCCGGGTTTTTATACCAATGAAGCCCTTCTCCGGAGAAACTTCCAACTAACAAATCAAGCAGGCTGTCACCATTCATATCTCCAATGGTTTTACCAAATGGATCCAGCGGACCGTGCGGATCAACAACTACCCGTTGAAAGTTTAGTTGTGAAGCTGCACCTATCCAAAAAATGCCAAATAAAAACACAAAGACGGATTTGAATAGATATACCGGATATTTCTGTTTCATGTATTTTTTTCTTCCTGTTCCATTTATTTCTTTTGATTCCATTTTACTCACCTGAACAAGTATTGTTTTACGTTTACTAACTTCATTTTGGTTTATTTATCCAACGATTACAATGGTCTTAAAAAAAAGTGTTTCCAAAATATCTGCTTTTTTTGTCATTCCAAGATGCAGGTTATGAGATAATTGTATCATTTTAGCAAAAAAAGCGAACACGAACCGGAAAAAATTAAATGGCAGAACCTCCTTTTTCCTGAATTACAACATAACTTGCATCTTGGAATGACAAATTCCAGGAGCTTACCTAAAACTTTATTCAGATATGAGATTTTATAGCCTGATTTACAGGAAAAATTAGTTGTACCCCTGATTTAAGTCCAATTCCTTTACAGGTACAGGCCAAACAAATCCCTTGTCAGTATATGGCACAGGGCCAGTTCCACGGTCTCCGTCGGGAACCTCTGCTTTTAATCCGCGGAGATAATCTATCCGGTCGCCTTCACAAAACAATTCTATTAATCGTTCATCACCAATCATCTGTTCCGTGATGTTGTCTGCGGTTACGAAATTTTCCGATTCCTCAAAAGATATGCCGGCTACTTCTGCATCCCAGGCCCGTTTTTTCACAACGTTCAAATCATCGGCTGCTCCTTGCTTATTATTAGCCTTAAATAAACAAATGGAACGGGTTAGATATATCTCAGCAAGTCTGATCAAGGGAAGGTTGACAAAATCAGGATCAGTTTTGGTTCCCCGTGAACTTTTATTTGCCAGAATAGTCCGCCATTGTAAATTCACACGGCTTTCATAATATCTTCCTTCAACTCTCTCTTCTTGTGGCACGTTTGCAGGTTCCCTGATGGCATACAATTGTTGAAAACGTTTATCCCGCCAAGCCGCAAGGTTAATGGTTGTATCATTTTTAGGATTATCCATCCATCCTAATCGTTGCAAGGTTTCATAATCCATATGGGTTGCAGTCCAGGGATTTGGAATCCCAAAAATCATATGGTTATAAGTTCCATTATAATAATTCCGTTTCCCAAAGGTCTCATCATAACTGGGGATATACATGATAACTTCTCTACCCCGCCCTAAAACACTTTTATTAAACGCTTCGATTGGATCTTCACTCAAATTAAAGTCTCCCCCATTTTGATTAATTACGAAACTGGCATATTCTTCAGCTTTAGGATAATTGCCCATAGCAAAATAACTTCGCATCAACATAGCCGCGGCTGCAAACTTGTTAGCGCGGCCTGCTTCATAGGATGGATGCATTTTCCCGGCAATAAAACGTTCCGGCAATAATTCAAAAGCTTTTTGAAAATCAGAAAGAATCTGGCTCCATATTTCTTCAGTAGTTCCAATTTTAGAATTTGATGCTTCTTCATACGAACTTGCTCGTTTTGTACGCCAAGGGATTTGCTTAGCATCATTGGCTCCACCCGGAACATATGCATCACAAAACACGGTGGCAACCATATAATACGAAAACCCCCTTAGAAAATAAAGTTCACCCAAAATTCTGTTTAAATTGTAAACCACATCGTCTTCAGATGTATTAGGGTAGGGATTACCATCATGTTCATCAACAAACTGTATGGCATCATTAACTGATGAAATAGCTGAATAAACCCAACTGAACAAGTCATCCAGCAACTTTTTATTGAATTGTGTATCGCGATACCATCCCCATGCGTTATCCCCGGGGGTTGCCCACGCAACATCGTCAGCAACGGCAATTTTGTACAAATACCAAATTTGCTGATTATTATTCCAGTCTGACCTGGCAAAAAGTGCATTGTACGTACCAATAGGAGCTCTTTCAAATTCCGTTACCGATTGCCAGGGACTTTCTACCGGCTTTTCCAGCTTAAAAAAATCCTCATTTTCACACCCTGAAGTGAACATCAAAACAATAAATGTCAGAAATATTATTTTTTTCATAATTATTACTTTTTAAAATTTAACAGATAATCCAAAAGTAGCTGACAATAATTGAGGCAAATCCCATTGCGTTATAACTCCCTGTCCCTCAGGATCCCATCCCGGATATTTTGTGAAGGCATGAAGGTTTTCAACAGTAACATACAGTCTGAGATAGTCGAACAACCTTTTTGTTTCAGATGATTCCCGAAGGGTGTAACCCAACGTCACTGATTTTAATTTTATATAGTCTCCTTTAAAAAGAAATTGGTCGGTATCGTGGCGTGGATCACCCAAGCCGATAACAGAACCATCATCCATTGTAACATTCCCTTTCCAATTGGCACGGGTGTATTTAGCATTATCCCCCGGTTGTTTCCAATAATTCTCATAAACATCCTTCAAAATTTGCCCGTCATATGCGCCAACAGCGTCTCTCATAAATTTATCGTAGATATAATTTCCACCTGAGATTGTAACCAAAAATCCTAAATCAAATGCTCTGTAAGTAAATGTATTGGTTATTCCGCCATAATATGCCGGTATTTGGTTTCTACCTTTCAAATGAAACCGGTTTGCGTTTGCATTTGCACTGTTATCAATTAAGAGGATATCGTTCCCCGATTCGTCCTTCAAGCGTCTTGTCTCACCGGTTTCGTTATAATGGTTTTTATCAAGTGCATAAATCATGGGCAATCCGGTTTGGGAATCGATGCCAGACCAATCCGCCATATAGTAATCACGTACGCTATAGCCAACCTTCGAAATATAGGGAGTGCTAACCATACCTGTTCCAGCCTCGTCAACCAATGGGGTTAGTTTTTTTACTTCATTGTGGTTATATGAAATATTAAATGATGTTTGCCATTTCAGATTTTTGGATTCTAAATTAACAGACGAAATATTCAGTTCAACACCCGAGTTAACCAAATCACCAATATTCCCATAAATCGAGCTAATCCCAGAGGATAAAGGCAAATCAGATGCCAACAGAAGATCTTCGACGTACTTGTTGTAATAAGCCAATGATCCGTTTATACGATTACTGAAAAAACCAAAATCTACTCCAAAATCAAGGTTGTTCGTGGTTTCCCACGTTAAATTGGCCACCCCAATTGTTGCCACTCTGGTTCCATTTGTCGCAAATATATCCATCCCTCCGTATGGAAGTCCACTTGTATATTTTGAAGCATCTAAATTAGAAGGAATACTCTGATTCCCTGTTTGACCGAAACTTCCCCTAATTTTCAAAAAATGTTTATTGCCAAACGAGTCCATAAATTGCTCATCAGAAAGTATCCATCCGGCTGAGAAAGCGAGGAAGTTACCCCATCTGTAATCAGGAGTAAAAACTGACGAACCATCTCTTCTGAAACTAACCCCCGCTAAATATTTATCTTTGAATTTATAATTGGCGCGTCCAAAATTGGATAATAAATAGTTTTCGTTACTTAATCCTGAAAACATATATAAAAATTCACTTGGAGTACCAAGTTCCTGGTAACTGCCAACCAGTTTTTGTCCCTGCATCGCCCGCAGCCACGATGTTGATCTTTGGGCCTCAACACCGGCTACAATGTCAAAAACATGATCACCAATAACTTTATTATAAGTTAAAAATGCGTTGTAATTAAATGATTTCGATGTTCTCGCCGCGTCATCGGCAAAGGAACCATTATTGCGAATTTCTTTGGAAGTCCACGTATTTCTATTAGACTGCACAAAATCCATCGACAATTCTGTCCTGAGCGAAAGACCTTCTAAAAACGGAAAAGAATACTCTCCGTAAATGCCTGATAAGATACGGTACATATTAATATCTTGTAGCATATAATCAGGATCAATCAGTGCAGCAGGATTTCCCTGATAAGGGTTGAGATACTCGTTAGGATTTTCCAGGCTATACACCGGCAGGAAAGAATACCCCCTGTTGTTAACATAACTAAAGCCTCCCGCCATACCAGTATTGTTCCCATTTGCGTCGGTATAGAAGTTTGTTCCACGACTACTATTCGTTAAAGACATATTCATTCTGATGCCCGTTCTAAAATTTTTAACAGGTTCGAGGTCCACATTCGCCCTTAAACCAAAGCGTTCGAGGTCATCATTTAGCATAACACCCTTGTCCATCCTATAATTTGCTGACACAAAAAACCTGGCAGCTTTAGCTCCTCCCACCGTTGAAAAATTAATACTTTGAAAATTTCCTTTACGCATGGTTTCGTCAAACCAATCCGTATTAGTAGCCTTTGCTTGTTCAAGAGTGAGCTTTTCGAATGCATAAACCTGACCAGCATAAAAGTCTTCCATCGTATAATCGCCCAATCCATAAGATTGTTTTTGCTTATTCCGGTATTCAAACCATTGCTGTGTATTCACAAACTCAACTTTGTGGAAAGGCAGGTCTGAAACTCCGGTAGAGTAATCAACATTCACAGACATTTTCCCCATTTCGCCTGTTTTTGTTGTAACTAAAATAACACCATTAGAACCTCTTGATCCATAAATAGCTGTCGCAGCCGCATCTTTGAGCACTTCAATTGATTCTATATCTACCTGATTAATCAGTGCCATTGTCGAGAGCCCACTGGTATATCTATCATCAGTAGTGCTTGCACTTGTAATGATAGGTACTCCGTCAATAATCCATAGAGGGCCGGTTCCGGCACTAATTGAGCTTAACCCTCTTACATTAATCTGTGCCCCGGCTCCCAACCTTCCAGATGACGTTTGCACACTGACTCCTGCCGCCTGTCCTTGTAATAAGGTAGAGAAGTTGCTTGTACTTGAAGAAGGATCAAGTACATCCGATTTTACCGAAGCAATGCTTCCAATTATATCTCGTTTTTTTTGTGTTCCATACCCAACTGCCACTACCTCTTCAATCCCAATTGTCTCTTCTTCCAATACCACATTAATACTCGTCTGGCTTCCAACCACAATTTCCTGGCTTTTCATTCCCACAAACGAAAATTGCAGGGAGGCATTTGCCGGAATATTGGATAACGAGTATTCCCCGTCGGCATTAGTAACCGTTCCCTGGGTGGTACCTTTTACCACAACGGAAACACCTGGCAGCGGCAGTCCGCCGTTATCGGTTACTTTACCGGAAACAGTGTGCTCCTGTTGCGTTGCGGGTTTTATAAAATCGGGCGCCAAAACAATCTTCCGGTCCACAATCGAATATTTTATATCGGTACCTGAAAAAAGAAGATCGAGTATCTCTTCAATTTTTTTGTCCTTTACCGAAATGCTTACCTTTCTTTCGGTATCTACTAATTTTTCGTTGTACAGGAAGAAAAACTCGCTGTTACCTTCAATTTCATTCAGGATGTACACCAACCTTGTATTTTCGCGGCTGAGCGACAACCTTGCCTTTTGCGAATAAACATTGTTTGCATAAGACTGAAGGATGCCAATCAGTAGAAAGAAAACTGCTATCCTCATGATTCTGAATGTTTTTTTAAAGGCATAACTATAGCATACCTCAAACTTTTTCTTTTTTTTCATAAATTTGTCTGATTTTAAATTATAAAAAATTGTTTAGCACTTTTTTAGGAAATCGTTGGCGCGATTTCCTTTTTTTTTAACTCGCCGGCCCGTCACGGTTTTTCATACTTTCGGTTCCTTTAGATTTTTCGTTTACTTAGTATTATGGTTGTTTTATTAAAAGAGCCGTCGGTTTGCGGTTTCCGTTCCAATATTTCGTAATCGATGGGCGAGGTCATACTCAGCAGCCTTAACAGTTCTGACAGCGGATCGTCTTCAAATGTGGCCCTGAATGAATAGGTCTTTAATACTTCATCTTCAAGAACCACCTTGACGTTGTACCACCGTTCAATCCGGCGGGCCACTTCTTCCATCGGGTCGCCCCTGAAAACCAATTTTCCTTCTTTCCAGGAAGTGTATTTTTCTGGGTCGGTTTTAGTATAACCCTCTATTTCACCATTTTTATAAGTTATTTTCTCCCCGGGTTGCATTACTGTCCTTTCGCTTCCATTTTTTGAGGTAAATTCAATTTTCCCTTCTTCCAAAACCACTTCCAGGTAATTCTCATCAGGATAACCATTTACGTTCAACCGGGTTCCGAGAACTTTTACGCTGGCATCTTTTACATCGATCGAAAAAGGGTGAGATTCATCATGGGCAACATCCAGATAAACTTCGCCCGTGAGTTTTATTTTTCGGTTATTCGAGAAAGGAACAGAGTACTCCAGTGTCGAGTTGCTGTTGAGCCAGCCGGTGGTGCCGTCGGGCAAAGAAAACTGAACTCTCGACATCGTCGGTGCATGAATTTGCGAAACGACCGGGTTTTCCTGCGCCGCGCCGGTATTTTTTCCCGATTGATAAACCAAATAAAAAGAAAGAACCAGCAAAGGGAGCAAAACAGCCGCGGCCACCGAAGAATACCAGAAATATATTTTACGCCCCGCGTTTTTCTTTTTCAGGGAATCCTTCAAATGGATTGTATGATGTATTCTGTCCAGTATGGGGTCGATATTCTTACCCGGAGAAGTATCGTCTTTTATATACTTGTTCCAATCCTCCGAAACATATTGTTTCAACCCGGAATTTTCTTCTCCATCGAGGAAAAGTTTTTCCACATAATACTGTTCCTCTGCATTACAATCGCCGGCCAGGTATTTACCGATTATTTCCTTATCAATGTTCTTTTCTTTCATAAAACCAGATCAAACACATCCAATGTTTGCCCACGTTATATTATATCCACGAGTTAGAAAAATCTCATGGCAGAAAGTTACTTTTTTTAGTTCTACTTTGACACTTTCGAAAAATCCACTTGTTTTTACCCTGAATCCCTAAAGGGAACAGGTGGATTTTTCTTCTTTCACCCTCTGGGGGTGGGGTAAAAAAGAAGAAAAATCCGGTTCCAGACCAATTTGTCAAAGTAGAATTAAAATAAATGAGAAGAACTAATAAATAAAGAGTGAAATAAACAAAAGAATCCCGAGGTTATTTCTGTTCGCATGTTCCCGGAGAAAGTTCAAAGCTTCTGAAATATGATTGTCAACTGTGCCCGGAGAAATATTCAGTTCTTTTGCGATTTGCTTCGAACTTTTGCCCTCTTTGTGCCTCATGTTAAAAATTTCTTTCCGCCGCGGAGGCAATTGTTCAATCCACAATTGAACCTGCTCCAGCGCCGAAGAATAATCCATCCTTTCATCGATATCATCAAAATTATTATCGCGGGAAATGATTTCTTCAACATAAATTTTATGGTAATTTCTTCGCCTGAAAATTTTACAAATATCATTGTACGCGATGGTAAAGAGATATGATTTAAAAGAAGATTCCTTTTTTAGCTTTCCCCGGTTTTCCCAGATTTTCACATACACGTCCTGAACCAGTTCTTCGGCATCGGCTTCCGATTTCAGATAGCGGACAGCAAAACCGTAAAGTTTATCGCCATATTTTTTAAACAGCAGATCAAAAGAATATAGATCACCATGTTGCAGGTTATCAACTAATATAGAATCGTTATTATCCAAAAGTTTCAGGCTAAAATTTTTTCGAAGATAATAAAATTACCAATCATGAAACAAATCCCGATCTCATCGGGATGAAGTTCCCTGCCCGACGGGTCAGGCGGGCATCGGGGGAGAAAGTTAAATAATAAGAGAAAGTATAACCACAAATCAATCGGTAACTTTGGAATCTTGTACAGGTGAAAAGTGCAAAGAATTTACATGAAAACACTGATTCAATTTTCCGCCACTTCTAAAATTTCCTGCCCGAAGTTATCCAACGAAACGATCAACTCCCCGTTTCGGAGCTGTTCTCCTGCAAATTTTCCAAAGTTTTTTCCTGAAAATAAGCCATTCACCTGGTATTTTTTGTGCGCTTTCACCCAGGGAATGTTGATTTTACGGGAGTCTTCTCCCCCGCTGCCGCGCAGGACAACCACTGCCCCACACCCTTTTTCATTCAGTTTTCCCCACCAGTGCCAGTCCTCGTCGGTTGGAGCCGGTACGCCGCTAAACTGGAAACAGGAATAAATCCCGTAAGTTTTCTGCAACCTGTCGAGCATTTCGAAACGGCTCCGGTAACGTTCGATGTTTTCTTCGGTCAGCGAAGTTAGATCGCCGGAGAAAGAGAGAGGCGCTCCCATCAGCCAACTGCAAATCTGGCGATCCTGAATTTCGGTGGTTAGGCTTCCGTTGAAATTGGTGGTAACCGCACCGAAAATTTCAATCCGTTCGAGTGGCAATCCGCGGTGTGCGTACATCAAATCGCGGGCACGGAAGGCACCCTGCAACAACTTTTGCTGAAGGCTGTCCACCTTGTAATTCCATTCCGGTCCGACCAGTTCTTTTCGGTTCCCGGCGCCCCAGTATTCGTTGGGTGCGGTGTGATACGAATCCACGTGTTTTAGTACAGCCAAATCAGCTTCGGGGCCGGGCGTTTCCCAGTAAATCTCGTGCGACAACTGGAGCCAAACGCCAGGGGCCTTTCGGCGTATTTCGTTCTGGGTGGCCAACAATCCGCGCAACCCGCGCAGGTACGACTCCTTCATCGTGCGACTTTCGTGGCCACGGGCCATATCGCCGTAACAAATGTTGCTCAGGTCCTGTTTAAAATAACCGGCCTGAAAGTTTTGATGGAGGGAAACCAAATCATCCACATATTTTTTTCGCGACTTTTCATAACAAAAACTCAGTCCCAACCCACCGGAACGCCGGATGAGCGGGAGGCTGAACAAAACCGTATCTGCATGAACACTCGCCGCTTTCTCGTCAATAAAAACCGAATACCACAGGCCGGTCTTCATCTGTTTCGATTGAACATAACGGCTCAAATCTATTAAATCGGGGAAGTTGTTTTTGTTGGGCTGAGTAGTGGAAACCGCCCATCCGCCGCTTGCTCCGGTGTCGGACCAGCCGGCATCCAACTGGAAACAGCGGAAACCGATTCGCGAAGCGATGTCGGCAGCAATACGCATATTTTTATCGTTAATGTTGGCGTTGTAGTTGGTCCAGGTACAAAACAGCGGGGCTACTTCTTCATTTTTTTCTTTTTTGAGCAGGATCTTCTCTGTCAAAAAAGTTTGAAATGAAGTCTCCACACAACGATCCAAGGCCGTGGAAACGGAAGTAACGGTCGGGATGGTTTCGCCGGAAAAAGCAAACAGAAATACCGGCTCCGACTCGAAAAATTCACCGGGACCGAGTACCCATTCAAAATAATCCGGATGATAGCCGGCAGCTCCTTTTTCGGAAATAACACGCAGTTTCGAGGGAATTTCGCTCCCCCGGATAACCCCGTGCGACGCTTCCGAATCGCTGAATGCAACGACTGACGGATCGATTCCCCGATTGGCTGGGGATAACAATGTTGCTGACGAATATTGCTCTCCGGTTTCTACGTTATCCAACACAAGATGGTCGAGTTTTATCCAGTTTAATCCAAAATTTTTAAATCGTACCCATTTCCGGATAGCCGGAAACCCATCGTAAATTTCGTAAACAACTTCGGCCGACAAGCCCTCCCATGGAGAACCTTCGTCCGCAGCAAAAAACAGGTTCAGGTTGTTGGTCCCTTCCTCCGGCGAAAATACCTTGTAACCCACCATCTGTAAAACATCGTTCAGGTGCCGCCCTGAAACAGATGCAGAATCAACCCATCCGACAAAATCTTCCTGCTGTTTTACCGATTTTTCAACCGCAAGTGCGTCGGTTTGGTTCTTTACGGCATCCTGCTGATCGACGCCGGCTTCCGACGAATAATCCATTCCCTGCGGTTCGGCATTTGGCGAAGCTTTCCAAAAAACCACTGAAAATTCATTTGTATTTTTTCCGGCGATGTTTTCGCCGTTTACCAAGACCGAATCGGTGGCTACGCTGTTTTCCGAAAGCTGAATGTGGCGTTCGAGTATCCCCGCTTTAATCAGAACATGGTTCTCTTCTACCTGAATCACCCATTCCTGCAAAGACTTTTTCGATTCACAACCGGAAAGGAACTGCAGGGCTGCAATAATCCCAATGAATACCATATTTTGTTGAAAAAAAATAACGGTCTTAAACAGGAATTGAATTTTACAGAAGTTCATACTTTCAAAAATATCTTTTTCCGGTACATCATCCAGAGAATAAAAAAGATGATGGACACACTTCCCAATTTGATGAGTACGGGATAATAATCGCCAAGGAATTGTTCAGTTCCGTGGAAAACCGACCGGACAACACCGCTGAAATCGATTATTTCGTATAGCATGTACGCTGCAATGGAATTCATACCGTAGATTTTCAGCCAGTTCAGGTATTTTCCGTAGTTTTTGTAATCAATTAAATAATAGAACAGGGCCATCAACAAGAAACAAATTCCGCTGCTGTGCAAAGTCATCGAACTGGTCCAGATTTTTTTGATAACCGGCATTTGTAAACCCCACAACTGCCCGGCAATAATCATTAGTACCCCACCAACCGCCAGCCACTGTACTTTTTTAATTTTTGTGAGGTTGCCTTTCATGATTTGCCCGGCAAAAACGCCGGTCATTACCGTAACACCAAAGTTGAGGCTGCTCACCAACCATGTATATCGGTAATTACCGAAATCGAGACCGGCTTCGGTAACTGTTACTCCGTCGCGGAAACGCCCCAGAACAACCCTGTCAACATATTCGGCCAGATTAAGATCGGAGGTAAAATTACCGCCTCCAAAACCATCAGCCCGGACAAATGTCAGCAGCGCCCAATAAACAATCAATAAACCCGAAGTAACCATAATCTGCCCTTTTCGCTGAAGATGAATAAACAAGATGGCAGAAATCAGGTAACCCATGGCAATAGCCTGCAGCGTGTTCGAATAGATGTATATCTTTTGCGGATTGAGCCCCAGCAGATTGCCTTGGCACATCATCCCAAAAACCCACAGCAGCAGTACCCTTTTCAATATTCTTTTGTACAACGACAGTTTGCTCCCGTTTTTCAGATATTTGGCAAAGGCGAACGGCATGGATGCCCCGGCCATAAACATAAACAGCGGCATGATAATATCCCAGAAGGCAAATCCTTCCCAGGCCACATGTTCGAACGGTTTCATCATCACATCCATCCACGGCGTGTTGACTGCCCGCCCCAAAGAGCGGAATACAGGCTGAAAAAATACCAGGCAAAACAGGTCGAAACCCCGCAATATATCGAGCGATCCCAGGCGTTCTGATTTTTGATTTTCCATACGTTTACTTTCTCCTTATTTTTTAGTTATTTGAATACCGGCATACTACAGGGTGCATGGTGTACAGCGTAGGTTTTTCGCCATCGAAAACCAGGATTGGGCTTGAAAAATCGTTTTTCACAATCGGGTTTCCGGGATATTTTTTCCAATGGATTAAATCGGTGGACATGGCCACATTGGAAGTCCAGCCTGCCTGCCATTTAATATCCGAATTGGCGTGGTAATACATATAGTAGCGGTCGTTATATTTCACTATCTGGTTGGCAGCCACAGCATAGAGGTCGTACCCATCGGGGCCGAGCGGCAAAACAGGCTCGTCCTGAACATTTATCCATGTCAACTTATCGTCAGATTTTGCGAGCCAAATACCCATATCGTTCCGTTCGTAAAACAGATGCCATTGTTCGTCTTCAATCCATACGACTGGTGTTCCGTAAGGAGCGGGAACGGTGTCGCCTTTGGTAGTGATTATGGTTAAATCGCCCTGCTCTTCCCAACCAATGCCGTCGGCTGACGTAAGCAGGTGGGCCACATCGTTATCGCCTTCGGCATACATAAAATAAGTGCCTTCGTTTTTAAACACAAAAATATCTTCGGTCCATTTTTTGCTAAAAACAGGGTTTCCGGGATGACGTTCCCAATGGATGCCGTCGGTGGAAGTGGCATACCCAAGGAACTTTTCGCGGGCCATGTCGGGATTGTAGCCGGTGTACCACATTTTATACAAACCCTCGTCAAACAAAATAAACCCACGTTCGCGGATTTGTTTGTCCCAGGTTTCAGCGTCGGTACCTGCGAACAAAGGATTTCCTTCAAAGGAATTAAAAGTTGTCATTTCAGGCGGAAAATCTTCCTCCTTTTCTGTTTTTGTTTTATGACCACACGAAGTGAAAACAAATACAACCGCAATCCAAAAGCAGATTTTTATTGTTTTTCGCATATTTTTCAGAATCAAATTATATAATAACTTTTTTTGTATCAAAAATAACAGATTGATTTTGTATTTAACAGAAAATGTCAAAGTTATTGTT
>CAYWBV010000061.1:0-4581 GCA_964455785.1 uncultured Maribellus sp.
TTTTAAATGGCGTTCATAAATATTTTCTTCCACACAACCGCCAACTACTTCGGTATATTTTTCCAGAAGGCCAGTGTATTTTTCACCCATTTCGGCGGCTACTTTATAACCTACATGAATTAACTGACGGAAATTGGAATTATAATCGGGATGCCCGGGAATATGGCGCAATGTGTTTCCGAATTTTTCTCCAGTCCAGCCAGCCACTTCTTCCGGAGTCGGAAGTTTTGAATCGTTAATATCGATTACGTCGGCATACGGAGCGCAGAGTTCATCTTTTCTTGAAAGCGCATTCCTGTATATTTCTTTAGCTACTTCGAGCCCTTCATCACCTGAGATGGCCAGACCAATCACCTCTTCGAGCCAGGTGGTGCCAGCCGTTTTTACATGAATTCCCTTGTCGTATTTTGCAATAATCTGTGCCATAACCGGATAAATGGTAAACTTGTCGGAACCCGAATGGACGCTCAGTTTTAAGTCTTCAGGAAGGCCAAACTCTTTCACAGCATAATCAATTACCAGTACATCCTGCTCAAATTCTTTGGCAAACTGCTCCACATCGCCAACATAATCAACTCCTTTGTTAAACCTTCCGGTAAATTTCGGGGCAATGGTTTGCGCAGGAATTTTTTCGTCGGCAATCATTTTCAGGATAAAAAACATGTCAACCGGCGTTTGTGGCGTTTCCACCTCGTCCATCGAAACTTCGGTAACAAATTTTCCTGCGCCTTTTATTTCTTCGATATGGCGGTAAATTTTCCCGGCTTCCTTTATTGCGGCAAGGTATTTTCCGGCTACCGATTCCAGTAATGCTTCTGTAATTACAACAGGTTCTTCAATTCCCGGAATAACAACTTTTCCGCCAAAACCAGTACATGAGTTTTTAAAAGCTTCCACCTCTCCGACCGGCGATTCATTGCCAATATACATGGCGACATCTAGCGTAAAAAAATCGCAAAACGGAATAAACCGGTCCACGTTGGTTAGGTTAATGTGGTCGGCATCTACAAAATAGGGGCCCTCCCAACCTAAATTTTTTACGGCGTTATCAGCTTCCTGCCGGGTTCCCGAAGGTTCGGAATGAACAATATTATGTTCGCGGTTCGATTTGTTCCAGACCGGAGTTACTTCTATTCCCTCTGCGGTTGCGCTGATTAAAGCACTTAACTGCGCTTCCCCCTCGTGGTTAAACCTGTCGCCAACCCCAAAACTATATTTTCCTAATTCCATTTTATTTTGTTTGATTTAAGTTATAAAATCCCGTGTAAACACTTTTCCGTGTACGGACACGAAAATATGGATATATTTCGGACTACCAAAAATTATTTAAATGTTGTACAATTACTTATTGGAAGTCAAGCAACACCTTTATGTATTTTTCCTTCTCATTTTGAAGGAGTTCAAATGCCTGTTGTATTTCCGAACCGCGCATAACTTTTGATATTAGCGCGTCGGGTTTTAGATTTCCGGCATTTAAATGGTCCATTACTTCGGCAAATTCGCCGTCGCTGACGCGCGATGTAACAATCTGACCCTCTTTCCAGATCAATTCCTTAAACAATACAGGTGAAGGATCGTCGCCCAAACCGAGTACACAAACCTTTCCGCCACCACGCAAACTTTGGATACAACTTCGCACCGGCGTGTAAACCCCTTCGATTTCCTCGGCGTGACCAACGGCTTCGAATGCAATATCAACGCCTTTTCCATTGGTGTGCCGTTTAATTGCTTCGACGGGATTTTCTTTCTTCGGATTGATGGCAACTACATTTTCAAAATTTTTAACTGCAATTTCGAGGCGGTTCTCCAGCGGATCAACCATAAAAATAACGCCGTCGGTTTTGGTCCGGGCAGCCTGCAAAATCACCTGCCCCACCCTGCCTGCGCCCCAGATAACAATTGTATCGCCTGCTTTTGTTGCCGCCCGGTTATTGGCATGAAAACCAATGGCAAAAATTTCGACCAATGCCACATGCTCGTCGGGAATATGTGGCGCCGCTTTAAAAAGCATGTGCTGCGGGACAGATATGTATTGAGCAAAACCACCGTCCAAATCAACGCCAAGTAATTTTAATTTTGTACAGGCCGGATAATGTTTTCGCCGACATGCCGGACACTCGCCGCACCAAATGATGGGATCTACGGCAACTTTGTCCCCTGTCTCAAAACCCGTAACTCCTTCTCCGATTTCCTCCACAACTCCTCCCATTTCGTGACCAGGAATAAAAGGTACTTGTGTGCGGGAGAAAAAGTCGCCTGGAAAAATGTGCATGTCTGTACCGCAAATGCTGGCAAATTTTATTCTCACCAAAACTTCCCCGGGTTTAACTTCAGGCGTTGGCACTTCTTTCCACACAAAATTACGGTAGGTTTCAAGAACGGCTGCTTTCATTTTTTTTGGTCTAAAATTAAGACTACAAAATACGTCTTAATAAGATGATTTCAAACCAGTACAAGATTATTTTGCAGCTTTTTGTTATCCGTTATTCAACGATAACGGACAAACTTTTTATGAATTTTTATTCCGGTTTTATACTTCCCCTTTTGTTTTTTTCGAAAGAACATGCCTGAATCTGAAATAAAAGAAGATTCCTGCCAGTCCCAGCCCGATAAGATATCCGTACCAGATTCCCTGCGGGCCGGCGTGTAACAGGAATGAAAAAATATAACTGGTTGGAATACCAATGCCTAAATAGGCGACAATAGCAATCCCCATCGGTATTTTAACATCGGCCATTCCGCGAAGTGTGCTCAACATTACCACCTGCAATCCATCGAACAACTGAAAAATGGCGGCAATAATAAGAAGTCCGGATGCAATCGGGATAACCGCCGGATCGGAAGTAAAAAGAAAAGGCAGATAATTGCGGGTTACTACGAATACAATCGCCATAAGACCCATAAATACCAGTACCAAATGAGTGGAAGCGCCCGCGGCCATTTTTAACGCCCAGAAATCTTTTAAGCCCATCTGGTGGCTTACCCGGATGGTATTTGCCTGCGAAATCCCAAGAGAAATCATGTATGTAAAAGAAGCCATACCGATGGCCACCTGGTGCGCAGCAAGTGGTATCTCACCAATCCATCCCATCATTATTGCACCGATACTAAATGTTATCACTTCGACAATAATCTGGAAAGCAATAGGTATCCCTATTTTTAAAACCGAAATGATTTTTTCCCTTACCAAAATCTGGGCCCGGGCCAAAATAAAATACCTTCGGAAACGCGGCCTTCGGGTGATATAGAAAACAAACATCAGCGGCATACAAATACGCGAAACCAAAGTACCAATTCCCGCGCCCATCAACCCCATCTCGGGGAACCCGAACTTGCCAAAAATCAACAGGTAATTCAGCGCTATATTTATGGCGTTGGCTGTCAGCGTAATTTTCATGGCCATCCGCGTATTACCGATTCCTTCAAAAAATTGTTTGAATGAAAAAAACAGCATAAACGGCAAATAGGAGGAACAAAGTACAATAAAATACGGCTTTGCTTTTGCCAGTACTTCAGGTGTCTGACCCATAAACGGCAGAAAAAAATAGACTCCAAACATGATTAAGGTAAGCAGCACAGTTGATACAAAATGAGTAACCATCCCGTTTTTCAACCAGACAACAACCTGTTTCAAATCGTTGTTTCCGAACGCTTTTCCAACCAGAGGTGTTAGCCCGATTGTGATTCCCATCCCAAAATACATCCCAATGATAAAAACATTGTTCGCGAATGATGCCGCGGCCAAATCGATTGTACCGGCATGCCCCACCATCATAATATCGGCCAGATGAACGGTAACCTGCCCTATTTGCGACACAACAACCGGGAGTGCAAGGTGCAGGTTTCTTTTATAGAATGGTATGTATTGCGCCAGCTTCACGGCGCCAAAGATACAATTTTGGCTTAAAGAGAGAACCAGTAGCTTAGTTTTATCATAAAAGCATTTTGCGCCTTCACTTTCGAGATCCCTTTCAAACTGTCTAACACCGAAGAATCGTAAACACTTTCGTATCGCGAGCGGTTGTTGGTCCATACAAAATAAAGCGTCGAACCGGTTTTGTATTCCCACCGGGCAACAAAATTCGAGCGAAACTCCTGAAAGTTAAAATCAGGATTATCAGCGGTGAGATTGATAACCGGGTTATTGTTTTCGTCCCTCACATAAATTTGATCGAACCCGGCTGGCACCGACAAAAAAGTGTAGCGGCGGTTTAGGTCTTTTGATTTTGAATCGGACACTTTTCGGTAGTCGAGAAACTGCCCCGTGGACGCGTAAGGGCTGCCGTAGTACTGAAGCGAAAATTCGGGCGTAACAAAAAATTCGGCGCGGAGTGTACTGTACAATGTTTTCCGGTCAAGTTTCCCTACAATATATTCTCTTTTGTCGCCGATGGTTTTTTGTAGAATGTACTGGCTGTTGTCGATTCCGGCAGTAAAAACGGTGTTTGATGTAAGCGAAAGCCGGTTGCTGATTAGCCAGTAGGCATAAAATGTATATTCATTTTCTTTCGATATTTTTTCATCGAAACGGGTGAACTCGGCTCCGGTTCCAAAAAATAAATCTTTACTGCTGTTGGTCTG
>CAYWBV010000061.1:4681-16077 GCA_964455785.1 uncultured Maribellus sp.
CGATAAATAGCGCTGATTTCCTGATCGATATAATCAGCCTGTCGCAAATAACCCAGGTCGTTTAGTTCAACTCCCGGCGATCGCCAGTCGAGAGAACCTTCAATTCTGAATTTACCACTCCGTTTTCCCCCGCTAACCTGGCCGCCCCAGCCCTGTAAACTGGTTTTATCCGGATCAAAAGTCAGATGATCGGCATCCGTTCTTTGAAAATAGTGGCGCGAATTCCTTTGTAATTCCGATATGGAAGTTGTCTCCCCATTCACTTTCGAAAAAAAACTTTTTACATCAACAAAATATTTTCGGTTTAACCAGTTGTGCTGAAAATCGATTCCGCCCACCAGCGAATTGTCGGGCAAAAATTCAAGTTGTTCATCTTTAATATTCCTTATGGTTGAAGTTACCATTCCTCCTAAAACAGTGTTTCCCCTGTTAAAATCCTGTTTTACCCTTCCGATAAAATAGTTGGTAAAAGGTTCAACTGCTTCTTCTGTTTTCCCGGTGCCGGAATAAACAGAAGCTTTTTCGTGTGCAGTCATGCTGTTTATGATACCGAGCGACAATCCCGATTTATTCTTCCCGGTCAGTTTCATGGCGTTAAGAATCGAGGTATTGTCGGGGACGGAAGAAATTTCTCCTTCGCTCAATTCGGGTTCGTAGCTTGGCGCATGGCCAATCCGGCGCGAGTAAAACAACAGGTCGGAACCTGCGCCGTAATCCAGAATACTGTTTCCTTCAAGAAAAAACGGCCTTTTTTCATCATAAAAAACTTCGTACGACGTCAGGTTCAGTTCCGACGGGTCGGCTTCCACCTGGCCAAAATCAGGGTTTATCGTGTAATCAAGGGTAAAATCGGATGTAACGCCTATTTTACCATCCAATCCGAAACCGTAATTATATTTATCTTTTGTATCCGAAATATATTTGGTTTTTGCGTAGGGCATAACTTCGAAATTCCGTTTATACGGTATGTCTTTTATTCCCCTGAGTTCGCCAAAAATATAAACCATGGCAGGTGCGTCGATCGGAATCAGTTTCCACTGATCTTCTTCGTTCAGCCGGTGAATCCATCTCCAGATGTGCATTCCCCAAACATGTTCGTCTTTGTTGGCAAACCTCAACTGGGTGAAAGGTACGCGCATCTCAGCATACCACGCCGAATCTCCCACCGACGACTTTCCATCCCAAACCGCATCCCAGTTAAAATCCCATCCATATTCGCCAAGATGCATCAGGTCAACTTTCTGTCCGGCCGCCGTAACATTAAATTCAAACGCGGTTTGTTTGTCGTTGTACGAATCGAGGGCAATTCCGGTCATATCGCCATTGTTTTCGTCGCGTCGCCCCAGAATCGGGCTCATTTTTTCCGGTTCGTTATCGTGGCAAATGATAGCAAAATAGAGGTAATCATCATCATAAAGGATTTTTATCTCGGTTTCCTGCGAAGGCGCTTTGGCCTGATGTGGTTGTTGTTGGATAAAACCGCCGTCCCAAACGCCAACCCATTTCCAACACTCGTCATCGAGCTTTCCGTCGATTTTGGGTACGATTTCCGTTCGGGTTGCATAATAAACCTTTTTATTGCTGGCATGATAATTTACCAGAGAATCGTCTGAAAGCGTATAATTTAAATCCTGAGCACGGGATAATAAAGCTGTAAAAACAAATAACAGAATTAAGAGGTAGTTTAATTTCATAGTCGGTTTTTCTTGAGATGGTCAAAAATAAGATGTTTATTAAGAATAGAAAATATTTTTTCATAAAAATTTGTAATTTTTGAACTGATATTTAAGTTGTTCCAAATATCTGCCGGATAAAGCCCCTTTACAGCCTCTATTTACATTTATTAACATACTTTGATTTGAAGATTTGTTTACTTCAAGTAATTTAAGCACGCAAAAAAACAGTTTAAACATTTTGGAAAGAACTTAGTTATTATTGATTGTGTTTTTTAACAAGATAAAACTTGTTGATTTTATCCGATAAATAGAATGAACCGAATAAAAAAAATTCTGATTGCTAACCGCGGCGAAATCGCCATCCGAATAATGCGTACCTGCCGGGAACTGGACATTGAAGCTGTTGCCGTTTACTCTGAAGCCGACCGCACTTCGCTCCATGTAAGATACGCCCACGAGGCCTACCTCATTGGAAAGGCCGCATCCAGCGATAGTTACCTGAACATTGAAAAAATTATTGCTGTGGCCAAAAACTGCCACGCCGACGCCATTCATCCCGGATATGGTTTTTTGTCGGAAAACGCCCGTTTTGCCCAAAGGTGTAACGAGGAAGGAATCATTTTTATCGGCCCGTCTCCCGAAGTCATTGTTCAGATGGGCGATAAACTGATGGCCCGCGATGCCATGAAAAAAGCAAAAATCCCTGTTGTTCCGGGAACCGAAGGAAGTATTAAAACGGAGGAAGAGGCGTTACTGGCCATCGAAGAAATAGGGTTGCCGGTAATGATAAAAGCGTCGGCCGGTGGTGGCGGAAAAGGAATGCGTTTGGTACACGCTAAATCGCAGGTGGTCGAGGCAGTGAGGGCTGCTCGTTCTGAAGCTCAGTCGGCCTTTGGCGACGATTCGGTTTACATCGAAAAATACATCACTTCGCCGCATCACATCGAATTTCAGATACTGGCCGACCAGCACGGGAATGTGGTTCATCTTTTTGAAAGAGAATGTTCCATCCAGCGGCGGCACCAGAAAATGATAGAAGAAACGCCATCGCCTTTAATGACGCCGGAGTTACGCCGGAAAATGGGAGAATCGGCTGTCGAAGCGGCAAAAGCCGTTAACTACACCGGCGCCGGAACCATCGAGTTTCTGGTTGACAATAGTTTGAATTTTTATTTTCTTGAAATGAACACCCGGTTGCAGGTTGAACATCCTATCACCGAAAGGGTTACCGGGATCGACCTTGTAAAACAACAGATAAAAATAGCCGAAGGCCAGGAACTTGGATTTACACAGGACGATCTGAGACAAACAGGGCATTCCATTGAGTGCCGGATTTACGCCGAAGACCCCGACAATAATTTTATGCCCAGCGCAGGAAAAATCTACAAAATTTCGGAACCTATGGGGTTGGGTGTCAGGACTGACGGGTATGTTTATGAGGGGTACGAAATCCCGATTTACTACGACCCCATGATTTCAAAACTTATCGTTTGGGGAAACGACAGGGACGAAGCCATCCGGCGGATGCGCAGAGCATTGTACGAATATAAAATTACCGGGGTAAAAACATCCATCAAATATCTTGAACGAATTATGCTCAACCCGAATTTTATCGACGGAAAATATGATACCCATTTTATCGAAAAAAACCAGGAGCAATTGATGCAGAAAGACCCTTGTGACAGTTGCGATGATATGGTAATTATTGCAACTTTTATCGACTACCTTGATAAACTGGGCAACATCGAACTCAACAAAAAGGAGTTTGGACCTGCTCAAAGCCGGTGGAAAAAAATTACTTACATCAATCATTTCTAATCATAATTTTATGCCAGTTGAAATAAAAGTTGAAGATCGCGTTGCCTGGGTAAACCTGTTAAATCAGGACGGAAATTTACTTGAGGTGGAGGTGGATGGAAAAATTTACAATGTCGATTTGTTGCACACCCTCGACGGAACCTTTTCCATCCTAGAAAGCGGCCATTCCTACAACATCGAGCTTGTCCCCCACAATGTTCCCAAAAAATATACGGCACACACCCTTTATAAGTCATTCGAAATAGAAGTCATCGACGCCGAAGCGCGTTATTTGATCAACCGGGGAGGCAACGGATTTGGTTCCAACGAAAAAAATATTTCATCGCCCATGCCCGGGAAAGTGGTAAAAATTTTGGTTTCAGAAGGAGATCCCATTAAAAAGGGCGAAACATCTGTCATTATTTCTGCAATGAAAATGGAAAGCGAATACAAAGCGCCCAAAGATGGTTTAGTCAAAAAAATCAATATAAAAGAAGGCGACACTGTTGAAGGAAATCAAATATTAATTGAACTGGAATAAACCCAATAAAAAATATGGATTTAAATACAAAATACAGCCAGTTGGAAGAGTACAACAGGCAGGCGGAACTGGGAGGCGGCAAGGAACGTATCGAGAAACAACATGTTGCAGGGAAAAAGTCGGCTCGTGAAAGAGTACTGCAACTGCTCGATCCCGGAACATTCACGGAAATCGATAAACTGGTGACCCACCGGAATAATGACTTTGAAATGGGCGCCAACAAAATACTGGGAGACGGGGTGATTTCGGGATATGGAAAAGTAAGCGGCAGGCTGGTGTATGTTTTTGCACAGGACTTTACCGTTTTCGGTGGTTCGCTGAGCCGCGCCAATGCCGATAAAATTGTGAAAATACAAAACCTTGCGCTAAAAATGGGAGCGCCCATTGTCGGTCTAAACGACTCGGGAGGCGCCCGGATTCAGGAAGGCGTGGAAAGCCTCGCCGGATATGCCGATATTTTTTATAACAACGTGATGTCGTCAGGTGTAATCCCGCAAATTTCAGCCATTCTTGGTCCGTGCGCCGGAGGTGCAGTTTACTCCCCTGCCCTCACCGACTTCATTTTTATGGTGAATGAAAAAAGCCACATGTTTGTTACCGGGCCCGAAGTAATTAAAACCGTTACCCACGAAGAGGTGAGTAAAGAAGAACTGGGCGGGGCTTTCACTCACGCAACCAAAAGCGGCGTGGCCCATTTTAACGGCGCCGACGAGGATCAGACCCTGATGATGATACGGGAACTGCTGAGTTTTCTCCCCTCCAATAACCTCGAAGATCCACCTGTAAAAACCACTATCGATCCGTCGGACAGGGTAGAAGAAAGTTTACAGGAACTGGTTCCTGCCGATCCGAACAAACCCTACGATATGCACGAAATCATTCAGAAAGTAATCGACAACAAACACTTTCTGGAAGTACAGCCGCAATATGCGCAGAACATGATTGTGGGGTTTGCCCGTTTCGCAGGGAAACCTGTGGGAATTGTGGCCAACCAGCCGGCACACCTCGCCGGTGTACTCGATATCAACTCATCGATAAAGGCAGCCCGTTTTGTACGTTTTTGCGATGCTTTCAATTTACCGCTGGTAACTTTTGTCGATGTTCCCGGATTTTTACCCGGAACCAGCCAGGAATTTGGCGGAATTATCAAACACGGGGCAAAACTACTTTATGCTTTTGCCGAAGCAACGGTGCCCAAAATCACGATCATCACACGGAAAGCGTATGGCGGAGCTTACGACGTAATGTCGAGCAAACACATTGGCGCCGATGTAAATTTTGCGTTTCCTACTTCAGAAATTGCTGTAATGGGACCCGAAGGCGCCATTAACATCATCCATCGAAATAAACTCACCGCGGAAGAAAAAGCGGCGGCTGTTCAGGAGTACCGCGATAAATTTGCCAATCCCTACAAAGCCGCTTCGCTGGGTTATATTGATGAAATCATCCATCCGAAAGACACACGTAAAAAAATTATCGGAGCGCTCGATATGACGCAGAATAAACGGAAATCGAATCCGCCGAGAAAACATGGAAATATACCGTTATAAACAAACGCAGGTTAATCCATAATTTTTCGTATTTTTGTGCGCTATTTTACCGGGGCTGACTGGTTTTGACAGCGGGTAGAAGAGGCAGGTAAGCATGCAGGGTTTTGGTTGTTGACCCTATAAAATAATGATCAAAACATAATTGGCGAAAATAATTACGCTCTTGCTGCGTAACCGAATGAAGTAGGTTTATGCTTTATTCCGGAACAAGGTTCTGGAACGAGACATCGCCCGGGTGCTGTTGCCACGAAGCGGCCCGATCCGGCGGTGCAAGTAAATCGAGGCTAGCGGGAATTTTGCTCTGGGGTTTCTGCGAAAATAAAGGAGCTAAGGTGTTGGTCGGTGGCCCTGATCCAGCCGGCACTCGAAAAACAAGTCGGGGCTAAGCATGTAGAAAGCTTGTGGCTTCCTCGTTTGGACCCGGGTTCGACTCCCGGCAGCTCCACAAAATTTCTTCAAAAAAAGACTGTAACCAAAAACATTACAGTCTTTTTTATTTTTTCCACTTTAACCGCAGGCTATTGCTCACCACACTTACACTGCTCAGTGCCATTGCCGCGCCTGCAATCATCGGGTTCAGCAAAAATCCATTAAACGGAAATAAAATTCCGGCTGCCACGGGAATTCCAATCACGTTGTAAATGAATGCCCAGAAAAGATTTTGGCGTATCGCCGCAACCGTTTGTTTCGACAATTTTATGGCCGTTGGAATTTTATTCAGATCAGACGAGATGATGGTCATTGCTGCTACATCCATAGCAACATCACTCCCCTTTCCCATGGCAATGCCAACATTGGCCTGCGCGAGCGCTGTACTGTCGTTGATACCATCGCCCACCATCGCAACTATTTTACCTTCATTTTGCAACTGTTTAACAAAGGCTGCTTTTTGTTCGGGCAACACACCCGCCTTAAAATGAATAATTCCGGACTGCGCAGCAATGGCTTTTGCTGTAGCTTCATTGTCGCCGGTGATCATATAAACTTTGATTCCCGATTTTTGCAACCGGTGAACCGCTTCAGCCGAGGTTTCCTTTATTCTGTCGGAAATAGCCACAACAGCCAGCGCATTATTTTCGTCAGCCAGCCAAATCACGGTTTTTGATTTGTCGCTCCACTTTGCCGCGGCTTCCGATAATCGCCCGTTAATTTGAATACGGTTTTCTTCAAGCAGGTTTTGGTTTCCAACCCGGTAGGTTTTGCCTTCAACATTTGCTTTGGCCCCTTTCCCTGTAATACTTTCAAAATGATCTACCGCAACGATTGACATCTCCCCTAAATAATTTGTCACAGCATCTGCCAGCGGATGTTCCGATTGCTTTTCGATACTGAATAAAATTTGTTTTGTGCGGTTATCATTTTCCAGCCAAAGTATGCCGGCAACTTCCGGTTTTCCTTCGGTAATGGTGCCGGTTTTGTCCAGTACAACGGCATTCACTTTTTTAGCCAGTTCGAGGCTTTCTGCATCTTTTATCAGAATACCTTTTTCAGCGCCCTTGCCCACACCCACCATAATAGCTGTAGGTGTCGCCAGCCCTAAAGCACACGGACAAGCGATAACCAAAACAGTTACCATTGCCAGCAGGCCGTGCGTAAAACCATTTTCTCCACCCAAAATAAGCCAGGTGATAAATGCCAGAACGGCAATGACGATAACCACCGGCACAAAAATTCCGGCAATTTTGTCCACCAATTTCTGCACAGGCGCTTTACTTCCCTGCGCGTCCTGCACCATTTGGATGATTTGCGCCAGCATGGTTTCTGCTCCTACTTTTTCGGCCCTGAACCGAAAACTACCTTTTTGGTTGATGGTTCCTGCAAAGACCTTCTCGTTTTCCTGTTTTAAAACTGGAACTGGTTCGCCGCTGAGCATACTTTCATCCACATACGAACTGCCGCTGGTTACCTTTCCGTCAACAGCAATTTTTTCACCGGGTTTTACCAGAATAACATCACCTTTTTTAACCTCTTCCACCGGAATTTGTGTATGGGTTTCATTCTCGCGGATTACGGTTACTGTTTTAGGCTGAAGCCCTATCAGTTTTTTAAGCGCCGACGAAGTGTTTCCTTTGGCTTTTTCTTCCAGTAGTTTTCCGAGGAGAATAAAGGCAATGATAACGGCCGCCGCTTCAAAATAAACATGGGCATGTAATCCTCTTTCGTGCCAGAAACCGGGGAACAAAGTATTAAAAATACTAAATGAATAAGCCACGCCGGTACTGAGCGCTACCAGGGTATCCATATTTGCCTTGCGGTGTTTGGCCTGCTTCCAGGCGTTGACGTAAAAATCTTTTCCAAAGAAAAGCAAAACCGGAGTGGACAAAACCCACATGATTTCATTGGCATAACGAATATTCATAAAAAACATCCCGATAATTACCACCGGAAGCGAAAGAAGCACCGCCCCAATCATCCGCCATTTCAACTGCCGGTATTTTTTCCGGTGAATTTCTTCGAGAGATTCCGTTTTATTCTCATTTTGTTCAATTAACAAATCATACCCAACAGACCGGACCGCATTTTGAAAATCTGCCGGCTGAATCCTGTTGGGAAGATATTCGACAAGCACCGTTGCCGAAGCAAAATTTACGGATGCATTTATCACCCCGTCCTGGTTTTTGATGATACTCTCTACACTTGCGGCACACGAGGCACAACTCATTTGCAGCACAGGAAACGTCTTTTTTATTGTTTTCTCGCCGTTAAGCGGTTTCGTAATTTTTGAAGGCTCTGTTTGCAACGGCGAAAATTTCAACGTTTTAAATTCGGCTTTGCCCGGGTTGAAACCCGTTTTAACAAATCCGTGATTTTTCGGTTGTCCGGTTCCAATTCCGGTAATCATCGCCGGGGTTGTTTTTTTATTTCCTTCCGAGGAGATTTTATTAATATTTGCCATGTCGTTTGTCTTTAAATTGTATGGCACAAAGTTGGCAACAAACGTCCGCTGATGTTTTACATCATTTTCAGAATGATTTATAAGATTTACACCTCGTCGAGCGATTTGCGTCTTATCGTCTGAATATTTTTAAAATGACGGGGAGTCAGACCTGTTACTTTTTTAAACTGGTTACTTAAATAAGCTACGCTCGAATAGTTGAGCTGAAAAGCGATTTCACTCAGGCTAAGTTCGTCATACACCAGCAATTCCTTCACCTTTTCAATTTTCTGGGCAATAAAGTATTTTTCGATGGTAGTTCCTTCCACCTCCGAAAAGAGATTGGTGATATAAGTGTAGTCATGGTTCAGGCGGCTACTTAAATAATCGGAAAGATTGTTTTTGAGCTCGTTGTTATGTTCCTGCACCAGTTCGACAATCAAGGTTTTGATTTTTTCAATCAATCTTCCTTTTTTATCGTCAATGATTTCAAATCCCACCATTTGTAAGGCCTCTCCAATTTTCAGTTTTTCTTCGCCCGAGAGGCCCCCGTCCAGCGTAACTTCTCCCAGTTCAACTACAACCGGCCTGAATCCAAGCTTTTCCAACTCTGCTTTAACCACCATTTTACAGCGGTTGCAAACCATATTTTTAATATGAAGTTTTATCATTTTCCTATAAAATCAACTTTATTCTTTTTATGTTGCAATACTACAAAAACAGTCGGCACTACCTTGAATTCCTCCGCTTACGTTATGAAGATAACAGTTCATTGTCAGAGTGTGTTTGATTTCGGTAATCTTTTTTTATCCACGGAAGGATAATGATAAGCGCCGAAACCAAATAAACTGCTCCGGCCAGAATAAATGCACTTTCCAGGTTGACGTTGTCGGTTATCCAGCCAAGCAAAGGTCCGATTACTGCAAAACTGATGCGGATAATAAAATTACGGACACTGAGCAGGGTTGCCCTGACTTCGCTTCCGGTATGCTGGTTCATGTGGTTTTTTAGTATCGGAGTAGCAATTCCCCGAACAAAATAAAAAAGGAAAAGAAAAATAATTCCCCACCGCGAGATCCAAAAACCTGAAAAAAAGTATCCCATCGACAACAGGATAATTATCGCCGGGAGCGTAATCTTTTTTAGCGGAAGTATTTCGGCGCGGTGAGCAAATGCCGATGAAACCGCTACCGTGAGGTTCAACAACGTCCACATCATCCCGAACAACGCCACCGGTAGTTCTATCGCTTCAAAAAACGGTTGCACTAACCAGGCAAAAGTGAGCGTCGCCGTTCCGGTAACCGAAGATAGTAAAATGGAAATCCTAAGTTCCTGGTGGTGTACAAAACTGTTTTTGATATTTTTTACAAGCTTTTGAATGGAAAGAATTTTCCCGGCAGAATGGATTGCCGGCTCAACTAAAGTAAACGAAGCAGGAATGGCGATGGCAGCCACGGCAAACTGGAAATAAAACGGTGTTCGTAAACTAACGGCAGCCAGAAGACCGCCTGTAATACCTGCAACGGCTTCGGCAAAATTCCCTGCCGATGTAATACGCCCTTCCTGTTTGATGTATTCTTCGGTTTTCCCGGAAGCTTTTAAACTGTCGAAAAGCAGGGCCGAATCGGCGCCCGAAACAAAAGAATGGCCAATGCCGAGGATAATCTCGGCTGCCACAAACGCCCAGAAACCAAATGAAAAACTATACATCAGAAATCCGGCGCTTCCTAAAATGCTCCCAAAAATAAGCGTCTTTTTGCGGCCCCAAACGTCGGCCATCCATCCCGACGGAATTTCCATGGCTACGATAGCCACCGAATAAATGGCCTTCAACACAAAAATCTGTTGCATCCCCATTCCGTTGCTGTGATAAAAAAGCACGACAACCGGCATGACCATATTAAACCATTTCGAGATTTTTATGAGGTAAAGCCGCTTTATATTTTTTCTGAAATCGTGCATTTTATTCATGCAAAATTAAAAATCGCATTTTATTCAAAATTAAAAATCAGTTATCATCATTTTATGAATTTCAATCAAATCAAAATATTATGAAACATTTTTATGGTTGTTTCTTTCAAAATGAAAGCAGAATTATATTTTTGCCCTGCAATAGACAAAAATTGAAAAAAAATGAAACTTTTTATACCAAAAAACTACCAGTCGGTACTGGATGTTAACCAGACCGAACAGGCTATTAAACTTATCAAAGACTTTTTTCAGGCAAACCTTGCGTCGGAACTTCGGTTGCGAAGGGTAACAGCCCCGCTCTTTGTAAAAAAAGGAACAGGTATCAACGACGATTTAAACGGAATTGAACGCCCTGTTTCGTTTCCTATCAAAGATTTGCAGGAAACGGTAGCCGAAATTGTCCAGTCGCTGGCCAAATGGAAAAGACTGGCGCTGGCCGACCTCAATATTCCGGTAGGTTCGGGAATTTACACCGATATGAACGCCATTCGCCCTGATGAAGAACTGACGAACATACATTCGCTTTATGTTGACCAGTGGGACTGGGAACGGGTGATTACTGCCGACGAACGAAACCTTACATTTTTGAAAAAGGCAGTCAGTAAAATATACGCGGCCATGGTGAGGACAGAATTCCTCGTCACCGAAAGTTACTCTGTAATAAAACCGCAGTTGCCGGAAGAAATTACGTTTATCCATGCGGAAGATTTGGCTGCTGAATACCCGGGACTGACGCCGCTGGAACGCGAAACCGAAGCGGTCAAAAAATACGGGGCCATTTTTGTCATCGGCATCGGCGGCGTGATGCCCAACGGGGAAATCCACGACGGGCGCGCACCCGACTACGACGACTGGATTACGCCTACCTCCAGTGGTTACAAAGGGTTAAACGGAGATATGATCATCTGGAACGATGTACTTCAGCGCGCTTTCGAAATTTCTTCCATGGGAATCAGGGTCGATAAAAAATCGCTGATGGAGCAGCT
>CAYWBV010000062.1:0-15958 GCA_964455785.1 uncultured Maribellus sp.
ACGGCAAAAATCAGCCGGGTCCGGTTGGTAATTTTCGGCGACTTTTCGACCTTAAATTTTAACCTGCCTGCAATGGCGCCCGAAACAAATCCTCCCACAATCACCCCCATCATCTGAAATACCAGCCATTCTTTCAGCGGATTGGGATGAGTTTCGAGGTAGTCGTTATAAAATGCGGTCTTTTCGGCGTGTGCCGGGGCAATGGTTTTAACACCTGCCACAATCACACTTTTTGATGCGCCGCTCGCTCCGAGTCCCCTGCCGGAAACCCAGAATGCTGCAATCAAAACCAACCCAAGGAGAGTTCCTCCGAGGTATGGGTTCATGTATTTTTTTTGTTCCATTTTTTGATATTCTTTATATTTTTTTTTGACACTTTAAACTCTGAACTTTGAACCTTCAACTTTAAACTTTGAACTAATACAACCACCGGCTGAGTTGCCCGGCGTACGCAATAATAAACCGGAGCATCAAACTCCCGAAAAGGACAAGCACCACCGGGATAACCGCGGGGATGTGGAATTTCCGTAATTCGAGGAATTCGAGCACTGCCGGTAACAGCATTCCGATGATGACCACAAAAATCCAGAACGGGGCAGTGTACGGACCGCCCAGGAACAGGTTGGCCGCTTCAATCTGCACTTCGGTGCTGGCCAGAAACCCCATAAACATATGGACGATGAGGAACAGTTCGATGCCGATAAGCATAATATCGATTTTGGCAAAATTGATCCGTTCTTTTTGTCGTTTTGAAAACATGATAATTACCGCCGCACCTGCCGAAAGCCCGGAAGTTAAAAACAACGGCCCGAGAATGGAGGTATTCCAAAGCGGCCTGGCATTAAATGCTGAAAACAAGATTCCCGTATAAATTCCGAGGATGACAGAAAAATACAAAATGACCCAGGCCAGGTAAACTTTGTATTTGATCAGAAATTTTTCCAATTCTTTCAGGATGGTAAATTTCCAGTCCCAGTTCGGAAAAAACTCGCGGATGTGAATGGCCACCCAGGCAATCGAAAGCGGGGTGATGGCCATCAGCGTCCACGCACCCCACGACATGGGCGACTGTATTTTAATGGTGGTATATAATTGCCAGAAATAGAGTTTATGGCGTAAATCGAGAAAGAGGGCGGCCAGACCGATGATAATTAAAAAAGGTACAATAACGGGCGCTCTCCTCACTGCGCCGGGGTATTTGTTTTCCTTTTTCAGAATGGTATATAAACTGGCAAAAAACATAATGCCTGCAGCCAGCCCGCCCAGAAAAAGATACAACGGAATGTGCCAGTGCCATATCTCCAAATGAGGATCGATATTCGGATTTAACCTTCCGGATGTTATAATTTCTTCTCTCATTGTTTCAGTTTTAAATCAGGTAATAAACATGAGGTTTTGTTCCTGCCTCAGGAATCAGGGTTTTGTGTTTTCGTTTTTTCAGCACTTTCGATACGTCGCTGTTCGGATCGTCCAGGTCGCCAAAATACATACACTTGGTGGGGCAAACAGCCACGCAGGCAGGTTGCTGTCCTTTTTTCACACGATGCAGGCAAAAAGTACATTTATCAACATACCCATCGGGATGAGAATATCTCGCATCGTACGGACAACTGGCGATGCAAGCCCCGCACCCGATACATTCGTTATGGGTTACCGTTACAATACCCCCGTCTTCGTAATGGCTGGCGCCGGTCGGGCAGCACCTTACGCAGGGAGAGTTTTCGCAATGATTACATCTTTCCGACCGGATTTCAATTTCCAGTTGCGGATAAGTCCCGTCGGTTACTTCCACAATCCAGTCGCGGCAATAACCAATGGGTACATCGTTTTCGGTCTGGCAGGCTACCACACAGTCGGAACAACCCACACATTTTTTTGTATCAATCGCCATTGCATACCTCATGACTGCACCTCACTTTCCTTTTCAAAACGAAATGTCACAAAATTCCCCCTCATACCAGTTCCGCCCATAATCGGATCAATCAGTACTCTTGTAATCAATTGCGAATCGCTCACTCCTCTTCCAAAGGCGCGGGTAAGTTTTATATTGGCGTGACCAAATCCGTGAACGATATACACCGAATCGAACCGCGTACGTTCGGTTACCCTAACTTTTGCCGGAAAATCGGATACAACGCCATCCTGGTTTTCAAGGTAGACCGGCTGTCCGTTTTTTAAACCCCACTCTTTGGCCACCTTTGGATTCACCCAAATTGTATTCTCGTCCATTAAATCGGTGAGGTTTGGATTATTGGCGGTACGACTGAACGTGTGCATTGGCGCACGCCCGTAATTGAGATAATAGAATCCTGTCGGCGGTTCCATGTGCGGGGTGTAACGCGGCAGGGGGTCGAACCCTTCTTCAGCAAAAGCAGTGGAATACAATTCAATTTTTCCAGTATTGGTATTAAACTCAATGTCCTCATCCGGGGCAAAATATAAATCGTCAAACTCCCGAGACAGGTTTTTCACCCCGATCCGTTTCATCTCTTCAAGGGACGATCCAATTTGTTTCAACTGCCAGTCCAGCATCTCTTCCATCGAATTCCAGGCAAAATAATCCTCAAGCCCTAATTTTTTTGAAAGTTCTTTCGCCATCCAGTAAGCAGGTTTTGTATTGTATTTTGGTTCTGTTGCGGGAGCGCGTAACGCAATGTTGGGAATCCGTCCGTGAACAACGCGCAAATCGTCCCATCTTTCCAGGTAAGTGCATTCAGGCAGAACAACATCTGCATACCCGGTAATTTCCATCGGCATGGTATCAACCACCACAAGCAGGTCGAGATTGTTGATGGCATCAATGGTCTTTTTCTGATCGGGCAGAGTCATAATCAGGTTGGTGCCGTTCACAATCCAGCCTTTGATGTTACAATCCAGTTCCGGTGAAGGGATGGTAGCGTCACAAACTCCCGAAGCAAGGGCAAGGTCGGCCAGGTTGTATTTACCGCCCATCGCATCGCGCCAGGTACGGGTTGGTTTTGGGAATGGCGGGTGCGGATATTCAGGGACCTGCGCCATTTCTGGTGTGTAGTAACCACCGCGGCGTCCCCAGGAACCTAACAGCGCATTTAAAATGGCAACTGCGCGCAAACGCTGAGTGTCGTCGCCATACCAGGTTACATGCCGTCCGGGATGGATAATCACAGCGGGTGAGGCGTTGGCCATTTCCCGTGCCGTTTCCCTGATTTGTTCCGGGTTTATGGTGGTAATTCCGTAAGCCCACTCCGGTGTATAAGGCTGAACCCATGCTTTTAATTCTTCAAAACCATAGGTGTATTTTTCAACATATTTTCTGTCGTACCATTCGTTATTGATAATTTCTCGGATCCACGAAAGTAATAAAGCAATGTCGGTGGCAGGTTTTATGGGAAGCCAGAATTTTGATTTGCTGGCGGCTGTCGAAAAACGGGGGTCCACGGTAATAATAGTTGCGCCTTTGTCAATCGCATCCGACATTTCCTGCACCTGACCGTTGTGCATGTTTTCGCCAAGGTGCGACCCAATCAAAACAAGACAGCGGGTATCCCGGATGTCGGTGGGTTCCGGCGAATCCAAACCAGCTCCGAAAGTAGCGATAAAGGCCACTTCGCGCGGCCCCCGGCACTGTGCGTACGACGGCGCTGCAATATTTCCGGAACCAAAAGCTTTTAATAAATTTCCCCAGTAATGACCGCCTGAACCGTGCGTAAACAAAGCTGTACATTCCGGGCCGTGCTCTTCTTTGATTTTATTTAATTTTTTGGCAATAAAATCGAACACTTCATCCCACGAAACTTCTTTGTAAGTTTGTTTTCCATCCGGGCCGGTTACCCTAAGCAGCGGGGTTTTCAGCCGATCTTCGTCATAGTACATGCCTACTCCGCCTGTGCCGCGGGGGCAAAGCCTGCCGTTGCAGTTGGAATCATCGTCGTTACCGACAATCTTTTGAATTTTTCCTTCTTCGTTTTTATGAACCCATCCTGCGCATTTCCAAAAACAGATTTCGCAATACGTAGCGGTCCTGGTTGCCGATTCCGGACTATTTTTCTGAAAAAGTCCGGATGACTGAATTGCGGACTGGACATATTTTCCGCCAACCACAATTCCGGCAGCACTTAACGAAGAAATTTTGATAAAATCCCGTCTTGAATTCACCATAAAAATCACTTTTGTTTTGCAAACATAGATAATTCCCCATATCGATATATATAAAAAAATAGATACATAGACATGTTTAAGAACATTGAGAACGAATGCTCTTAAAAAATGTATCAAAAAGCACTTATAATAAAGAGAATATCATAACCAAATATTGTATTTAGAATCAATTTAAATTGAACTGAATGAAATATTTAAAATGATTCCAAACAATTGATATAGAAAACTTATGTCGATTTACAGAACTCTTCTGCCAGTTTCGGGGATATCATCCGGACGGTTCAGATTGAAAAATATCCGGGGGTATTTTTCGGCCCAAAATTGAGACTCCAGAAAGTGGGTGTTTACCTGTTTTAGGAGATCCTGCATTTTATACTTGCCTTCTTCCAGTTGCTTTGCAATGGCCGGTAAACAATTTTTATGATATAATGCAATCAGTGGTTCAACTCCGTTTTTGTGCTTTGGGACAACAACATCAAAACCTTCTTTCTCCGAAGTTAAAAAACAGAGGAATCCGGGTTCGACAAAAGCGGCATCCACGCTCAGAACAAAATTCCAGTCGGTCTTCGATTTTTTTAAACAGGAATAAACTCCGCCCAACGGACCGCAACCTGCTATTTCATCAGGAACAGTATGATAACCAAATCCTGCATGGCCGGGTTGATTCGTACTGATGAGAATATCGTTGCAGAATGGCCGGCACAAATCAATAGCCTGCTGCAGAAGCGGTTTCCCGTTTATCTCTACAAGGGCCTTATCTGTACCCATACGAAGGCTTTTCCCACCTGCCAGTATAATTCCGGTTATTTGCATGGGATAAAAATAGAAAAAGGAAAAGTAAATAATCGGATTGAACAAACAAAAGCCTGGAATTTATCCGGGGTTTTTGTTATATGAGTTCACCACTTTCAAAAAGTATAAAATAAAAAGTCCCGGATTTACCAGGACTTTTTTTTTCGGGGTGGTAGATGGGATTCGAACCCACGACCCTTGGAACCACAATCCAATGCTCTAACCGACTGAGCTACAACCACCATTTTATTTGCGGTTGCAAATATAATATTTTATTCTTTTTGCCATCAAAAAAATAAAAATAAAAAGGGAAAGCTATTTTCAAAACGTTAAATTTGAACAAACTCAATAGGATTATGGAAAAAAAGAGATACGAAAACATTCTGTGTTTTGGAGAAATACTTTGGGACATGCTGCCGTCGGGCGCAAAACCCGGTGGCGCTCCGCTAAATGTAGCCATTCATTTAAAAAAACAGGGCGAAAACCCGCTGTTAATCAGTAGAACAGGGAATGATACTGAAGGCAGGGAGCTCATCCGGTTTTTAACAGCTTCAGGATTGACCCCGGATTTTATCCAAACCGACAAAGAACTGCCTACCAGCAAAGTTTTGGTTCATTTGGACAGGGACAAAAATGCGACTTACAAAATATGCGAACCGGTAGCGTGGGACAATATTCAAATGAACAGCGAAATAGAGAAAGTGGGTGTTTCTGCTGATTTGGTTATTTACGGTTCGCTGGCATCGCGTAATGAAACAACCCGGAAAACGCTGCTTGAACTTCTCGATCTCTCGGATGCCATTCGTCTGCTTGATGTTAATCTGCGCCCGCCGTACGATAATCGTGACTGGATAAAAAAACTGCTCCTCCTTTCTGATTTTGTAAAACTAAACGACTTCGAACTGGAAACAATTGCTTCGTGGGACAACATTTCGGGAAAACTTTCCAAACTGATTTTATGGTTTTCCGAATTTTATCAGTGCCCCGAAATTTGCGTGACGCGCGGGGCAAGCGGAGCCGTTCTTTTTGCCGAAAACAACTTTTATGAACATCCCGGATTTAGGGTGAATGCAATCGATACCGTTGGCGCCGGAGATTCGTTCCTGGCAAGCCTGGTAGCCAGCCTCTCCAAAGGTTTACATCCGCAAAAAGCGCTTGAGCGCGCATGTGCAACGGGGGCTTTTGTTGCTTCGCGTATGGGGGCGGTCCCCGATTATGCAGAAAACGACATTCAGAAAATAATTTCTCAGGGCGAATAAATCATTGCAACCCTTCCGACATTTCCCTGTCAATTGATTTGAAAAGTACAACATTGGAACATAACGAGCACATACATAAAAGTATCATCGAGGCCTGCAAAAAAGGAAAAGAAAAGGCCCGGTTTGAGCTCTACCAGTTGTACTCGAAAGCAATGTTTAACGTGTGTTACCGTATGATGAATAACCGCGAAGAGGCTGAGGATATGTTACAGGAGGCTTTTACACAAGCGTTTATGAAGCTGGACACATTCCGTTATGAATCAGGTTTTGGAACATGGCTGAAACGTATTGTGGTCAATACCTGTATTAACGCCATCAACAAAAAGAAAGTGGAACTTTCATTTTGTGAAGAGATACATAAATACGATCAACCAGTTCATGAAGAAGAAAACGAAATGAAATATACCGTTGGAAATATTACAAAAGCGATGGAAATGCTGCCGGAAGGCGGGCGGATGGTTTTCTCGCTTTACCTGCTCGAAGGGTACGATCATACGGAAATTGCACAAATCATGAACATTACTGAATCGACCTCGAAAAGCCAGTTTATGCGCGCAAAAAGGCGTGTTGCAGAAATTTTAAAAGAACAAAAAAGCCAATCGATATGAAAACTGATGGTTTGGAAGAATTTATAAAAAACAACCGCGAAGAGTTCGATCAGCTTGAACCTTCGGCAAAAGTGTGGCAAAATATTTCGGAGGCAACCCGGAAACCCAAAGTGGTTCGGTTAAATACCTACTTTGCCCGCGCCGCTGCGGTAGCTGCCATTTTGGTGGCGACTTCTGTTATCGTTGTAAAAACCAACTTATTCTCTTCCGGTAGTCATACAGCGAAGGTTGAGGATCCTGAATTGCGTGAACTGATTGAAGCAGAAGCATTTTATGCCCACCAGGTGGACGGAAAACTAAAAGAAATCAAAAAATGCTACTACACCTTTCCCGAATTGAAGGAGGATATTGAATCGGATCTTGATGAATTGGAAACAATGTATAACGAATTAAAAGGCGATTTACAGGAAAATATATCAAATAAAGCAGTTATTGAAGCCATGATTGAAAACAACCGCAACCGGTTAAAACTGGTTGACGAGGTACTGGAACAAATTAACTGTTAAATAAAACAGAACAATGAAGAAAACAAAAATAAAGGCGGGCAAAACCCCGATTCTTTTGCTGATTTTAACCATATTATTCCCACTGCTGGCAAATGGTCAGTTTACTGAAACCAAAGAAATCAGCAAACGGTTTAAGGTAACACCTGAAACGAGGATTGAAATCTCGAATAAATACGGGAAAATTGAAATCAATACCTGGGATAAAGATTCGGTAATATTCGATATTAAAATCAAAGTAGAAGAAAAAAAGCTGTCGAAACTCGAAAAGTCGATTGATGACATCGACTTTGAATTCACCAACAGCCAGCATTTTTTAATTGCCCGTACCAAAGTAGGCGAAAGCCTGAGCAGCCTTGAAAAAGAATTTATGCGGTTTAAAGAAACGCTTCTGCAATCCGACGGAAGTATGGAAATCAACTATACGGTTTGGCTTCCCAAAAAAAATACATTGCAGGTCGAGAATAAATTTGGCGATATTTTTATTGGCGATTATTCGGGCGATGTTGAAATTAACCTCTCCAACGGAAATCTGAAATCGCACGATTTTACAGGGAAAGTCAATCTGACCTTAAATTTTGCGGATGCTACCGTTAATGAGATGAAAAGAGGGAGGTTCGATTGCAATTACAGTGATGTTTATCTTAAAAAGGCGGAATCGCTGAATGCCGTCAGTAAATCCTCCACATTCGAAATTCTGGAAATCCTGAACCTGGATGCCAATTCGCGGCGCGACAAATTTCGCATCCGGCTGGCCGACAGGGTTGACGCCCGCGGGAGTTTTTCCAATTTCAGGATCAACGAACTTACCGACCGGCTTTCGCTTCGTTCGGAATACGGCGATTTGGACATCGAAAAAACTGCGCCCGACTTTAGTACACTTTTTATCGAATCAAAATCGACCGACATCAATCTCTATTTCGACACCGAAGTAACTTTTGATTTCGAAATCACCCACACAAAAGCACAAGTTGATTTGTGCCGCGAAATGAAAACAGAAGAAGAAACAAAGCTGGACGAAAAAGAAGGAAAAATGAAACTTACAGGATATTTTGGAAAGAAAGCACCAGGTAATAAACAACTTATTATTAACGCTATTTCAGGTGAAATCAACATTCTGGCGAATTAGTATAAAAAAAAATACATTTTTTCAAATTTTTTGCAACCGTTTACCAAAATATCTGTCTTATTACGACATAGAAAACAAAACAATTAAACAGAAAAATTTTTTTACAAAGTCATGAAAACAATTAAACTCTTCTTTTTAAGCGCAGCTTTTCTTTTTACCATTACAAGCTGCATCGACGATTTTACGATTACCGGAAACGGGATTGCTGCCACGGAGGGCAGGATAACCTCCGACTTTTCACAGGTTTTATCGGAAGGTGCTTTTGATGTACAGGTCACACACGGCGATGAATTTGAAGTAACCTTGAACGCCGAATCGAACATCCTTCCATATATCGAAACCGACGTTAACGGCAACAACCTTCGTATCCATGTCCGCGGGATTCACAACGTAAATAACCGCCTCCCGATGAAAGTTTACATTACCACGCCTTATCTCGACGGGATCAGACAAAGTGGTTCGGGTACTTTTACCACCGATTTTTTTGAAGCCGACCATTTTGATATTGCCATTTCCGGCTCCGGTTCAGTTGAAACCGCTGTAGATGCAATATCGGTTGATGCCGTTATTTCGGGATCGGGAATTTTGTTGATTTCAGGCGCTGCCAGCGACGGAGATTTTCGCGTTAGCGGCTCCGGAAAAATTAATGCGCACGAAATGGAACTAAACCATTGTGATGCGTCGGTTTCCGGTTCGGGAAATATGTGGCTGAATGTTGAACGCTACATCAACGCATCAATCTCAGGAAGCGGAAATATTTATTACTACGGAAATCCTGACGTTGAAAAACATATTTCAGGATCGGGAAATGTATTTCCGCAACACTAATCATTTATTATTCATTTCAACTTCAAATCCATGAAACGATATTTAATGGGACTTGCACTTCTTTTTTCAGTTTTGGTTTTACAGGCGCAGGATTATAATAAAGCCGTCGGCCTCCGTGGCGGGCTCTCTCCGGGTTTCGAGTACCGTTTTTATACCGGCGATACCGATTCGTACAAACTGTTGTTAAGCTGGCGCGACCAGGGGCTGCAACTTCATGCGTTAAAAGAATTTCACCGGTACGATCTGTTCGATTTTTCAGAACAACTGATTTTTGTTTACGGCGCCGGGGTACACGCCGGTTACGAAAGTTGGCACGAACCGCGTTATTACAACGACACCCGCTGGTTTACCACCAAATCGGCCATGATTGCCGGTATTGACGGACTTGCCGGGTTGGAATACGTTTTTTATGAAATTCCGCTGTCGGTTGGACTGGAAGTAAAACCTTATTTTGATTTGTTCGGACGCGAGGTATTTGACGTCCAGCTTTTCGATTTTGCATTTACCATAAAATATCTTTTCTGATAAAACAGACATTCAACATTTTAGCCCAGACAAAAACGTAGTAGGAAACAATAAACAATTTAATTTATTTTTTACCATGAAACACTTAGTATTATTTTTTATCCTTGTTACAGGAATTACATTGGCTCAGGCACAGGAACGTTATGAAAACGACCAAATCAGGACTATTTTTTCGAAAGATAAAAGTAACGGAGGTTACGGGGCTTTTACTGTCGGGTACACCCAAATTGACGGGAAAGACGCTTTAATTACCGGGGGACGCGGCGCTTTTATTTTCGATCATTCGCTGGCAGTAGGGCTGGCCGGTTACGGTTTTGCCAACAACCTCGAATACAATACTTATTATCAGGAACAGCCGCTCGGGTACTGGCTGGCCGGTGGTTACGGAGGTATATTTATTGAACCCATTGTTGGTGGGACAATGCCCGTCCATCTTTCGTTTCCAGTACTTTTTGGTGTCGGGGGGGCAGCTTTAATCGAAAATTACGGGTACAATCATTGGGACGATTATCCGTTTAATGAACTCGACAACGACGTATTTTTTGTGATAGAGCCCGCGGTTGAACTCGAATGCAACATTGTCCGCTGGTTTCGCACCGCTGCCAGTGTCAGCTATCGTTATACTTCGAAGGTTGAGTTGTTTGGTACCGACGAAGATGTTTTTCGTGGATTTAATTTCGCGCTGACATTTAAATTCGGAAAATTCTAAAAAGAAAGAGGTTGTCAGGATTTCCCGGCAACCTCTTTTTTTTGCTGAATTCTTTTTTGAATGATTACAGTTTTATATAGTCTGTTGCATTCAGCCATTCAAGACTTTTTTGGCAGCTAACAACAGGTTCGAAGTTGTATTCTTCCACTTCCACAATTCCATACTGCATACCCGACAATTCTTTGGCGGCAAACATCGATTCAAAATCCATATTTCCGCTGGCGCCAACTTCGGCTTTGTCTTTTACATGCCAGAGTTCAAATCTTCCGGGGTAAGCTTTGAAATAGTCTACTGGGTTTTTGCCTCCTTCCACAATCCAGTACAAATCCAGTTGAAACATCACTTTTTCCGGGGCAGTCAGCTCCAGCATCCAGTCGTAAACCGGTTTTCCTTCCAGTTCGGTTGTAAATTCACCCGAGTGATTGTGGTAGCCAAAACGAATTCCTTTGGCGTTACATTTTTCGCCAACAGCATTAAAATACTCACAGTATCTCCTTAATCCGTCGAGGCTTTCGTAACCCACTTTATCCATCCACGGCTGAACAATCCATTTTACACCGGCTGCCGCATGCGCATCGATACAGGCATCCCACCATAACATGGTGCTGTCCCAACTGGCCGAATCAGGAACATTCTGCCCCGTATGCGAGCCCAGAAACTGCATTCCGCTGGTTTCGCAAAGTTCCTTAAAAGCAACCGGGTCCATTCCGTAAAATTTACCGTCGCCGTAACCTGCGGCCTCGACAAATTTGTACCCCATTTCACCCACCTTCGCTACTGTTCCGGCTGCATCCGTTTTCATGGCATCGCGAACTGAATAAAGTTGTAATCCAATAAATTTTTCTGCTTTTGGAGCGGCTGGTTTACACGAAAACATTCCCTGCAGAATAAAAACCGCCATAGCCGAAAAAATAAAAACCTTTACCATCATTTTTTTTGTTGACATTTCTCTACGATTTTAAGTTGTACCTTTTCAATTTTAATTTTCAAAATTATTCAATCCTTCCTGAAATTGAAATAAACCTGCCGCTTTTCTTTATCAATAGTAACTTTTTAGTGATTATTACGGCCGATTATTTTTCCCGCCGCAAAATTGCCCGGTGTATGTCAAAACAAAACCGACTGCGAGAAACAGCTTCACAAAAAAATGTCTTGTTTGAAAAATAACAAATTCATTAGTTTTGTCACTTCAATCTTTTTTATGAAGAACAAGGAATTTATGGCATTCGGGTCGGCTCTTGGCGCGGCATTCTTTTGGAGTTTTTCGTTTATCTGGTTTAAAATTGCATACCTCGGGTACAACCCGATTACGGTTGTTATTTTTCGGCTGGCCATTTCAGCGGGTTTGATTACCCTGATTGCCTGGGGTTTAAAACGGCTGCAAAAACCTTCGCGAAAAGATTTCCGGCTTTTTGTGCTGATGGCTGTTTTCGAACCTTTTATCTATTTTTTGGGCGAAAGTTACGGGCTGATGTATGTTTCGCCCACCGTTGCAGCCGTTATTGTGGCCACCATTCCGCTTATTTCGCCGGTTGCTGCATGGTATTTTTACCGCGAAAAACTCAAGTGGATGAACTCCGCCGGACTCCTGTTTTCGTTTGCCGGGGTTGCGCTGGTGGTTTTAAACGGGTCGTTTCGGTTTGAAGCATCGCCGCTGGGGGTTGGGCTCGAGTTTATGGCCGTACTTGCCGCCATCTCCTATTCCGTTGTATTGAGAAGCCTGGTTGGCCGGTACAATACATTAACCATCATCGCCTATCAGAACATTATCGGAGTCGTTCTGTTTTTACCCATTTGGCTGACTTTCGAGTTTAGCGATTTCCTCACCCGGCCATTTCATCCCGAGGCTTTCCGTGCGATTATTTTTCTCGCCGTTTTTGCATCCACACTTGCGTTTGTTTTTTTTACACAAAGCATCCGGCAACTGGGCGTAACCCGTTCCAATACCTTTATTAATCTTATCCCCGTTTTTGTGGCCATCCTCTCTTTTTTTATTTTGAAAGAAAGCCTGGAATTTCAGCAAATTATTGGGATTGTTATTGTTGTTGCCGGGCTCTTTTTAGCCCAAATAAAACGTAAAAACAGAAAAAATGAGATGGAACCTGTTGAAATTACAACGCAACGAAAAGGATGAGGAAAGTGAACAGTTTTCAGTCTCAGTTAGCAGATTTTAGTAGATAAAATGAAAAAAATTGATTTTAAAACTCCGGAGGAACTAAAACAATTAACCGACAAAAACCGGTTGGAAACAGAAGCTTTTCTAAAAAGGCTTAAAAAGAAACCGCCTAAAAACCTGGATGATGTGGTCCACGAACTGCACGACGAGGCTTTTGCTGCATTCAACTGCCTCAATTGCGCCAACTGTTGCAAGACCATCGGGCCGCGCCTTACCGACAAAGATATCGAACGGCTGGCCAAACACTTGAAAATGAAACCTGCCGCATTTGCAGAACAGTATATACGCACCGATGAAGACGGCGATTTTGTTTTCAAAAGTCACCCCTGCCCTTTTCTTCTACCCGACAATTATTGTATGGTTTACGAAAACCGGCCCAAAGCCTGCCGCGAGTACCCGCACACCGACCGCAAACGTTTTTATCAAATACTCACACTCTCGCACAAAAACTGCGAAACCTGTCCGGTAGTTTATGAGATTTTTGAGGAATTAAAAACTAAAAACACGTAAAAGACTCAATCTGAAGATTTATAAAATTCCGGATTTAAATTCTACTTTTAACTCTGCAAATAAAAAACGGAACAATGAAAACGTCTGTCCTTCTTCTCATGTGTTTTTCTTTAACATCAATTATTTCTTTCTCACAGCCTCAGGCAGAAAAATTTGAAACCATCCGATCGTTTAAAACCAACGAAGTACATCAGGGAGTAGCCGTTGATAGAAAATTTTTCTACTCTGTAAACACAAAGGGAATTGGTAAATATGATAAAAAAAGTAGTGAATTGATTTCAGAGTGGAAAGACGATTTTAATCAAATTATTCATCTTGACGGGGGTGTTGTTGTAAACGACAAACTTTACTGCGCCCATTCCAATTTCCCCGGAATCCCGATGACAAGTTCTATTGAAGTTTTCAATAAAAATACATTGGAACACATTGACTCTTTTAGTTTTGGAATAAAGTACGGCTCCTGTACCTGGGCCGACTATTATAAAAAATCCTGGTGGGTATGCTTTTCGCATTACGACAGGTTTGTTTCAGAAACAAATACAGATTCCAGATGGACTGTTTTAGTAAATTTCGACAGGAATTGGAACGAGTTGGAATCCTGGGTTTTCCCTGAAACAGTTCTTTCAGAGTTAAAACCGATGGGTTGTTCAGGCGGATCCTGGGGCCCCGACGGAAATTTATATGTCACCGGGCACGACAGCACCAAAGTTTATGTTTTACAACTGCCGGAAACAGGCTCTGTCCTTCAATATATTAACACGTTGAAGGTAGATTTTAACGGCCAGGGAATTGCCTGGGATCGTTCTGACAAAAATTATCTTTACGGTATCATCCGAAAAGAAGACACGGTTGTAAAATCAAAGCTGCTATTTCAATAAACCCAGCAGCGGTGGGATAGATTATTTTCCGGCGCCGAAGTAGAGTATTTTTACCATTATTACAAATAATATTTAAATACCTTTGCCGTTTTACATGAAATTGTTCAGCAGCGGATGAAACATAAATTTTACCTTTTTATTTTATTTTGGTTTAGCATTTTAACAGGAAAGGCCCAAATCGGGGGCGAGAGTACGTACCAGTTTCTCGAACTGACCAACTCGGCCCGCGTTGCCGCGCTTGGAGGAAACCAAGTGGCCATCAGCGATACGGTTGACCTGAACCTGCCCTACCACAACCCGGCTTTACTTCATAAACAGATGGACAATAGTTTGCTGATGAACTATGTAAACTATCTTGCCGATGTTAATTACGGATATGTTTCGTATGCCCGCTCGTTCGACAGTATCGGAAACTTTGCCCTGGGAATGCACTACATCAACTACGGCGATTTTCTGGAAGCGACCGAATTTGGCGAACTTACCGGGACTCATTTTAAAGCTGCCGAATATGCCCTGAACATAATTTATTCGAACAATTACAAGCAGCTTCGTTACGGAGCCAACCTGAAACCCGTTTTGTCGTCGTTCGAAAGTTACCGTTCGTTTGGTGTTGCCGCCGATTTGGGAGTCAGTTTCCTGAGTAAGGGAGGATTTACCAACGTTGCGCTGGTGGCCCGGAACATCGGTACACAAATCACCACCTATTACGAAGATGGAAACCGCGAATCACTCCCGTTCGATTTACAGGCCGGGATAAGTCGCCGACTAGAACATGCACCTCTCATTTTTTCGATGACACTGCAACATCTTAACCACTGGGATCTGGGAAGTTCGGAAAATGATACGGATGATGATAATGAAGATGATAGTTTGGAAAATGATTTTTATCAAACCGACGAGAGTTTTGGAAAACAATTGATGCGCCATGTCGTTCTGGGCGCCGAGATACTTCCGTCTGAAAATTTTATCATCAGGGCGGGTTACAACTACCAGCGCCGCCAGGAATTAAAATACGATGAAAAATTATCCACAGTTGGTTTGTCGCTCGGCTTTGGCGTAAAAATAAAACGTTTCCGGTTCGATTTTGCCACCTCACGGTTTCATCTGGCCGGTTCATCCAACCTCTTTTCGCTCTCGGTTAACCTGAACGAAAAATACTAATTAAAAGACAATCGTATCCTTTTTAAAAAATCCTTTATCTTTGTTTCCAAATGATAAAAAAGAACGGAAAAAAAATTGTAATTGCCATCGACGGACATTCGTCGTGCGGGAAAAGTACGATGGCCAAATCGCTGGCGCGAATACTCGGCTACACGTACATCGACAGTGGCGCCATGTACAGGGCAGTTACACTTCTTGCGCTCCGGAACGGCTGGATCAGTAACGGTGTCCCTGACACAAAAAAAGTAATTGAAGGGATAAAGAATATCAAAATCACTTTTAGTTGGGACGAAACTACCGAAAAGAATGTCACCTTTTTGAATGGTGAAAATATTGAGGATGAAATCCGCAGGCTGGAGGTTTCACAAAATGTAAGTCCCATCAGTACGATTGCGGAAGTGAGACACGAAATGGTAAAACAGCAGCGCGAAAATGGAATAAACAAGGGAATTGTGATGGATGGCCGCGACATTGGCACCGTGGTTTTTCCCGATGCCGAGCTAAAAATTTTTATGACAGCTTCGCCTGAAATAAGGGCGCAAAGGCGTTATCTTGAGTTAAAGGAAAAGGGCGCGGAAACCGATTTCGACGAGATCCTCAAAAATGTTAAGGAACGCGACGAAATCGATTCAACCCGGAAAGTCAGTCCGCTGAAAAAAGCCGACGACGCACTTGTGCTCGACAACAGCCACTTAACACGGGAAGAACAATTAACATGGACACTGAATAAAGTGAAAGAAATA
>CAYWBV010000063.1:0-15957 GCA_964455785.1 uncultured Maribellus sp.
CCAGCCTGTCCATTGCCGGAGTTTTCAAATGCGGGTTTCCGGCGGCGCTCATTGTCCTGGCATTTTGCTGGTCGGTAAAAATCAGGATGATGTTGGGCGGACTTTTGTCCTGTTTTTTATCGCCCGGAAATAGAAATTGCAAAAAGATGAATATGAAAAATAGTCCTTTCATTGCCGGTTGTTTGTATGAATAGAATTTTAGTTCGCTAATTTTTAAAAGCAACAGTTTGTTTTTGCCCAAACTCAATTTGCACCGGTCCAACTAAACCTGATTGCATAAGTTCGTCTTTTGCTGAAAAAGCTTGGTGTCCGTGTTCGTATTCTGAACGGTCGGGAACGCGGCGGACATTGGTTTTTGTTGTCCGTTTACTTTCCGGTAATCCGGCGTCGCCAATCAACCGGTTGGCCCAGCAGTTGGTAACTTCAATTTTCAGTTCATTTATTCCTTCCTTTAAGTTTCCGGTAAGGTCAACCGACCACGGAGCTGTCCAAACAATTCCCATATCCTTACCATTTATCCATACATGAGCTATGTCGTGAACTTCGCCTAATTGTAACCGGGCAGGTTTTTTTGCCTGTTCGATGGTCATATTGAAAGAGTTTGTGTAAGTTGCTGTTCCTGAAAAATATTTTATCTCCGGGACGGTGTTTTCGCTCCAAAGTGTCAGCTTGTCAAACGAGGTTTCAAATGCTTTTGCTCCGGTGGCCGGAATAAATGTAACATTCCATGCGCTTGTTATTTCCGGTGAAGGGGCGACTGTTGCCGTTATTTTTTCTGTGTTTCCATTTGTCGTGGTAAAGTTGTAATTACCGTTTTTCCAGAATACAAATTTGGAAGCATTTTCCTCTTTTCCCTTAACTTCAGGATATTCCGGACCGTCAATGGAAACAAAGTGATTCTTTTCTGCCTCTTCCCTGAATACTACAAAAGCAGAACCATTTTGAGGTAAATCGAGTGAAACGGTGGTCCGTCCATCGGCTGTTGAATTATAACTGATGGCTTCAGTGGTTTGACCGGTTACAGGGTTCCATATTTCCGGTTTCTTACCGTTCACCCGGAAAGTACATTTTGCTTTCCCTTCTCCCGAAACAAAGTAAATATCAAGATTACTTCCTGTCCGGTGAATATATTCGAATGGCCCGTCAAAATCGGGAAGGACGTTATGGGCTTTTAGAATCTCTTCCATGTTTGCGCCGGTATAAATTTTGCCTTTCCCCAATTGGCGCACCTGCATTTGCCCTGATGTTTTTGTCCATAGTTTTTCGGTAAGATTACTGACTTCATTATCGGACTTAGGATAGTTGCCAACTCCGGGCACATTTAACGGTGTGGTTTCTCCCAAAACAATGGTTGCACCTTCCTTAACGAGCTCATCTATTTTTTTCAGAACATCAAGAGGAATGACGGGCTCGTCGAGATCAACCACCAGCATTTTATAACTCATCCCGTCGGGAAGAACAAGCCGGCCATCTTTTACCGTTAGGCGGTTAACCAGTACTTCGGAGCTTAAAAGATCGTAGGAAAAACCTTTACCCGGAGTAAGCGATGAATTTTGGTTCCATTTTTCACCCCTTCCCCAGGTTACATAGTTTTTATCGTTTATATAACAGCAAACATCGGCAACAAACGTTCCTTTTCGAAGCAGGTACTGGCATCTTCCGAGGTAACTGAAAATACCGTTGGCTTCGTTCCACCAGGTAACATTAGTGTTTATATGTGTCCCCGCAAAATATTCGTACCCAGGTTTTCCGACTTCTGTTGGAGAAGCTGTAAAAGTATGCCAGATAAAAAAATTCGCCCCATCGATGAGATTAACATCGGCAAAAGGTTTCAAATAAGCCGGGTATTTCGTCCAGTGCCGCCCCATGTGGGTGAAAGCCTCGACGGCTACCAGCGGATGCCCGTATATATGACCGGCCATTGCTGCATAACGGACATTTGACTTTTTGTATAAATCGTCGATGTTGGAACACCAGAATTCTCCCTGCGGCATGTCATTTCTTCCCCAGAAAGTCAACTGGTCGGCCTCCTTAAACATTGGAGCGGTACGAGGCCACGGCCCGCCATCTTCGGAGTGCCACTGAATTCCACTGGAATGACAAAGTTCTCCGATGGTTTCGTAACAATTGTGTTTAAAGCAGTCGCTAACGGTCTTTAAGTAATCGCGCATAAAACGTTTGTTAACCTGACGGTCTTCTGCTGACATCCCGGTAAGAACTGGCATGTACTGCCGGATATCGTATCCGCAATACTTTTTGAAATCATTTTCGAAATTAACAGTCCAGTCGGGCTGGCCACCTTCCCAACTCACATTATAAAAGTGGGTTAAAGTTACTCCGGCCAGAGGTCCGGCATCTTTCAGAATTTCAGAACCCATCAAATGAAAATATTTTGTTACAGCTTCGGGGTTCAAAATATCTACACTTCCCTCATCCCCGATAACATGATAACCAAAACGTAAAATCCGCCATTCTCCTTCAGGGGCATCCCACTGAAGTGACCCGTTGTTAATTTTGTCTTTGAGATCGATAATTTCGCCGGCAACCGGAGCGTCTTCCGCAGGAACTGAAACGGTCTTCCATTCTCCGTTTAAATCAACTGTTTTATTATTTTCCAAAAAGCTATCTTTTGATTTTATCCTGACCGCCAACAGGGCAACATCGTGAAAATATTTTTTATCGGAAGGTTTTTCAAGTTGTTCCGAAAATTTTGCAGGGCCTGAAACGGTTGATGATGTCCAGATAAGTTGTTTCGGGCCATCTTCTTTCATATCCCATGGACCACGAAGAGAGCCGCCTGTATTGGCAATGTTAATGCTCATTTTTAATCCGAGACGGTTGGCTTCCTGTATGGTAAATTTTACCATTTGACGCCATTCGGGGCTCATGAATTCATATTTAATTTCAAGAGGAACAGGAATATGGCCTGTTCTGCCGTAATAGTCGTCGTAGTACCCGCGTGAATCGAAAAGAAGAAATCCGCCAATCCCTTTTTTGTGCATTTCTTCCAGGTCGCGCGTAATCTGTTCCTTGTTAACATTGCCTTTGAGCCACCAATAATAGACCCACGGTTTGTTGTCGTCGGGAACAGAAAGAAAGTCACTTTCCGAAATTTTTATTTCCTGGATTTCTTCACTGGTTTCTTTTTTCTGGGTTGTACAACCAATGCAAGATAACGTAATTAACATTGCTCCGGCTAAAAGAGCGTTCAGATTATACTTGAAAGAAATCAGGTAATTTGTTTTTCTTTTCATCGTTTATAGGTATTAGATCCTGGTAAATTAATTAGTAACCATCATTTTGTTCCAATTCATTACTGACTTTTGGTTCATCATCAGGCACCACCAATATACTTTCGGCCGCGCTTAGTCAGGCGGATTTAAAAAGGCCTTCTTTATCAGATCGTAGGATAAATTATTGCTTTGACCAGAAGTATTAAAAGATATTAAGTATAAAGTTATCTGAAGAAACACAACTATTTTTCTTATCATATCTTGTTTATTGATTGATTTCTTCTTTAGGTATTCCGCCAAATACTTTTTTTATAGCTTTCACGTAAGCAGTGCCAGTTCTTTCTTCAGGAAGTAAATAACCACCTTCTGTCCATTCATTCCAACAGTATAATAAGACCGCAAATGGATTACGAACATCTTTTTCTATATGCTTCGCTGCATCATTTAGTAATTGCTCGTATAGTTCGGGTGTGTTGCCAACTACTACTGGTACATATGGATATTCTTTATAGGGATATGGCCAAGGAAAGTCCTGACGGCATCTGGGTGTAGGGTCCCAACCCATTGTTACTACTGGAAGATTTATTAATGGTGATTCATTTGTCATTTTAATCCAGTGTTCATGGTGTGCTTCCATGACATCTTCATATCTTTCTGTAAAATCTGGCATTACTTTATTAGCGGTATTTATATTATATCTGCTTGTACTATGAAATCCAGCCTGTTGGGCCAATGAAGCCTCTTTTGGATTTGATACCATTGCATTCCAATGCATTGGTGGAAGGCCTGCCTTTTTAAGGCGCGCATCTATCTCCTTGAAGAGAGTCAGGGTTTTCTGATGACCACCAAGTTGCGTAATAAATTCTTCTGCCTGATAGATACTGAAAAATAAGCAACAGTTCACCTTCCAATAATTAGGTTCCTGAAAATAATGCACAATACAATAATCGATAACACGATTAAGGTCGCGGGGTGAATGACGTATGGGAAGCCACACCGTTCTTGGTTTTCCGAATTCAGGATAGAATTGATCCCTCCTATCGTGATTCGCCCACATCAACGCGAATTTCATTCTGTTTCTGTTTTCGGCATGGAGAAAACCTTGTTCCAGAGCTTCTTCCATTGTTTTTACTCCACTGTACCAGTACCAGTCATAAAGAAAAACATCGATCCCGTGGTCGGCTGCCAGGTTTATTTCCTTTTCAACCCATCTGGGATCGCTCTCATCGAAGTTTCCCCAGGATGATTTTTTGGGCTGCTGATGCCCGGGGAATTTAGGTTTTGCATCATTCATTTCCACCCATTCAGTCCATCCTTCGCCTTTCCACGCTGTTCCATGATCATAGTTATGCCAATGTGGGTAATAAATTGCTACAACCTCTGTTGAACTTTCATCGGTTTTCTGCGCCTTTACATTCCACATCATTCCTACTAAGAGCAAATAACCTATTGTTAGAATTATTTTAAACTGATACTCTATTGCTAATTCATTTATTTTATGATGAATACAATTCAATGAGAACAGTATTCTCTTATGGTTAAATAAAAAATTCAAATCTTTTTTCATGATTCAATTTTTTAAATTATAAAACTTCTTTTATTATCTATAATTCAATTCTTTATGATTTTTTTAAAATTTACCAGGAGACAATCAATTGACCTGTAATATTTTCAAATACAGTGTAGTTGCCCGGAAAATTGTTTCCTTTTCTGCCAAAAACCTGCCCTGTTTCGTAAGGATACCCCGCATTCTGATAAGCTTTTAAACCATATTCAGATAACTGATTAGGGGCATAGACCCTGACTGTCGCATTTTTTAAACCGTCAATTCCAATCCTGCGCGAAATTCCTTTTTCACCGGAATGAATTTCGAAACAGGAAACAATTCCATCTTCCTGCTCCACAAAAATCCGGCACTCTTCAAAAAAAGCTTTTGGAAAACGGTAAGTAGAACATCCGTTTTTTAATTCTGTTTCCCATCCGGTAATCAGCGGCGCACCCTGCGGAAATCTCAACCGTTGTTCAACGGTGAGGTTCGGAACATAACCGGAGAAGAAATAAGCATTGTTATGCCTCGAAATGCAGTTGATCGGGTCTTTTGTCGCTTCCGAATTTTTATGGTATAAAATGGAATAACCCAGTTGCGACAATGAATACCGCATGAGCGTGGAGCCGGAAAACCATTTTTCAGGATCGTCGGGCGTTAAAAGATGACCTCCCTTGTAGGTTGCTGAATTGGTTCCGCGGACATAACAAACCGCGCCTCCGTTCCATTCCGGATTTTGCTGCAGAACGGCCATTTCCCGTTTTTCATTTCCCTGAATGGCTTGCGCCAGGACTTTTGTTCCGGGTACATTTATTTCCGCTACCTGCGTTTCCATTCCACCTCCCGACATTTTATTGTCGTGGTACAAATTCATTGGCGCAGGAACTTCGGTTTTATCTGTTTCGCTGAATAATCTGACCTGAAAATCGCCGGATAAAGGATGTGAAGTTTTGATATTGATAAAATCAAGGAAGTCTTTTCCGCCATTTGCGGCAGGACCGTAAATCATAAGCTTACCTCCGTTTTTTACAAATTCCATCAGTTGTTTTTCCAGTTCGCCCCCGGCTTGCGGAACAATGGTAACCAACAGTGACTCATTAAAAACAGATTTATTTTCTTTTACAAGTGACGAAAAATTTGTAGTTGAAATTACAGTATTCATCGGAAACCCTTCGTTAATAGCCTGCCGGATAAACCAGTCGCCATAATAAATTTCTTCAATTCTTTCGGGTTGGCTGGCTGCCCAGTCGTGATATTCGTCGAAGGGATAAACCCAAACCACTGGCCCCGGCTGGTCAGGAGAGTTTCTTCTGGCCTGAAGAATGTGTGGGGTAACTTCGTCGGGGACCTGTACCGGCATTTCGCCGTACGTGTTGTCGATAGTCAAAAAATTTAAATGGGTAGGTATTTTGATTTCCCCTTTTTCGTTCATTCTTGAAACCGCCATCGGGAGGTAAATATCATGAGGTTCGCGGCCGTAGCGGTCGAGCCACGGACTGTTGACCCACCACGGATCGTGAGTATAGTACCGGAACAAGTACCGGTTGTCAGGCAATTCGGCAATTCGCGACATGTATCCGGCCAGTTCAAGCCCAAAATCTCCGTTTAACGCAGCCCATGGCGAATTTGGAGGTGGCAGCAGATTATATCCTCCGTTGTAAATACCCCGTAAATCGACACCATCGGCAGCCAAATCAATTCCTGTGGAAAGATTGGTGCCCCTGGTTTCAATACGAAATTCCGGGCATTCTTCACGAAAAAGGTTCCAGAAGTTGACAATCTTTTCGCGGGTATCAGAGATCTTTTCGGGATGAAAGTTTTTGCCGTCGAACACGGCGCCGGTAGCGCTCCAGGTTTCCATACCAAATCCAAACCCGTTGGAAAGCCAGAGGTAATCAAATCCAAGGTCTGTTAGAAAATGTTGCGACTGCCGCCCGAAAAATGTGCCGAACGGGGTATCCTGTTCAATACCTCCGGGATAACCGGCGTAACTGTTTTTATCGGCATTTAGTGTGGAATAGCAACAAACAAAAGTTTTTGATCCCATGGTGGCGCCCATACAAATTTCGGGGTGTTTTGTGTATTTAAAGTCTGACCGGGCAAATTCAGGTCCCGGGTCGAAGGTAGCTCCAACACGGATGGGTTTATCGGCAATTTCGTTTCCCGCCTTTTTCAATTCGGAAACAATAAATTTTAAATCGTTGTAACTGAATTCAGGCGGATTTTCCATGTAAGTGAACGCTCTTTCGTGTAAAGAAAGTGGTTCGTCGGGAGCAGAGTTTACATCATATTTTGTATTTGGATTCCCCATGTATTTTGCCCATTCGAGTGGTTGGGACAGGTTTCCCGAATAATCGAGGATTTCAGATCCGTCAGCAGTCCAGAGCATAACAGAAACCGTATCGGTGTGCCGGAGCAACGAAGCCCACTGGGTAAACACTTCGCGGCAAACTTCTGAAATATACTCTTTGTCGTTCTTCTTAAACGGTTTGAGCGACATTTCCAGTGTAATATTGTTAAAGCGGTTGAATTTTAAATCTTGGTCTTCATTGATTATTTTCAGCGGTTCCGGGTTGCTGCATGAAAACAATATCCGGGTTACCAGAATCAGGATGACTATTTTTTTCATTTTTTTTATCTCGTTTTATTGGTTTTGGCCGATTCCCGTTGCAATTTTTAAAATTCATATCACAAATAAAGATAGCTGTCCTGAATCAGTTTTCGGGACAGCTATCTGTTCATTTTATCAATACCCCGGATTTTGTTCCAGATTTGGATTTATATCCCTTTCACTTTGCGGAATTGGCATTAACAGTTCGTCATCATCCACCGTAAAGTTTAATCCGTTATTTTGGAAATACTGGTTCAAAACAGTTTTGGCGCGGCCAGTTCTTACCAAATCAAACCAACGGTGCCCTTCACAGAGGAATTCAACTCGTCTTTCCTTTTCCAGCGCCAGCGTAAAATCAGCTTTTGATAGTCCTTCCAGCGATGGCAATCCTGCCCTGTTTCTTACCAAATTTAAAAAAGGATGGGCTTCGTCAGTTTTAGAAGTTTCGTTAAGCGCTTCAGCATACATCAGCAAAACATCGGCATAACGCAGCGAAGTAAAATTAATACCTCCGTCGCCCTGAATCCCGGTTGTAAAATCTACGAATTTCAGCCCGTAAATATTGGCGGCCTTGGTTCCGTTCATTAAAAGGACGGAATCTGAGATGGAAGCAATTCTCCTCAAATCGTTGGTTTCGTAAACATTGGCCACATCTTCAGTTGGGACAATTCGCCCCGACCCCTGCATATTTCCCGGAAATATAGCCATGTCGAAACGAGGAGGAGTAAATACCGAAGAAAATCCATTTCCCTCGCCAACGTTTCCCGATATATACTTGATTTCAAATATGGATTCCGGCAGTTCATCATTATTGTTGGTGAACAATGTTTTGTAGTCAAGCGCCAGAGAGTAAGCGGTCATATCGATAACTTCCTTCAGGGTTGTGGCGGCTAACCCAAATTCCTGCCGGGTGAGATAAACTTTCCCTAACAGCGTTTTGACTGCGCCTGCCGAAGCATGGGATTTACTTAATCCGCTTACTCCATTTAGTAAACTTGCTGAAGTTTGCAGGTCGCGGATGATGAGGTCGTAGATTTCGCTGACAGGTTTTCGCGACATGTCAAACTCGGCAATTTCATTCGGGCTTCTGAATGCCACTTCAATTAATGGCAAATCGCCAAACAACCGTACAAGGTAAAAGTAGCAATAGGCGCGTAGAAACATAGTTTCACCTTTGTATTGAGATTTTAATGATTCATCAAAATCGACATCATCAATTCGCGCCAATATATTGTTGCAACGGGAAATGGTAGTGAAACAAAGGTCCCAGACTGAATTTACAAAACCGTTGGTAGATGTGAGGTTCATTTCGTCACATTCCATTTCTGCAACGGTTGGCGACGACCACTGTATTTCTGCATTATCGGTGGTTAATTCCGTTAAATACAAAATTGTATTGTTGTGTAATCCCTGCAGCGCAGAATAGTTTCCAGTCAGCGCTGTTTCAAAATCGTTGGCCGATTTGTAAAAATTATTTTCATTGATTACATAATCCGGTTGCAGCGTTAAAAATTCGTTGCACGAGGTTGCCATAAAAATGATGGACAAAGCCAGTAAAATATATTTTTTCATCATATTATTTTTAAGATTAGAAAGTTAATTTAACCCCAAAAGTATAAGTACGCGAGAGAGGGTAAGTCAGGTAGTCAAGCCCTGAATTAACAACATTATCCCCGGCCGTGCTGGATTCAGGATCGTAACCCGGATAATCAGTAAATGTATAAAGGTTTGCAACATCAGCATAAACTGATAATCCTGAAAGCGCCAGTCTGTTAGCCATTTTTTGAGGAACGTTGTATGAAATGTTTATATTCTTGATTCTTGTAAACGATGAATCAAAGAGGAAATGTGAAGAGGTGCTGAACCCATAGGCATAATTGTTCCTGATGGCGCGGGGCATAAAACCGTCACCGGGATCGCTCTCCGATTTCCACCGGCGGTCAGCCAGTTCGAGCTGGTTTTGTACTCCGGCGGAATTCAGAATAGCTTCACCGGTTTGAAAGTAAGTATAAGCACCCTGCGAGCCGTTTAATGAGATACCCAACGCAAAGTTTCCAAGGGTAAACCGGTTATCGAACCCCCAGGTAAAATCGGGCCAGGGGTCGCCCACAATTTTTTTATCGTTGGCATTGATAACCCCGTCCGGGACGACATCTTCAAATTTCAGGTCGCCGGCCTGTGTTCTTGGATGTTGGAGTGCTGCACCTTCCAGTTCCTGCGAATTTTTAAAAACACCAATCGCATTTAGTAGATAGAAACTTGAGATCGGATAACCTACCTGAGTAATCTGGTACGATGAGTTGGTAATTCTTCCTCCTTCAGTGGCCAGCTTTAACACTTTGTTTTTGTTGGCGCTAAACGTAAAACTACTCGACCATTCAAATTGTTTACTTTTGATATTTATGGTTTGTAACCCAATTTCAACGCCTTTGTTTTCAATGTCGCCAATGTTTTGAGTAGAACTGTTAAAACCTGAAGCGGCAGGTAATTGAACAGCCAGCAGCAGGTCAGTTTTATGATCTTTGTAAATGTCGGCCGACAAAGAGATTCTTTCGCCAAATAATGCCATATCGAGTCCCAGGTTGATTTGTTTCGACTTTTCCCAGGTAAGATCGTCGTTTGACAATGTACTTGGCACCAACCCTGGGTTTTGGGAATTGTTCTCAACGTAATTCACTGCTGAAAGCAATCCGATGTGTGAGTAGTTGCCAATCTGATTATTCCCGGACAAACCCCAGCTCGCCCTGATTTTTAAATTGTCGATAAATTTCACCGACTGCATAAAAGGCTCTTCCGTAACATTATAACCTACGGAGAATGAAGGGAAAGTACCCCATTTTTGATTTTGTCCAAACCGCGAACTTCCATCTCTACGAATCGTTGCCGTTAGCAGGTATTTCCCGTCGTAAGAATAATTAACCCTCGACATCAGCGAAACCATCGACCATTCGGAAACCAGGTGTGCGCCCGCATTTACAATACCTGCTGAAATATAGGTAACATAATCGGTCGGAAAATCGGAGGCTCCCGCGGACAGTCTGTCATAACTGTCTTTTTGTTCCGATAAACCGATCATGGCATCGAGAAAATGTTTCTCGTTAAAAGTATGTTTATAGTTGAGCGTATTTTCATTTAACCAGTTGAGCGATTCCGCTTTTGTAACGCCGGCGGTTGCTGGGTAATTGAGTGTGGTATAATTGGGTACCGCCGAAGATCTCCAAAGTTTGATAGCATTCGTACTGTATTTTACTCCAATTGTGCTTTTAATCGTCAACCCATCCAATATTCTGTATTCCACAAAGTTGTTCAGTAAAAAATCGGCTACTTTCCGGTTGTCGGAATAACCGTTTAACACAGAAAGTGGGTTGGCAAGCCATCCCAAGCCATCTGTAACATCGGCCTGGTCGAAATAGTAGCCACCATTCTCGTCATATACAGGAATAGTTGGCGCAGCAGCCAATGCCATCATTAAAATACCTCCCTGCCCGTAGTGTCCCTCTGTTAGCGGAAATCTGCCATAACCATAAGAACCGGAAATGGATGAACCGATTTTTAATTTTTCGGAAACCTGGGAATCGATATTTGATCGTATGTTAAATCTCTGGTAGTCAGATGTGAGTACCACACCTTCCTGATTGTAGTATCCTCCGGAAAGGTAAAATTTGGTTTTATCTGTACCAAGGTTTGCAGAAATCTGATAATTCTGGATTGGTGCAATGCGGAAAATAACATCCTGCCAATCGGTATTGGTTGTAATGGATTCGGGATTTCTGAATTCGGGCCTGACCTTTGTTGCGGCATTCCTTTTTTCATTGGGATCAGTTGCCAATCCTCCTGAATAGACCCAGGCGTTGTCCCGGCCATCGGCAACAAATTCAGCATATTGCTGCGAATTCATCATTTCCAGCGGATGGGCTACCTCTTGTACTCCGTAGGAAATATCGACACTGATTTGTTTTTTTCCGGCGGCTCCTCGTTTTGTTGTAATAATTACAACGCCGTTTGAACCCCTTGAACCATAAATGGCTGTTGCAGAAGCATCCTTTAAAATTTCAATGGATTCAATATCTGAAGGATTGATGGACGCCAACGGATTTATCCTGTTTTGGGTGCTTCCTGACATCCCGGAAGATGTGTAGGTCGATCCGCCAAAAGATATCATATTCGAGCCTCCTCCTCCCGCTCCAATCGGGTATCCGTCAACCACATACAGAGGTTGGTTTCCCCCGGTAATCGAACTTACCCCGCGAATTAAAACGTTTACATTTCCACCGGGCGCCCCTGACGTTTGCGAAATTTGAACCCCGGCAACTTTACCCTGAAGCATCTGGTCGAAACTTAAGGTAGAGGGTTGAATCATTTCGTCGCCGGTTACCCTCGAAATAGAACCCGTAAGGTCCTTCTTTTTTTGGGTACCGTAACCAACCACCACCACCTCGTCGAGACTTTTTACATCTTCTTCGAGGATTACATTAATGGTAGTTTGTGCGTTTACGGTAATTTCCTGTGTTAAAAATCCAATAAAACTAAAAACCACAACAGCATTCCGGCTTTCTACGTCGAGCGAGTAGTTTCCGTCCATGTCGGTAATTACCCCTTTATTGGTTCCTTTAATCAGGACATTTACCCCGGGAAGTGTTGATCCGTCGGCGCTTTTTACCTGCCCGGCAATCTTCGCCGGTTGTACAGATGCTTTTTCGGATAAACCCGCATTGGCAAAAGTCGAAAAACAGAAAACAAAAAAAAGGATAATGGCAATCTTTGAAAAGAGGTCGTCTTTTTTGAGTTTTAAATAGTTTAGATAGCTTTTCATAAAAATTTAATTTAACATTTTGAATTGGTTGAATCAGAAGAAATAATTACAGAATCGATGTTCAGATATTTGGCAACCTTTTGAATGGTTGATGCATGATGCCCGATTCCCAGCGAAAAGTGGTGAGTCGGCCCTTCGCTGATCCATCTTTTCAGAAAGGTTTTGACATCGGGTTTGAAGAATCCGCGGGTGTTGGTGTTGCCGGTGGGAGGAATAGGGCCGGCAACCGATTCACCTTCAGCAATCACAAATTTGAATTTGCCATCGTAGGTCGAGTTGACGGAAAGCATGGTAATCGGGCCTTCTTTAATTTTGAATTCCACGCCGGCGCCGTGTCCCGGTTTTCCATGATACTTTTTTAAACTTCGTAATACGGGTTTCCCTTCGGCGATGGCAATGTTGTGGGGGCCGTCGTGGCCGACAAGTACAAATCCTTCATTAAAATCAACCGGGTGAAATTCGGCGAAACTGCCGCCAATCCCCAGCCGATCCATAATCAGGAGGGCGATAAGGGTTTTTAAGTCCGACTCGCCGCACATGGGAAAACCCTTTGAGGTCAACAGCGAGTTCCCAACGATTAAATTGGAGAGAACGGTTTGTAGTTCGCTGTTTTCAGGTCCGTCGTAATAATAGGCAAGCCCGTCGAGTTTTTTTTCTTCCACAAAACGGGATAAGGCAACACTGACCTTGGCTGCAATCCGAAGATCGCCATTCTGAAGTTTTAGGGAAATGGGATCGGAAACAGGATCAGGGGTGTCGAAAAAATCGAGGATTAGCTCTTCCTGTAATTTAATTTCATCTTCAGTCACGTTTTCATAGATGGAAAAAAGTTCGTTCGCCTCACATTCCACTACGTGGCTGCCAAATGCAGAAGTTAACATTGTAGCGTCGGTATGCATGTCGAGCATGGCATTGATAGGATGTCCCAAATGTCCCAACTGGGCATTTTTAAGGTCGTGGAGTACACGGGCTATCCTGCAGTATTCGTCTATTTGGTTGTCCACTTCCAGATCATCATAAAGTGTCCCGATAATCATATCCGGGACTTTTTTTCCCATACGCACGGCTACCCCGGCAAATTCAGGCAAAGCGCAAATGTCGTCATTGGCCAGTTGCATGTAGGTGGAGGCTTTTGAATAGTCGAGCGCTTTCCGCGGTTGCAAAGCAACCAAAACTATTGGTACCGAAATGGTTTTAATAATGATCCCAAATGTTCCGGAGGTGGCGTAGGTTAGCATGTTGCAGAAAACCAGATCGAGGTTGGCCGCTTCCAGTTTTTTTACTGTTTCGTATGCTTTTGATGGATTGTCCACCATCCCGAAATCGATGATGATAACGTCTTTTTCGGGCATTTTTTTAATGATCGTGGTTTGCTTGTGCATCAATTCATCCAAAAGACCGGGAAACTGTTCCCAGTATTTATCATACCCTACGCCAAATATCCCTATTCTGGGCGAGTTCTTTTTTGCATTCAAAAGCACATTGTGTCGTTCTTTTTTATCCATGTTTATGCTAATTATATTTTTCTTTACGCACTAAGTTGAATGTATAAATAGTTTTAATTAATTCGTATTTTATATTAATTGTTGCCTGTTTATAATCTAAGCAAACGCTTTTAGAATTTTTATTTTAGGAATAAAAATGATAAAGACGATGAATGCCACCGAGTACATCGACCCTGCATATATCCACATCGGATCGTACGAAAACCGGGAGATAATCAGCCCGATAACCGGATTCAGAATTAGCCCTGACAATGCGCCGGCAGAACCCGAAAAACCGATAACGGTCGATGTAATTGTTTTTCCGAAAATGTCGCTGATGGAAGTGATGTAGTTAGTAATCCAAAGCCCGTGGGCAAAAAAGGCAACCGAAATAATAACAATCACCCATTCTACGTTCGGTGCAATTTTTACCAGTAAGGCAGGAATGGTAAGTAAGGCGGCAATTCCCATAATTGTCTTTCTGGCGATGTTCAGGCTGCCGGTCTTTTTAAAAGCCGCGTCCGAAATCCAGCCGCCCAGCATGTTGGAAATACCAAGAGCCAGAAAAGGAATCCAGAAAAGGCTGCCAATCAGATCAATATTGATGTTTCTCGCCTCGTTCAGGTATTTCGGAATCCAGAACATATAAAAGTAGAAGATGGGGTCAAGCAAAAAACGAATCAAAATAAAAACCCAGACTTCCCTGATTCTCAGAATCTGTAACAAACTTATTCTCGTTGTTAAACTTTGTTGGTTTGTTTTGGCGTTGACATTCGGATCACCTTGTTTTGTTTTGTTTTTGGGGCACAAAAGCCAGGCGATAACCCAAATAAGGCCAAAAGCGCCTGTTACCAAAAAAACTCCCCTCCATCCGGTAATATGAATGAGCCAGACACAAAGCGGGGGCGCAACAACCGCACCTAAAGCCGATCCGCCGATAGCAATTCCGTTGGCCAGCGCCTGCCGGTGTTTGGGAACCCACTCAACAACCGCTTTTATTGCCCCGGGAAAAGCTCCGCCTTCGCCGATTCCTAGAATAAAACGGTACAATCCAAATTGAAAGGCGTTGTTGGCAAGGCTGTGTAAAAGAGTCGCAAACGACCATATTCCAACAGAGAAAGCTAATCCGAGCCGGCTTCCGTAACGATCGATGAGAATACCGCCAACTGTAAACATGATGGCATAACTGATTAAAAAACCGGTGTTGATAAAACCATATTCTACATCGGAAATGTGAAAATCTTCCTTGATTTTTATGATGGAAATCGAAAGAACCTGTCGGTCGAGGAAACTTAATGCTGTAGCCAAAAAGGCCATTCCAACAATCAGCCAGGGTATCCAGTGTAGGTTTCTTTTCATTTTAGTTAACGCACTAAGTTTAATATGTGACAAATCTAACCAAGAAAAATTAATCTGCAAATATTGGTCGATATTTTTTATATTTTTACGTGAAGAAAACAGCCCCGGTACTTGTTCCGATGTGTCGGGATTCACAGATAGTAAGGTTTTCAATGGGCTGTGATAAAAAACAAACAAATGAATCCAAAGTATATTGAGATTTGCCAGGATATAATTAATAGTATCGAGACAGGTGATTTGCAGCCGGGTGATAAAATTCCTTCGGAAAACGAACTCATCAAAAAATACAACATAAGCAATACCACTGCCCGGAAAAGTCTTCATGAAATTGAACTGCGGGGGTGGGCTACGCGGATAAAGGGAAAAGGAACGTATGTGTTGAACCGCACGGAAGACAAGCATATTGTCAGGACCCTGGGCTCGATTTATACAACCCGCGCCGGATTTGACGAGAACCTGAAAAAAGAGGGTTTTGTGCCCAAAAGTATTATTATGGAAAAAACGGTTCTGGATGCCGGGATTTCCACTGAAATCAGCGGGCACCATTATATTATCGATGGGCCGGTGGTTAAGATTCACCGGCTGCGATATGCCAACGATGTTTTGATGAAAGATGAAACCCGATACATTTCGCTGAGGCTTTGCCCGAGGATTAATATGATTGAAACAAAAAAATCATATTTTACCATTTACGAAGAGGTTTATAGCCTGAAAATAACAGATATGAAACAAACTCTGAGTGCCACTATTTTTAATCCAAAATCGGCTGACAATTATTTTGATTCAGCAACCCAATTGCCGGTTTTTATTTTGGACAGCGCTATTTTTTGTTCGAGCGGGAAAGTGGTAGAAATTGAAAAGTCGTATTATCGCGGCGACCGCTACAAATTCTCTATCATTGCCAAACCCGA
>CAYWBV010000064.1:0-8913 GCA_964455785.1 uncultured Maribellus sp.
TAAAAGGGGTGCAGTTCCTGTATTGAAGTCGTTAAAAGTTGAACGTTAATCTAATCCTCCGTCCCGCCTCAGGCGAGACACCTCCTTTGTAAAGGAGGAGGCGCTCTGTTCAACATCCTGAGTTACATCGAAGCGCGTCCCCCTTCAAAAAGGGGGAATTAAAGGGGGATTGAACATGACAACTTTTAACAACCTCATATAAAACAACGAAAGACACAAAAGACACGAATTAAAAAAGAGGGGGACCGATCAACAGGGATTATTCAAAAAAGCCAAGATCCCATTCATCCATCCATTCGAGGTAGGGCAGTCCGTTTTCTTTAAACCGGATGGGCAGCCAGATATAACGTCCGTCGATGGCATTTTCGGGCATCCAGCGGTCGGCCATAAAAATAAAGGCATCTTTTTTCCCCTGAACCGGCAGGATAGATGTACTCTGCGAATGGAAAGTCAGATCTTTATCCTCGCCAACACACGGGTTTTCAATGTATTCCCAGTTGCCCATCACCTCGTCGGACACCAGCAGCCGTGCGGCATTGGGCGCCCAGCCCGTACAACCCGAGGTTATCATATAATATTTCCCGTTGTGTTTAAAAATGGCCGGAGCTTCGTTGTGCCCGGTCGGAATTACACGGGTGTATCTGCCCGTGAAACCGAGGTAATCCGGGGTAAGTTCGGAAATGTGCAGCGTAAGGTTTTCTTCCGAAGCATGGATATGGTAGGCCGTTCCGTCGTCATCGACATAAAGCGTCATATCGCGCGCCATCTGTCCTTTTTCCAGATCACGTTTTACAAACATACCCTCTTCAACGGCTTTTTTCCATTCGTCGCTCCACGATTTTAGTTCAGCAGGATAGGTTTTGTTTTTTAGTCCGGCAGGGTAACCCACCGGCCACTGCCCGGCGTTTGGATTGACTGCCGTGATAAATGTATAAGGCCCCGTGGGGTTGTCGGCCACAGCCACACCGGTTTTTGCGGCATTGTAACCCTGCCCTTTGAGTTCGAGGTGAAACCAAAGCACAAACTTCCCGGTTTTTTGGTTGAAAATCACTTTCGGGCGCTCGATAATACACCCGGCCGTAACCGGGCTTTCCGGGTCGTCGCTCACCTGCAGGGCAATTCCTTCGTCTTTCCAGTCGTACAGGTTTTCCGAAGAATAACAGTGAACGCCTACCCACGCTGTATTTCCGCGTGTACCTTCGGTTTTATGTTCGCCAAACCAGTAGTATTTTCCCTGGTGGAAAAGAATCCCGCCACCGTGGGCGTTGATGTGCACCCCTTTGTCGTCGGGCCAAAGCTGGCCGGGTTTAAATGTTTTGTCGCCTTTGCTGAACGCAAACAGGGTAGTTACAATTAAAACCGACAGGACTATTTTTACCGTTTTCATTTTTGTTTATTTAGGTTGAATATTGTTTAAAACCTGTTTTCGATCTTTTCAATCGCTTCCTCCAGCACTCTCACCGCAGAATCGCCGATTTCGGTTGCTCCGTCAATCAGTTTTTCCACATCTTCGTCCAAATCCTTTTCAATATAATCGTCGATTTTTTCTTTGGCTTCGTCCACGTCTTTTTTTATCAGCTTGCGATAAATTTTTTCCAGACTGTTTTTGTTTTTGAAAGCGGTGTATTTCAGTTTTAGTTCAAAAATTTTCACCTCCTCTTTGTCGGTCAGCTGATTTTCAAATTTTTCGTACCACTCTTCGCTGTATTTCTGAAAGCGTGAATCGGCCCATTGCCAGTCTTTTTTATTATAATCTTCGTGATATTTGTCCACCCTTTCCACAAATTTTTCAAAATCGCTGAGGTAGGCTTCTTTTGTTGCCGGATTACAGGCGACAAGCAAAAAGATGAATGCTGTAAACGCACACCGATGTATAAAAACTTTATTGTTCCGCCACATATCTTTTACGCTTCAGGGTTTCCAGGGCCACTTTACACAATCTTTAATTTCAGGAAAAAGCACATAGTCGGCTTTCCCTTTCATCGCCAGGGTCGTTACATTCAATCCTTTGAGCTGTTCGAGCGCGGTTTGAATGGTTTTTCCGGAAACCGACACGTCGTCAACAAGAAGTATCCGTTTCCCTTCGAGGTTTCCTTCCGGTTTCTGGAGGAGTTTTGGTTCGTCGTAACGCGGATTGTTTTGTTCGTCGCGGTAGTTCAGGGTCATTACCATCAGTTCGGCATTCAGGTGAAAAGCTACAAAACCGGCGGGGACAATTCCTCCTGAACCAATGCCAATCACCAGGTCGATGTCCGGGAGTTCTGTCTTTTTAAGCCTGTCCGATATTTCATGAAACGAAAGAGGAACCATATTTTCAAAAATTAAATGGTGTATATTTTCTGTTTACTTTGTTACAAGGATAAGAGAAATTTGTATTTCCTCAAAACAAAAACACGGGTTCATAACGTTTCACTTTTTTCATATACCGGGATTTCGAGGAAAAAGGTAGTTCCTTTGCCGAGTTCGGTCTCAAACCTGATATTTCCGGAAAAATTCTCGACGATGTTTTTTACGATGGCCAGTCCGAGCCCCATCCCGCTGGTTTTGGTGGTAAAACTGGGGCCAAAAAGTTTATCGCGCAGTTCCACAGGAATCCCGGTGCCGTTGTCGGCAACCTCGATAACTGCCATGTGCCCGCGCCGTTTGAGTTGAATCACTATTTTTCCTATTTTGTTTTCCGGAATAGCCTGTATCCCGTTTTTAACCAGGTTGATAATGGCCCGTGAAAGTTGTTCCCGATCGGCGTTCACCTCAAGGTTTTCGTGACCATTGGTACGAAACACGATTTTTGCCTGGTCGTGGGTTTCGAACAGGTCGATAACTTTTTGAAGTTGAGCGGTGAGGTTAAAAACCTGGTTGCGGGCCGCAGGTAATTTTGCAAAGTTGGAAAACTCGGTGGCAATGTTCGACAGGTTATCGATTTGTTCGATCAAGGTAGCGGTAACCCTTTCGATGTATTTGTTGTATTCTACTCCCTCGCCTTTTGCCCGTTGCAGATGCTGGATATTCAGCTTCATGGGAGTGAGCGGGTTTTTTATTTCGTGCGCAATTTGTTTTGCCATTTCGCGCCAGGCCGATTCGCGTTCTGAACGGGCAAGCAGTTCGGCGCTCACCGCCAGTTCGTCCACTTTTTTGTTGTATTCTTTTACCAGGCTGCCAATTTCATCTTTTCGGTTGTATAAAATGGGTTCGTTACGTTTGCCCAGTTCCATTTTTTTCAGGTTTTCCTGGATAACCACCAGCGGACGGGTAATCTGGTTCGAAATAAAAACCGCAATAATAATGCTGGCCAGCAGTAAAAGCACATACAAATTGATAAAGGCGACAATAAAGGTTGAAATTTCCTGGCTGTAGTTATCCTGTTTGATAAAATATGGCAGGTTGATAAAACCGAGGTAATCGCCCTTGTAGTTTAAGATGGGCTTGTAGGCCGACAGATACGAAAGTTGCCCTATTTTTTCGGGCTGGAAATAGTTGATCTGAAAATTCTGATACACTTCGTAGTAGGCCTGCGCATTTATCCGGGTTGAAACCAGCCCGCGTTCATAAATTTCGAAACGCGAAGATGCAATCAGGTTCCCGTTGGTCCCGTAAATATTGATGTCGGTTTGGAAAATGTTGGAAAGCTTTACCAGTTCGCGGTGAAGCCATTCTTCCAGTTCTACGGTTATGTTGTCAACCACTTCGAGGCGCATATCGATTTCCTCCGAAATCGATTTCATTTTTTCATTCAAATCCTGGCGGTGCCTTTCGCGGTATTCCCTGATGTTGTAGAAAATGGTTACCAGTGCAACCACAAGCAGCGAAACAAACACAATGGAAATAATGGCCGCCTGGATTTTAAATTTCAGGTCGAATACAATCTGTCGTTTTCTAACCGTTGGATTGCCGATGACGGAAAAAAGCATAACGCCCAAAAAGTAAAAGACAAAAAGGTAGGGGAATGAAATCAGATAATCAGTCAGGGTAAACAATTCCCTCGAAACAATAACATAGTTATCCTCGCGGGTATGGTAAATCAGATGTTCCATGCCGTCCCACTTGTTATACACAAACTCGTCGTCAGAAACGTCTGTTTCGTTTTCGTAGGATAACAGGTACCCGTCAACATGGAAATTATAGTTGTAATCGCCGTATCTGTCGGTAAGTTCGCCGCCATAATATTTGGCATAGTTGAATTTTTTATAGTTATCGGGTTTTACCATCGATTTGTCGATGAGCAATTCGGGGAACCCAATCCCTTCAAAAAGAATATCCGAGTTTAGTTCGATATAAATGGAAAAGCCGCTGCTCGACAATTTGCCGGTGTACGAAATCCTTCCGTTCATGTTGTCCATAAAAAAGAAGTTGGTGCCGGGAATCTGAAATCCCTGGGTACCAATCATTTCTTCGAAAAAGGGGAAACACTGCACCATCCGGTTTTCAGGTTCGATGAGCAAACTGTCGTCGTCAGTACAAACATAACATTCAAAAAGATATTTGTTAAAATAGCTGCTGAAATAGGTGGACTGCAGGTATTCTGTTAATGTTTCCTTATCCTGTATCAGTAAATTGGGTATTTCGGAATCGATACTGATTTGTTTTTGGATTTCGGCAAGAAATACTTCGGCAGCCGGGTCACGTTCGGTCACTAACGTAACGGCAAGCAGTTTCTGATGTTCACGTTCCTTCAGGCTGATAGTATTGTAAAAAACAAACAGGGAATAAACCGAAGTGAGCGAAACAAAAACAATAAGATAGCTTAATGTAAGCTTTTGCAAATCATTTTTATTGAAAAGAAATGCCAGAAATGAAATTACCCCAAACAGCCCCAAAACCGGGAAAGCAATGCGACCGACCGAAATATAACTGACTGTACCCAAAAACAAAACACTCCCCGCACAAACTGCGGCAGCCAGCCCCGTACTAAAATCGTTTCGGGCTTCGTCGAAAATTTTTATGGTAAAATGGATGACAGCCAGCAAAAACAATCCGACAGAGAAAATCCCCAGGGCGCTTTGGGCAGTGATTTCGATAATTTTATTCAGCGAAAACGAAATGGTGGAATTGTTGATCAATTCCTCGATGTAAAAATTGGCCAGCAAATACAAACTGCCACTGAACAAAAGCAAAAGGGCGGCGATTATTTTGCGGGGTAAATTAGAGTCTTCGTGCATTTGCCCGATGTTTAAATCGACCCCGAAGTTGTACAACCAGAAAAAGAAAAACATGGAGAACATAAAAAAGTCGCCAAGTGATGGCAGCCAGTTGTTTACCGCAAAATAGTCAGGGCTGAAAAAGTCGAGATGGTAAAATACTTTTGGAATCTGAAATATCAGGTGTAACCAGTAAACGATAAAAAGCGCCGTACCCAATGCAAAGAGTTTGATAAAAAAAGCGGCTGTCGATTCGACAAACTCTTTCCTGAAATAAAAAAGTAAAACCAGGAGTCCGAGAAAATAAATAATACCCGGGAGGTACAATTGTTTGGTGGTACACAAATATTCGCCTCCCGGTGTCAGCGAAAATAGCAGGTCGCCTTCGTTGTTAAAAACCGGGAAAAGCAGTTTATGGGTTTGTACTTCAACGCTATCGGTAATTTCAAATTCATCCGGCAAATCGTAGCTGCTGAAAAAGCTGTTTTTCAGGTATTTGTTTTCATAACGGTATTTGTTTTTAATCAAATGGAGCGCAATGATTGTATAATTGCCGATGGTTTGGTTTTTCGCGAGGTAATAGCCGTTAGGCAACAACAATAAACCACTGGTTTTTTCAAACTGCCCCAGCATGTCGTAAAACGAAATAGAGCGGTCGGACCAGTACTCCAGGTTGTTATGGTTGTAAATCAAAAAACCGATTCCTTTTTCTTCCAGCAAAAAGTTATAATTTGAAAGGTATTCGTTAAAATTTCCGTCGAAATCGTCATCCGAAATGATTTTGGAAATCTCTTCAAGGTTGGTTCTCAGTTCGGTGTCGTACTCCAGCAGTTTTTTTTGGAAATCGTTGATCAGGTGCGTCTCCGGGTGTTTTTTCAACAACCCGTTTTCGATAAATGCTGCAATAATAAAAAAAGACAGGGCAAAAATCAGGTAACTATATTTATTGAGCCTCAGCAACATAATTAATCGTGATGATACGGTTCCCCTTTTAAAATGGTAAAAGCGCGGTAAATCTGTTCGACACACAAAAGTCGCGCCATCTGGTGCGAAAACGTGAGCCGCGACAACGAAATTTTTGAATTTGCCCTTTTATATACCTCCTGAGAAAAACCGTAAGGCCCGCCAATCACAAAAACCAGTTCTTTTAGTCCGCCTAACATTTTTTTTTCAAGAAATCCGGCAAACTCTTTCGATGAAAACATTTCCCCGTTTTCGTCGAACAGATGGAGTTCTTTCCCTGCGGAATCCTTCATCAGGATTTGTTCTCCCTCCTTCGTTTTTTGAAGTTCGGCGGTCATATTTCCGGCCTTTTTGATATCGGGGATAATTTCGATTTCAAAATTGACATATCGTTTTAACCGCCGGGTATATTCATCTATTCCTTCCCTCAGATAAGCGGCATCGGTTTTACCAACCACCAATAAAGTAACCTTCATTCTGTTGAGTGAATTATAATTTTATAAATTTACACTAAAATTAAGGCGCAAATTTATTTTTGCACAGTTTTTGCTAAACAATTGGCGCTTATAAAACAAAAATGAAAGAAAATGCCATCAATTAAAAAAAACATTCGGATATTTTTCCTGTTCGCCGGATTCCTGTTGGTGATTACGAATGTTCAGGCACAAATTACCGATGAGATTATTACCTGCCTGAAATCGGGGAATGCAAAATCGTTATCCCAATATTTTAATCAAAACGTGGAACTGGTTGTACTCGACAACGACAATGTTTACAGCAAAGCGCAGGCTCAGCAGATTGTCAGCAATTTTTTCAGCAGTTTCTCTCCCGAAAGTTTTACCGTACTTCACGACGTTAGAAAAGAAGGCGCTAAATATGTCATCGGAAATCTGAAAACCAAAAACGGCAGTTTCAGGGTTTATTTTTTACTAAAACAGACCGATGGAAAAGATTACATACACCAGCTTAGGATAGAAAAACAATGATACCCCGATGAAAAAGGGTTTGTCGGATTTGAACAGAATAAAAAAATTAGGGGAAAGAATAGCCAATCGGGCCCAAAAAATTATACTACCGTTTTTCGATGGAGTACCGCTTTATGATGTTGCCCTTTTTTTTTGGAAAAGTATCGTAAACGGCGCCATTACCACCCGGGCTTCGGCCATTGCCTTTTCTTTTTTTATTGCTTTTTTCCCCTTTGTTATTTTTCTGTTTACCCTGATTCCCTACATTCCTATTAAAAATTTTCAGAACGAATTATTTATGCTCCTTCAGCAGGTTGTTCCCGAAGGGGTGTTTGTGACCATCGAGGATACATTAACCGATATACTGATGCAACCCCGGGGCGATTTACTTTCGCTGGGATTTTTTATGGCGCTTATTTTTTCCACCAACGGGCTGGCTTCCATGATGAGCGCTTTCGACGCTACCATCCACAGCATTTACCGCCGAAGCTGGCTCAGTCAACGGCTGGCTGCCACCATTCTGCTTTTTATCCTTGCTTTTTTGCTGACACTCGCCATTGCCTTACTGACCGGCGGGCAGTCGCTGATTAAATACCTAGAGAATCATGAAATTTTGCGAGATAGTTTTACTATCAGCTTTCTTACCTTCGGGAAATGGGTGATCATTCTGGCGCTGTTTTTTTTCGCCTACTCGTTTTTATATTATATGGCGCCGGCAAAAAAAACAAAATGGAGGTTTATCTCGGCGGGCGGCACTCTCTCTACGGTTTTGAGCATCATTACCATCGCCGGTTTTACCTATTATATAAACAATTTCAGCCAGTACAACAAACTTTATGGGTCTATCGGAACGTTGCTTATTATTCTTTTGCTGATGTATGTGATGTCGCTTATTCTGCTTATCGGGTTCGAACTGAATGCCAGCATTTACCAGGCTCATGCCGAAATTGAAGATTAGATTGCGTCAGTTTTTTCCCTGTTTAAAAAGAATTTCTTTTTCCTCTTTTGAAAGGCTTTCGTAACCCGATTTGGCAATTTTGTCGAGAATCTGATTTATTTCTTCCTGTTTCGAATTTTTATAACGATTGTATTCATAATCGTTTCGGGGCGGTTGTTTAAAACTAACTTTCATTTTACTTTTGGGTTTTATGCCCCGGGCCAGTTTATCGATAAGACGTATCAACCCGGCGCCCCGATCTTTACCCCGGCGCAACTGGTAAATATAAAACCAGCCCCAGGCGGCGCCACCTAAATGCGCCAGGTTGCCGCCCGGATTGGACGATGAAATGCCGATAACGGAAAGCAGTACATAAAAAGCGGCCAGATATTTCAGGGCCACCGGACCGATAAAAAGCAGGTGGATTTCGCGGTTGGGGTCGTAAACCGCCAGCGCTACCAAAATGGCTACCACCGATGCCGAAGCGCCCAGAAGCAGCCCGTTCACCGAAACAAATACCGGGAAAAGATTGTAGGCTGCAACATACAACAGCGCACCCGAAATTCCGCCAAGCAAATAAAGGCCGAGCAATTTACTCCCTTCAAAATGATATAAAAACAACTTTCCAAACCAATACAAGCCGAGAATATTAAAAAGCAGGTGAAGGAATCCGACATGCAGAAACATGTAGGTGACCAGCGACCACGGCTGTACCAGCAATTGATGAATATCCGAGGGTGCCGAAAGCCATTCTGCCAGCGGAAGCGACTGCCCGGCGAGGTAAAACAAAACTCCGGTAATTTTTACCACAAGGAAAACCCCGAGGTTGATATAAATCAGGCGGGTTAAAACCGAACCCTCTTTAAATGTACGTTTTATGTCGTCCCAGATTCCCATGCTGTAAAATCCAAAT
>CAYWBV010000064.1:9013-11636 GCA_964455785.1 uncultured Maribellus sp.
CAAAACCGAGATACAACTCAATTAATCCGTACCCGATAACAAAATATTTGGCCCTGATGGGAATAGGAGGGAATAACAACATCAGTTGAGTATTGGGAAACAACATCCCGAAAGCGAGCAGGATGCCAAAAACAGCTCCGGAAGCGCCGACGGTTGGAATATCCATTTTTAACTCTAAAATCCGTTCCATTAAATTCAGCCCTTCACTGGCATAAGCGGTGCTGGTCGGGTCGTCGTACCATGAAATAATAAAATCGCGCACCTGCGACGAAGCATTGGGAAGGTGTTGATTGACAAACTTTTCAAGCACTTCGGGAGAAGGTGTGTTTCTAAACGCATCGATGGCATTTTGTAACGACGATATTTCGAGATAATTGACAAACGTGTGAATAGCAATGGCTCCAAGCCCTGTAATAAGGTAATACATCAAAAACCGTTTCGAGCCCCAGACGCTTTCCAAAACGCGGCCAAACATATATAAGGCAAACATATTGAAAAAAATATGCGTTAGTCCGCCATGCATAAACATGTAGGTAATGATCTGGTGCAGTCTGAATTTTTCGGAACCGGGATAATGCATTCCAAAAATTTCAACCAGGTCGATCCCCATATTTTTTAATGCCCATGTCGCTAAAAGAAAAAGGACATTGATGATGATCAGATTTTTAACAACCGGAGGAATATTGTTTAAAACAGGCCTGTAATTCATAAAAATAAAATTTTAGAGAGGCCTGCTGCAATTGCCAGGCCATTTTGTTTCTCGTTCAAAGTAACGACAATCTGTCATTTATTAAAACTTTTTTCGATATCATCTGTCGGGATGATGGTCAGTACCTTTTTGCCGTCGGGCGAAAAGTTGGGTGTGGAACAGGCAAACAGGTGATCGATCAGGTGGTCGATTTCTTCGGGTTTTAGTTCAGTTCCATAATCAATGGCTGATGCTTTTGCCAGCGAAATGGCTACCTGTTCCTTTGCTTTTGCACGCGCATCGACGGGCGAGTTTTTATACTCTTCGAGCAACTTTTCCACGATAATTTCGGGTGAAGAAACATCGAGCACTCCCGGCGTTCCGCCGATGATAAACGTATTTTTACCAAATTCGCGGATATCGAATCCCAGCGAAAGCAGATCGGGTAGGATGTTCTGCAGAATGGCGGCGTCGGCGGGGTTCAGCTCGATGGTTTGTGGGAAAAGCTGTTGCTGGCTGGCTACCGACTCCGATTTTAAAACTTCCATAAACCGCTCGAAAAGGATACGTTCGTGCGCTCTTTTCTGGTCGATAACCATCAACCCCGATTTTACTGCGGTAAGGATGTATTTTTGTTTTAACTGAAGTACTTTTTTCCCGGTAAATTGTTCTCTGACCCCGGAAAAAAAATCATCTTCTTTTTTCGTTTCCCCGCGATCGGACGGTTGCAGTTTTAACTGGGCTCCCTGGTACAAATCTTCCCAGTGATTCAGATTAGTTTTGTTTGACTTTTCCTGGGTCGCCGTCTTCAGATTTGGCGTTTTTCCTGAATTGAACGGGTTATAATCGGGATTCACCGTGATTTCGGGAAACCGGATTTCATCCCGGTCTTTTCGGGGAATGGGTATTTCAATACTTCCGCTCTGATCAAAATCGATGGAGGGCACCACGTTGTGTTTTCCAAGCGACTCGCGCACAGCAGCATGAATAATTTGCCAGACAGCCCCTTCATTTTCAAATTTAATTTCGGTTTTGGTGGGATGAACGTTGATATCGATGTCGGCCGGGTCGGTTTCGAGAAACAAAAAGTAGGAAGGGAATGTGTCAGGAGGCAGCAGTTTTTCGTACGCCTGCATCACCGCTTTATGAAAATAGGGATGGCGCATAAACCTTCCGTTGACAAAAAAGAACTGCTCGCCAACAGTTTTACGCGCAAATTTGGGTTGTCCAACAAAACCATACACATTGACAAGACTGGTTTTCTCGTCAACGGTTACCAGGCTTTGATTTATACTTTTCCCAAAAACATCGACCACCCGTTTTCTGTGATTGGTTTTGGGAAGTTCGTAAAGTGAAATATTGTTGTGGTAAAGCGAAAATTTGATTTCAGGATTGGGGAGCGCAATCCGCTGGATTTCATAAATAATATGTTTTAGTTCCGCCGTGTTTCCTTTGAGAAATTTTCGTCGTGCGGGAACATTAAAAAAAAGGTTTTTGATCGAAAAGCTGGTCCCGTTACTACAGGCGGCGGGCTCCTGTGTTTTTACTTCGGAGCCGATGATGTGAATAAAGGTTCCGACCTCGTCTTCTGTTCTTTTGGTACGGAGCTCCACATCGGCAATAGCAGCAATGGAAGCCAGCGCTTCGCCCCGGAAACCCATAGTACGGATACAAAATAAATCGTTGGCCGAGCTGATTTTGGAAGTGGCATGGCGTTCGAAGGACATTCGTGCATCAGTGGGCGACATACCGCAGCCGTTGTCGGTAATCTGAATGAGCGTTTTCCCGGCGTCTTTTACATGAATAATAATTTCGGTAGCTCCGGCATCGAGGGCATTTTCAACCAGTTCTTTCACCACCGACGCAGGCCGCTGGATAACTTCGCCGGCAGCAATCTGGTTGGCTACCGAATCGGGTAATAACTGTATTATATCA
>CAYWBV010000064.1:11736-15936 GCA_964455785.1 uncultured Maribellus sp.
TTTGCATTGGGCATATGAAAAAATTTTCCAATCATAATATAATGAATTCAAGTCGTGAAACAAAGATACAGTTTATTCGACAAAAATTGTCTTCTGCCCGTTTTGGCACGTGAAGCAAATAACTAAAACGATTTTTCGAGGATGGAAAGAAGCTGTCCCGGATTTAATTTAACGGGGTTTCCCTTTATACTGCTCGAAACCTGCGCCTTTTCCACGAGTTCCGGAAAATCGCCCGGAGAAAGTCCAAACGCAGAGAGTGAAGGTATCCGAAGTTTTCCGACTAATTCTTTTGCCCAAATCGTACCGTCATCTGCCACAGCCGATTTACGGCCGGTAAGAATCCGGGCTACCTCCTCGAATTTTGCCAGTTGTTGTTTCCGGTTTTCCTTTTTTAGGGCGGTAATATTTACCTCCATCACTGCCGGCAACAAACAGGCGCACGCTGCCCCGTGCGGAACAGGGCACATTCCGCCGAGCGGGCCCGCAAAACCGTGAACTGCGCCCAACTTAACATTAGCCAGCGCGATTCCGCCAAACATACTCGCCAGCGCCATATTTTCACGGGCATCCATATCGCTTCCGTCAGTGAATGCCCGGAGCAGTGAAACAGAAACCCTTTTTATACCTTCCCGGCAAAATGTATCGATAAACGGGTTCGACTGGATAGAGACAAAGGTTTCGAGCAGGTGGGTGAGCGCATCCACACCGGTGCTGGCCGTAATTTCAGGGGGCATGGTTACTGTTAGAACCGGATCGACTACTGCAATGCGGGGGTACATCAATTCGCTGCGAAGACTGACTTTTACCTGGTGCTCTGTCGATTTTATCACTGAATTTCTGGTCACCTCGGCGCCGGTTCCTGCTGTGGTTGGAACGGCAAAGCAGGGCAGCGGCGTTTCCGTTAGTTTTAAACCTTTCCCGATAATTTCGAGATATTCGGTCAGTTCTCCTTTGTTCGGGACAAGCGCCGCGATAGCCTTGGCGCTGTCGATGGCGCTGCCGCCGCCAATTCCAACAATGATGTCGCACCCGGTTTCGCGCGCCAGTTCTGTCCCGCTTTGAATGTCGTGTGTGGTTGGCTCGTTAACAACACTAAAAATTTCAAACGAAATAGGTGTTCCGTTTAATTGTTTGCCCAGCCGGTGGGCAAGTGTTGTGTTTTTTCCGGTTACCAGCAGTACTTTTTTACCCTGCCCTGCAACCAGTCCCGGGATTTTTTCAAAAGAATCCTGCCCGAAAATGATCCGGGAGGCTGTTGTAAATTCAAAATTTACTCCCATCCTTCGTCTTCCGGAAAAACATTATGAAATTTTATACTGGTGCGTGGTTCGGCCATCATATCCGACACGGTGTCGCGCCAGCGGATGTAGTGTTCGGTTAACTTATGTTTTGCCGGATCTTCGTAAGTCCGGTAAACTTCAACCAAAACAAACCGTGTCGGGTCGTCCAGTTGCTGGACAATATCGAAACGTGTAATCCCGGGTTCGAGAATGCTGTTTTTTGCATTTTCGGTGGTCACTGTTTTAAACTCGTCAACAAATTCCGGTTTCACATGGACAAAAACATGGACAATAAACATAGCTTGAGATTTTAGATAAATATTTCGTTTACAAAATAAAAAAACTTTAGCGGTTCCAACCTTTTTAAAATAACTTCGTCATACACATAAACAATTGAATTTTGAAAATGGTTAACCCCAACGAAATTACCTCAAGTATCAAAAAAAGAATGAAAGTGGCGATAAAAAATTAATTCCGGCTAAAATTAAAAATGCAGGTTTATATCTTTGTTTCAACCGATATAAACCTGCATGAGTTTCACTTTTCCCGTTGCCTGCTATTTTTGCCTGAAATAGACCTGAATAGGAACGCCTGAAAAATTAAACCTTTCCCGTATTTTGTTTTCGATGTAGCGGCGGTACGGTTCTTTCACATACTGCGGCAAATTGGCAAACAAAGCAAACGAAGGTGTTGGCGAAGGAATTTGGGTTACGTATTTAATTTTTACAAATTTACCTTTAACCGATGGCGGCGGGTAAGCTTCAATGGCTTCCAGCAAAAATTCATTCAGTTCCGAAGTTTTTAACCGTTGTTTCCGGTTGTTGTACACTTCAACTGCTGTTTCCAGCGCCTTATGCACCCTTTGTTTGGTGAGGGCCGAAATAAACAGGATGGGAACGTCGGTAAACGGGGCAATCCGTTCGTGGATTTCTTCTGTAAGTTTTTTTGTCGAATGACTATCTTTTTCAACCAGGTCCCATTTATTGACCAGGATGACTACTCCCTTTTTATTTTTTACAATGAGGTTAAAGATGTTGACATCCTGCGCTTCAACACCGCGCGTGGCATCTATCATCAACAGGCAAACGTCGGAACTCTCGATGGTGCGGATGGAACGTAAAACCGAGTAGAATTCGAGATCCTCGTGGACTTTTCCCTTTTTCCGCAGCCCGGCGGTATCGACAATCATAAAATCGTAGCCGAATTTATTGTACCGGGTGTGAATGGAGTCGCGGGTGGTCCCGGCGATTTCGGTGACAATGTTTCGCTCCTCGCCAATCAGCGCGTTAATAAACGACGATTTCCCGACGTTGGGCCGTCCAACCACCGATAAATGAGGCAGCAGGTCTTCCTCTTCATTCACCGGAATATCTTTCGGGAATTTTTCTACCACTTTGTCGAGTAAATCGCCGGTGCCACTGCCGCTCATCGACGAAATACAATAGATTTCGCCCAGTCCCAGCCCATAAAATTCCTGGGCGTCGAGAATCCGCTGGTTGTTATCGACCTTATTTACACCGAGAATCACTTCTTTTTTTGAACGCCTCAAAAGTGTAGCCACAGCCTCATCGAGGTCGGTAATCCCGGCTTCCACATCTACCAGGAAAAGAATAACGTCGGCTTCGTCGATGGCGAGGTGTACCTGTTTGTTGATTTCGGCTTCAAAAATATCGTCGGAATTGACTACATATCCACCGGTGTCGATAACTGAAAACTCCACCCCGTTCCACAGGCCTTTCCCGTAGTTGCGGTCGCGGGTAACCCCCGAAATTTCATCTACAATGGCCTTTCGTTGTTCAACCAACCGGTTAAACAATGTTGATTTCCCCACATTGGGCCTTCCTACTATCGCTACTATTCTGCTGCTCATTTCTAATCTTGTTTATTGTTTCGGGTTAAAACCCGTCTGCTTTGTATTTTTCTTTCCCCCGGGTTTAAAACCCGGAGCCATTCAATCCGAAAATCTCGGTACTAATTACTCGCTACTCTGTACTACAAATCAAATTACATCGTACCCGAACTTTTTCAGGTTTCGGTCTTTATCGCGCCAGTCTTTGTCCACTTTCACGTACAATTCCAGGAAAATTTTCTTTTCAAAAAACTCTTCTGCATCCAGACGGGCTTCCGAGCCAACCTTTTTTATCATCACCCCCTGATGCCCGATGATAATTCCTTTCTGGCTTTCACGCGAGACATAAATGACCGCCCTGACGTTGATGATTTTCTCCGACTCTCTGAATTCTTCCACCTCAACTTCAACAGAATATGGAATTTCTTTCTGATAGTTCAACAGGATTTTTTCGCGGATAATTTCCTGAAAGAAGAATCTTTCGTTCCGATCGGTAAGTTCATCTTTTGGAAAAAAAGGCGGACTTTCAGGCAACAATTCGAGGATACGGCTAAAAATCGGGGCGATATTAAATTTTTCCTGGGCTGATATCGGGAAAACATCTGCACCAGGGAAAACCGAAGTCCAGTGTTCATACAGTTTTACAACTTCCTGCTGGTTCGATAAATCAATTTTATTGATCAGCACAATTACCGGCATATTCGATTTTCGTACCTTTTCAATGTATTCTGGATTTTTATCGGTTTTTTCAATTACATCGGTAACAAATAAAATGACATCGGCATCAATCAAGGCAGAATCCACAAATTTCATCATGGTTTCCTGCAATTTGTAGTTGGGCTTTAAAATTCCCGGTGTGTCGGAATACACAATCTGAAAATCGTCGCCACTCACAATTCCTTTTATCCGGTGCCGCGTGGTCTGCATTTTCTGAGTTATAATCGATAATTTCTCTCCCACCAACGCATTCATAATGGTTGATTTACCAACATTGGGGTTCCCTATAATATTTACAAAACCAGCTTTATGTGCCATTTTTTACAATTCCTTAAAAATCAGCGCAAAGATAAT
>CAYWBV010000065.1:0-1982 GCA_964455785.1 uncultured Maribellus sp.
GGAATTGCCCCGACTTGTTCTGCCCAGCCTTTTAATTCTTCGGGAGAATAAAATTTATCGACGGATGATTTTAAACTTCCATCGATATTATATTTGATGTAAACCAAGCCTTTGGCGCCAATCTGCGGGCGTTTTACCCAGTTGGTCAAATCATCCAGTTGTTTGCGCGTATATTCCGAGCAGCCTTTGGCGCTGATTGCACCGATATATTCTGCTGAATCGAACACTCCGAAACCTTTCCCCTTTACCATCGCCGAGATTTCGCTGATCTTCATTCCGAAACGGGTATCAGGTTTGTCCGAGCCATATTTTTCCATGGCTTCCGACCAGGGCATCCATGGAAATTCGTTCACTTCAACACCTAAAACTTCTTTAAACATATATTTGGTCAGCCCTTCAAACATCTCCAGCACGTCTTTCTGTTCCACAAACGACATTTCACAGTCGATTTGCGTAAATTCCGGCTGACGGTCGGCACGCAGATCTTCGTCGCGGAAACATTTTACAATCTGGTAATAACGGTCAAAGCCGGCTACCATTAGCAATTGTTTGAAAATTTGTGGCGACTGCGGCAAAGCATAGAATTCGCCGGGGTTCATTCTCGATGGCACAACAAAATCGCGTGCGCCTTCGGGTGTCGATTTAATCAAAACCGGTGTTTCGGTTTCAATAAAATTTTTTGAGTTGAGAAAAACGCGGACTGCGTGCGCCATTTTTGCCCTCAATTCCAGATTTTTTCGTACTGAATTTCTACGTAAGTCGAGGTAGCGGAATTTCATTCGTAAATCATCGCCTCCGTCGGTATCGTCCTGAATGGTAAACGGAGGAACCGCCGAAGGACTTAAAACCGTAATGTTTGAAAGTGCAATTTCAATGTCACCCGTAGGGATATGATTGTTTTTACTGGAACGTTCACGAACGGTTCCTGTTGCCTGGACAACAAACTCCCGGCCCAGTTTCCGCAGTTGTTCGACAACGGTTGTTGCAGAATTTTCATCAACTACGAGTTGGGTTATTCCGTAACGATCGCGCAAATCGATAAATGTCATGGCGCCCAGGTCCCTGATTCGCTGCACCCACCCGGAAAGAGTTACCCCGGTTCCAACATTTCCGATCCGAAGTTCGCCGCAAGTATGTGTTCTGTACATGATACCTTTTTTCTGATTTGGTTGCGAAAATAAGAAGTTTTTAGCAATTTCATCCGGTAATGTGAAAACCATTTTTGTATGATTGAACCATTTACCGATGAGTATTTTATGAAGAAGGCCTTTGCAGAGGCAGTACTGGCGTTCGAAAAAGGAGAGGTGCCGGTGGGGGCTGTGGTTGTATGTAACCAGAAAATTATTGCACGGGCCCATAATTTAACCGAAACACTGAACGACGTGACGGCCCATGCCGAGATGCAGGCCATAACAGCGGCTGCCAATACGCTTGGCGGAAAATATCTGAATGATTGTACGTTGTATGTAACCCTCGAACCCTGCGTGATGTGTGCAGGTGCGCTGGGTTGGGCGCAAATCGGTAAAATCGTTTTCGGTGCCACAGATGAAAAACGGGGGTTCAGAAAGTTTGCCGCCAACTCTCTACATCCAAAAACAGAAGTGACAACCGGAGTTCTTGAAACTGAATGCGCTGAACTTATCCAGGAGTTTTTTCGCCAAAAAAGATAAGTAAACCAAAATTTCGGCGAAAATAAAATCAGCCAATGCTTTGAATTGAAAGTTTCAAATAAAACAGCAGGGAATATTCAGTTACGTTTTTCTTTTTTTCTTTTTAGCTGCCGGGAAAAGAACATTGTTTAAAATCAGACGGTACCCCGGCGAATTGGGATGCAGGCTTAAATCGGTAGGCGGGTCGCCTATCAAATGACGATAGTCTTCAGGATCGTGGCCGCCATAAAAGGTCCAGAACCCTTTTCCTTTTTCGCCATGAATATAACGCGCTTCGGCAGCCGGTTTGTTTTCGCCCAACACCAAAATGTT
>CAYWBV010000065.1:2082-15773 GCA_964455785.1 uncultured Maribellus sp.
GTCGGCCGGATCCCCGTCGAACATCGGTTCACAAATATCAATACCTGCTGCGGCCAGCGAAATGTCGTAGGTGTCAGTGGCCGCGCACATGGCAAACAGAAACCCTCCGTTTAACACATATTTCTGAATTTCTCGCGTAACAAACAACTTCATTTCCGCCACTTTCAAAAATCCCATCTTTTTAGCCAGTTCGGTGTTGATACTTACATCCTGCTGGTACCAGGGCATGTGCTGGTGAGTTCTCCAGAATTTCCCAAACTGCCCTGTAAAATCTTCATGATGCAGGTGCAGCCAGTCGTATTCCGAAAGTTTTCCATTTATAATTTCTTCATCGTAGATTACATCGTAATCAATTTCGGCATAAGTGAGCACAAGAGTTACAGCATCGTCCCAGGGTTGTTTGTTCGGTGGCGAATAAACCGCAATTTTGGGTGCTTTGTTCATACTCACTGCATCCTGGTTTACCTCGGGTTGTGCAATTGCGTTTAAAATGGCCGCAGCCTGCGCGTCGGTGATACTTTCGAAACTAACCCCGCGGATGGTACACTCGTTTTCAAACTGCGCAGAGTGTTGTATCAGAAAGCTGCCTCCCCTGTAGTTGAGCAGCCATTTTACTTCCACGTCCTGCCCAAGTACCCAGTAAGCAATTCCATACGATTTTAAATGATTTTTCTGAGTTTCGTCCATCGGAATAAGCAGGTACATACTTTGTGCCTGGTGTACCAAGAGAACCATACTCAGGAGAAGGATTATCCTGTGCTTCATTTTCTTTCCTTTTTCACATACAATACAATCATCGGTTCTTAAAGTTCAGATTGTTTAAAAAGGAACGCTGGAAGTAGGTGGGTGTTGACGGTCGAAACTGTTGTTGTGGGTTATTCCTGCCGCCAGCGATTCTTCATCTTCATTCATTTTCGAACTAAAAGTGTGAGCTTCCGGCGGGTAGCCGTCGCCATATTTTACTTCCATATCCGAGAATTTGGCCAGTTCTTTTTTGAATGATAAATGTACGTCTCCGGTTGCCCCGTTTCGATGTTTTGCAATGATAATTTCGGCCACGCCACGCAGCGAATTTCCCGAGTCGTCTTCGTCGATACCATAATATTCGGGGCGGTGGATAAAAATAACAATGTCGGCGTCCTGTTCAATGGCGCCCGATTCTCGAAGGTCAGAAAGCTGCGGGCGTTTTCCTTCCCGCGATTCTACCGACCGGTTCAACTGCGACAAGGCAAGTATCGGGATATTTAGTTCTTTGGCAATGGCTTTCAACGAACGCGAAATGGCGCTGACCTCCTGTTCGCGGCTGCCACGGTTGTCCGAGCCTGCAGTCATTAACTGCAGATAATCGACAATAACCACCTGGATGTCGTGCTGCATTTTCAGACGGCGGCATTTGGCCCTGAATTCAAAAATGGAAAGCGCGGGGGTGTCGTCGATAAAAATAGGCGCCTTGTCGAGATTCGATATTTTCCGGTTCAGATGTTCCCACTCCCAGTCTTCCAACTGGCCTGTTTTTAATTTTTGTGAACCGATTTCGGTTTCCGAAGCAATTAAACGGGTTACCAACTGGAGTGACGACATTTCGAGCGAAAAAAGGGCGACCGAACGGTTGTGATCCACAGCCATATTCCGCGCCATGGAAAGCACAAATGCAGTTTTCCCCATCGAAGGACGTGCAGCTACAATCACGAGGTCGGTTTTTTGCCAGCCCGAGGTTATCCGGTCCAATGCCGTAAAACCCGAAGGTACGCCACTCAACCCGTCTTTTTGGTTGCGGGCTTTTTCAATCTGAAGAATGGCTTCGTTCAACACCGGTTTAATCGGCACGGTTTCTTTTTTGATGTTTCCTTCCGCCACCTGGAACAGCGACGATTCTGAAAAATCAATCAGGTCGTCAACGTCAATGGTGTCGTCATACGAACGGGTCTGGATTTCGGAAGATACACGGATGAGTTCGCGCTGAATGTATTTTTGGGCAATAATCCGCGCATGAAATTCGATGTGGGCTGCCGAAGCAACCCGGCGTGTCAGTTGGGTAATGTAACCCGGCCCACCGATTTCTTCCAACTGGTTCCGGTCTTTCAGTTCCTGGGTTACCATAAGCAAATCCACAGGTTTTTCCTTCCCCGAAAGCTTTTTAATGGCCTCGAATATTTTTTGATTTTCCTCTTTGTAAAAGCTCGGTGTATCGATAATGTCGGCTACCGTAACGTAAGCGTCCCGCTCAAGCATCAGCGCGCCAAGCACAGCTTCCTCCACCTCCACGGCCTGTGGCGGAAGTTTTCCGTATTGTGCGTTGATCTGTTCGATAGAGAATTGCGAAGTTGTTTTTTTTCTTTCCGTTGCCATAATACATCTTTAAAAATTCTTCAGAAAAATGAAGTTTTTTTTGAGAGACTAAAATTACAAAATATGAATACGGTTTGTCAAAAATAGATTTCCTTAGTTGTTAACCGCGGATATCCACAAATGTTTATTGGGGGTCAGCCGTTCAAACCCTCTTCTATAATTAAGGTCAGCACCTCTTTTAGTGTAAGTCCCATGGCGGCAATCTGCTGCGGGACAAAGCTGGTGCCGGTCATTCCCGGAGTGGTGTTTACTTCAAGGAAATAGAAATCATCATCCTTTAAAATAAAATCGACACGAACGATTCCGGAGCATTGGCAATGGTCGTAAATTTCACTACTGATTTGCTGGCATTTTCTGAAAAGGTTTTCAGGCAAACGGGCCGGAGTAATTTCTTCGGCGGCGCCGGGGGTATATTTGGCTTCGTAATCGAAAAATTCGTTTTTTGGCAACACTTCTGTCACGGGGAAAATGAGCTTTTTATTTTTGAGTTTTACCAGGCCGCAGGTAAATTCTGTCCCGGCAATAAATTCTTCGATCAACGCTTCGTTGCTTTCCATCCAGGCTTTTTCTATTGCTGCAGCAAGTTCCGCTTCTTGTTTTACTTTGGTCACCCCAAAACTTGATCCCCCGGCATTGGGTTTTACAAAAACCGGAAGCCCGAGTTTTCCGACGATTTCTGTCGTATTGATTTCATCTCCAGCGGTAAGTTTTAAGGAACGTGCCATTTTTACTCCGAAACTGCGGAGGTAGTTGCTGCAAAACCATTTGTTAAAGGTTAACGACGAAGAATGTACATTGCAGGTTGAATACGGGATTTTCATCAAATCGAAATATCCCTGCAGAATCCCGTCTTCTCCGGGCGTGCCGTGAATAGTGATGTAAACAAATGCAAAGCTGACTTTTTTGCCGTTCAGAAGAAAACTAAAATCCGACTTGTCGATTTCTGCAACTTGTTTTTCATGTTGAATTACTACCCATTCTTTTCCTTTTAGCTGAACCAGCCAGGGTGTAAATTTTGATGTATCTACCGAGTTGAAAACATTGTCTCCGCTTTTTATGGAAACCACAAATTCTGATGAGTCGCCACCGGCAATTACGGCGATGTTTGGTTTATTCGTCATTTCTGTTCGCAATATAATTTTCCCATTTATCGATTAACGTGGCCATGTCGTGAGGCAAGGTAGAATCGAACAACATCCTTTCTCCTGTTGTGGGGTGTTCAAACCCGAGTGTTTTGGCATGTAATGCCTGGCGGGGTAGTATTTTAAAACAATTTTGTACAAACTGTTTGTATTTGGTAAATGTGGTCCCGCGCAATATCTGGTCGCCACCATAATTTGAGTCGTTAAACAGCGGGTGGTTAATGTATTTCATGTGTACCCTGATTTGGTGTGTCCTTCCGGTTTCGAGGCGGCATTCCACCAAAGTTACGTATCCAATCCGCCTTAAAACGGTGTAATGTGTGATGGCTTCCTTTCCGTAATCTCCTTCAGGGAAAACAGTAAATACCTGCCTGTTTTTCAGGCTTCTCCCGATGTTTCCCGTAATGGTGCCTTCATCTTCGTTTACACTTCCCCAAACCAGTGCCTGGTAACGTCGCTCGGTTGTTTTATTAAAAAACTGCAGAGCCAGTTTGCTTTTGGCTAACTCGGTTTTGGCAACTACCAGCAACCCCGACGTGTCTTTGTCGATGCGGTGCACAAGGCCGGGCCGCGGATCTTCACTGTTGAACAGTGGTAAATTTCTGAAATAGAAAGCAAGCGCATTCACCAGAGTCCCGGTGTAGTTTCCATGCCCGGGATGAACGACCAACCCGGGTGGTTTATTGATGACAACTACCTGGTCGTCTTCATAAACAATATCCAAAGGAATATCTTCGGGAATGATTTTTAACTCATGCCGCGGATAATCCATCATTACCTGGATTTCATCGAGGGGTTTTACTTTGTAGTTGGCTTTTACCGGCATTTGATTTACCAGAATACACCCTGCATCGGCAGCGGCCTGAATACGGCTGCGCGAGGCGTTGTCCATCCGGTTGGCAAGGAACCTGTCGATACGCAGCAGCGACTGCCCGGCATCCACCGTAACCCGGTAATGCTCGAACATACCGCCTTCTTCCAAATCGTCAATTTCCTGCAAATAGTCTTCCATACCGGTTTTTAATATTCCTGAATGATGGTATCAGTGGCAATTTTAAGGGCATCTACTGTAATCCATAAATCGACAGATGTGCCAAGGTTCACATTTTCAGTTATTTTGGGTGATGGTTGCTGTTTCCAAACCCGCGCGTTCAACGAATCGTCTTTGGAAATAATACTTTCGTCGTAAATGAGCACCCCTTGATTTAGCATTGCGTAAGTCAGCGTGTTTTGGGCTTCCTGAATCGTTAGTCCGGTTAAATCGGGCAGAGGGGTTGCCGAGTTTTCAAGGCTGCTCCCGATGATTAAATCGACACTGGTTCCTTTTGCAATTTGTTGTCCCGGATGTATATCGACAGAGTCGATATGAATTTTTAACACCAGGTCGTTGTATTCCGACGGATGGTAAGAAATATTTCCAATACGAAGGCCGCAATTTTCAATTAAAACCTGTGCCTGGCGAAAGGAAATATCAGTAAGTTTCGGAATGGTTACCATTTCGGGCTGCATTGAATTTTTGGTTAAAAATACAACGCGGTTTTGTTTTACTTTTAAACCAGCCTCCGGAACCTGTTCAACAATTACTCCGGGTAATTGATCATTCAAATAAACCGAATCAATCAACTCGACTTTTAAGTTGGTTTGCCGGGCTGTTTCTTCCGCCTGTTCAAAGGTGAGGCCCGAAAAATCGGGAACGGGGTACGCTTCCCCGTGGTGGGTATAAACTTTTAATCCCTTCAGGGTTATAAAAATAAGGATAAAAACCAGTAGAAAGGCTACAATCAGGTGGCGCACAAAAAACCGGCTTACAAGGAATTGTTTTAAACTCATTTTTAATGATTGTCTTATTAAGGAACAAAAATATACCAAAAAAAGTATGCCGGAACAGTTGACTCTGAATTTTGAGGAATAATTTTTTTAAATGGTATATCAATAAACACGAAAAGGTAAAGAACAGAATTCTTTACCTTCCCGCTATTACCCAATGAGGTATAAATTATCTTTTATGCCTTGGTTCGTCGGAAACGGTCAATTTTTTTCTCCCTTTTGCACGACGGGCTTTTAAAACTTTTCTCCCGTTGGCTGTTGACATCCTTTCACGGAAACCGTGTTTATTTTTTCTTTTCCTGTTCGATGGTTGAAATGTTCTTTTCATTTCTGTTTATTTTTTTCGCGTTACCCAATTATTTTTCGGACTGCAAAAATAGCTGTTTTTTTATTTCTTCCAAAAAATGATCTGCTTTTTATCTAAAAAATTGAACTTCGGAAATCATTTGCGGTTAATGTCTTGTTCTATTTTGAAAAAATCATCTTAACAGCAATCAGCATCAGCAACCCTCCAAAAATCCTTCGGAGTAATTTATCGGAAATATTCACCGAGAACTGAGACCCCAGATATGCTCCAACAAAAAAGGTAAGCGACAGAATAAGCGCAAACTTCCAGTTTACATATCCTTCTTTCCAGTAATTCCAGGTAGCGAGGATTCCTACCGGGGGCAGCATAAAAGCGAGGCTTGTTCCCTGCGCCTGATGTTGCGAGAGGCCCAGAATAAATACCAGGGCCGGGATAACAATGATTGCGCCGCCAACACCAAACATGCCGGCCAGCAATCCGGCCAGCAGCCCGATAAAAATGAGGATGAGCAGTTGATAAATTGTCATATTGAAAAAGTTACTGAAGTTGAGCTATTCTTCCTTTCTTACCAAAAACCGAAAACCAATACCGTGCAAATTGGTAATCCTGATGTTGGGGTCTTGTTTAAAGTATTTACGGAGACGCGAAATAAAAACGTCGAGGCTCCGGCCCAGAAAATAGTCGTTTGATCCCCAGACTTTTTCGAGAATCTCGTTTCGGCCCAAAACCTTATTGGAGTTTTCGGCAAAAAATTTGATGAGTTCGGCCTCTTTTAACGTGAGTGTCCTGATTTGCCCATCGATGGAGAGTGTCAGTTCATCGGGCTGGAACAAATAACTGCCGATTGTAAAGTGTTTGGAAGAGGTTTCCCTCGCTACCGGCTGCGACTGGCTTCTTTTCAGAAAAACTTTAATTTTCAGCAACAGTTCCTCCATACTGAACGGTTTCGGGATGTAATCGTCGCCGCCAATGGTGAGTCCCTTAATTTTATCTTCGGTCATCGAACGGGCGGTGAGGAAGATAATCGGCGTTTGTTCATCGGTTCTGCGTATGGTTTGCGCAACCTCAAACCCGTCGATTTTCGGCAACATCACATCGAGGAGGATTAAATCGAATTTTTCTTGTTTGAACAAGGTTAACGCAATTTCGCCATTTTCGGCAACCAAAACGTGGTAATTTCGTTGCTCGAGATTGTCTTTTACAATAAACCGCAAAGCATCGTCGTCTTCAACCAGCAGGATTTTAAATACAGGTGTATCCATTTTAATTGCGAATTGTGAGTGTAAATATACTGCCTCCTTCCGGATTTTCATCAACCCTGATTTTCCATCCGTGTGCTTTTACAATTTTCTGCACATAATCGAGGCCGAGTCCGAATCCCTTTACATTGTGTACATTTCCGGTGGGTACGCGGTAAAATTTTGTAAATATTTTTTTTCGGTGTTCTTTCGAAATTCCAATTCCGTTATCGATAAACCGCAGTTCAAATGATTTTCTTTTTTGATGAAGTTCGATTTTCAAAACGGGATTTTGTTCACAGTATTTTACTGCGTTTTCCAAAATGTTGACAATGAGGTTTGAAAAATGAAATTTGTCGGCGAAAATGGTGGCGTTGAATCCGTTAAAATCGGTTTGGATTTGTGCCTTCCGTCCAGAGTCCGATTGTTTAAAATGATCGGTTGTTTCGGTCAGGAATTCAATCAGGTCGGTTTCTTCCAAAGTCAGCCGAATCCGGTTTTTTTCGAGCGATGCCAGGTTCAGCACTTTTTCCACATTTTTCGACAAACGGTTGTTTTGTTCCTGAATAATCTTTGCATATTCAAACAAACGTTTTTCATTTTTTAAAATGCTCCGGTCGTTAATAACACCCGAAGCAAGTGCAATCGACGAAATGGGGGTTTTTAGTTCGTGAGTAAGGTTGTTGATAAAGTTTTTCTGAATTTCGGAAAGCTGTCGCTGACGAATGATAACGGAGAGGGTGTACCCAAAAAAGACAACCACTATCAAAAGCAGCCCGGTAAAAAAGTACCAAATGGAAAGTTGGGCATTAAAATACGACGAACGATCGGGAAAATGAATACTGAAATAATTTTTATAGTTTTCGTTGATCGGGAAATTGTAGAACGACTCTTTTTCTTTCAGATCGGAAGTAATAAATATTCCTTCATCCATTTGTTCTGTTTCCGGATTATAAATAGCAATTTCAAACTCTGAATAAACTTCATGTTTTTTTAGCTCATCAACAAGGTGCTTTTTTAAGATTTCCTTGTCGAATGTTGATCCAATATTCACCAAATAGCAGTTGTTCGAAATGATCTCAACCGGAGTGATACTATCGTAACTGGAAGCCTCCCCACTCTCCATCAAAACTTGCCAGGCCACTTCCTTTAAAGCAACCGTAACGCTCTCTCTAAATTGTTTTTCGGAATAGTTATAAGAATTTTTCAAAAAAATGAACTGGAGCAGCACAACTCCCGCTATTGAAATGGTAGCCAGTAAAATAATATATTTTAATGTTTTACCTTTCATTTTTATTGTTTTAATGCCAAACTACTTGTTTTTTATACCCGGTCTGCGTTGTTAACACTTCATTAACAAAATATTAGTGGTAGTTAACACGTATTTCCGGAATGCATCCCTACATTTGTTTTGGCAAATTAACACATAAAATTCATAAAATTAAAAATAGCTTTATTATGAAACGCATTTTACATCTGGCAGCAGTTTTTGCGCTTGTTGTTTTATTTACAACAGTTGTGGCACAAGACAAAGCAAAAATTGTATTTGAAAGTTTAAGTTATGATTTTGGCAGTTTTAAAGAATCGGACGGCGTTCAAACGACCAGCTTTAAATTTACCAATAAAGGTGCAGTGCCTTTGGTTTTGAATAATGTAAGGGCATCGTGCGGATGTACCACTCCTTCATGGACACGTGAACCGGTTGCCCCCGGTGCGTCGGGTGAGATTAAAGTGAGTTACGACCCACGGAATCGCCCGGGTTCATTCAATAAATCAGTAACCGTACAGTCGAATGCCGAAAATGCAACTGTGGTTTTAAGTATTGCCGGCAAGGTTGAACAACGCGAAAAGACACTTGCCGAACTTTATCCGAGGTTGATTGGTGATTTAAGGGTGAAAACAAATCATATTTCGTTTGCCCGGATGACCCAGAACGAAACAAAAACCGAAGAACTGGAGCTGGTAAACGATACCGACAAACCGATTACCGTTGGTTTTCGTACTGTTCCCGGCCATGTGAAAGCTACTGTTGAGCCGGAAACTATCCCGGCAAAAGGAAAGGGTAAAATGGTGGTCGCGTACGACGCAAAAGCGGTCAATACCTTCGGGTTTGCTTCTCACCGTATTTATTTGTCGCTCAACGGAAGCAACGACTATAAAAATTCGGTCGGGGTGAGCGCTACCATTGAGGAAGATTTTTCGGGTCTGTCTCCGGAACAACTCGCCAATGCACCGGTTGCCAAATTTAGTGAGGCAGCGTTTGATTTTGGCGACATGAAACAGGGTGATAAAAAGAATCATACATTCAACTTGAAAAATGATGGAAAATCGGAATTGATAATCAGAAATGTACGTTCATCTTGTGGCTGTACTGCAGTGGCGCCTTCAAAAAAGGTAATCGCCGCCGGTGAATCGGTGCCAATTGAAGTGAGTTTCGATTCGAGAGGAAAACGTGGCCGTCAAAGTAAAACAATTACGGTGATTACCAACGATCCTAAAAATTCAACAACTACGTTAAGGATTTCAAGCAATGTAATTACCCCCGAAGGTTAAATCCGGTTTATTTTAATGTCGAATAATATAGGGTGGTGCAAGGTAAAGCTTGTTCCACCTTTTTGTTTTTATTGAATGAATTGTCGTACTTTTGAACCTTCAAACGATTAAAGAATGTCAGAAAATTTACACCACCATATTGAAAATCATCCTGATTTTAAGGGATTAAAAGTGAATGAGGGGATAGAACAACCCGAATCGGTCGGGCATGAATCGGTAAAGCGGTTCCTCACGAAGACCAGGAAATTGTTTTCGGTGGAAGAATATGTTTTCGGAATTTTAAAAGGTGATATTACTATCCTGAGCAGGGCAGTTACTTTGGTTGAAAGTGCGAAATCCGAACATCAGAAAATAGCACAGGAAATTATACTCAGGTGTCTTCCCTACAGTGGAAAATCCATTAGGATTGGAATTACCGGTGTGCCAGGGGTTGGCAAAAGTACATTTATCGAAGCACTCGGAATACACATCACCGGGCGGGGAGGGAAACTGGCTGTACTTGCCATCGACCCCAGCAGCGAACGCTCGAAGGGAAGTATTCTCGGCGATAAAACGCGGATGGAAGATTTGTCGGGCGACAAAAATGCCTACATCCGGCCCAGCCCTTCCGCAGGGTCGCTGGGTGGAGTGGCCCGGAAAACACGCGAAACCATTATTCTCTGCGAGGCTGCCGGTTTCGACCATATTTTTATCGAAACGGTGGGAGTAGGGCAAAGCGAAATCGCTGTACATTCCATGACCGACTTTTTTCTTCTGCTGATGCTTGCCGGTGCAGGCGACGAATTACAGGGTATTAAACGCGGAATTATGGAAATGGCCGATTTGATTGCCATTAATAAGGCTGATGGAAATAATATTGAAAAAGCGGGAATGGCAAAAATGCAATACAAAAATGCCCTCCATCTTTTCCCCAAAAAAGAATCAGACTGGAATCCGCAGGTATTGACCTGTTCGGCAACTCAAAAAACAGGGATTGCCGAAGTCTGGTCGAAGGTTGAAGAATACATTATGCTGGTACGTCAAAATGGATATTTTCGAAACAAAAGGAACGAACAGTCAACCTACTGGATGTATGAAACCATCGAAGAGCAGTTGAAAAGAGGTTTTTATCAGCACCCTGAAATAAAAGGGAAAATCAAGGATTTTGAACACAAGGTATTGACAAATCAATTAAGTTCTTTTGTTGCTGCCGGTCAACTTTTGGAGTTTTATTCGAATCTCAGATAGAAATTTGAGGCCGGTGTAAGCGGAGTGAAAAATTACCCTAAACCAAAGGATGGTGAAAAGATTTAAATGGGCTAAATTTGTTTGAAACCTTTCAATATTGGAAAGTGTTATAGTTACTTTGTAAAATATAAATACAGGTTCAATGAATTACGATGTATTAATTATAGGAAGCGGGCCCGGAGGTTATGTTGCGGCAATCCGCGCTACGCAGTTAGGACTGAAAGTTGCCGTGGTTGAAAAAGAAAATCTGGGAGGGATTTGTTTGAACTGGGGTTGTATCCCCACAAAATCGTTGCTGAAAAGTGCACAAGCTTTTGAATATGCCAAACATGCGGCCGATTACGGTGTGTCCATCTCAGGCGAAGTCAAACCGGATTTTGGTGCAATGGTAAAACGCAGCCGCGATGTTGCTGGCGGAATGAGCAACGGAATTCAGTTTCTTTTCAAAAAGAATAAAGTTGAAACCATTGCCGGAACAGCTAAACTTACCGGGAAAAACACGGTGGAAGTAACCGATGCTTCGGGTAAAAAAACAACCTGGTCGGCCAAACATATTATACTTGCTACTGGGGCGCGTTCGCGCGAATTGCCCAACCTTCCCATCGACGGAAAGAAAATTATCGGATACCGTAAGGCTTTAACTTTGGATGAACAGCCTGAAAGTATGGTTGTTGTGGGATCAGGTGCGATAGGAAGTGAGTTTGCCTATTTTTATCAATCCATCGGGACTGATGTCACCCTGGTTGAATTTATGCCGACACTGGTTCCTAACGAGGACGAGGAAGTCGCTAAACAACTCGAACGCTCTTTCAAAAAAATGAAAATGAAAGTGTTGCTCAGTTCGTCAGTGGAAAGTGTTGACACGTCGGGTAAAAAATGTAAGGTAACCATCAAAACCAAAAAAGGGAATGAAGTGGTTGAAGCCGACATTGTACTTTCTGCTGTCGGAATCTCACCCAATACAGAAGGAATCGGACTGGAAGAAACAGGCGTTAAAACCGAAAACGGCCGGGTAAAAGTGGATGAATTTTACAGGACCAATATAGAAGGAGTTTATGCCATTGGCGATATTGTAGCCGGGCCTGCGCTGGCGCACGTAGCCTCAGCCGAAGGAATTGTATGCGTCGAAAAAATTGCAGGTCTGAATCCTGATCCCGTGAATTACGGAAATATACCCGGGTGTACTTATACCAATCCCGAAATTTCGTCGGTAGGATTAACAGAGGCAAAAGCGAAAGAAGCCGGATACGAAGTGAAGGTGGGAAAATTCCCTTATTCAGCCAGTGGAAAAGCCAGCGCAGCCGGACAAAAAGATGGTTTTGTAAAACTAATTTTTGATGCCAGGTATGGCGAGCTGCTCGGCGCCCACATGATTGGGGGAAATGTAACCGAGATGATTGCCGAACTGGTGGTGGCCAAAAAACTGGAAATTACCGGGCACGAACTGTTAAAAACCATTCACCCGCACCCCACCATGAGCGAGGCGATAATGGAAGCGGCTGCCGCTGCTTACGATGAGGTTATTCACATTTAAAAGATATTCATTTATAAATGTTTGAAAAGGCTGTTCTGCACTTTGCGGACAGCCTTTTTCTTTTCAATTTGAATTCTCTGCTCCGGTTTTTGAGTTCCTTTGGCCGGATATTATCATTTTGCCCTTCATTTCAGGATAAACTTTGACAACCCTTTTGTAACTAAAAAAACAGAACAAGTGTTCGGATTAGTCGAAAGTTTTACAAGTTATTGAAAATCAACCAGAATATTTTGCAGGTAAATTTTAAATTATAAATTTGTTTTCCAAAAAATTCCGCTACACACCGAAAGCGTATTTCCAAAAAAGCAGGTTTCCGGTTTAAGTGGGAACCCGATTTGTTTAATGTTTAAAAGAAATGAATTTATGAAACGACTAACAATTTTTACTGCGTTTTTTATGTTGATTCAAGTGGCTTTTGCAGGCGGTGTTTTAACCAACACCAACCAAAGCGCTCAGTTTATAAGGATGATGTCGCGGAATGCATCTACCGACATTGACGCGGTTTATTTTAATCCTGCAGGACTAATAAAAATGCAGGATGGTTGGCATTTTGCATTTTACAGCCAGACTATTTTTCAGGATAAAATTGTTGACAGCGAATTTCCTTTACTGAATGACGGACATTACGTGGGGAAGGTAACTGTGCCAGTATTTCCAACCGCTTATGCAGTATATAAAAAGCAGAACTGGGCATTTTCGTTGGGGTTTGGCCCGAATGCGGGAGGTGGTTCGGCCGATTTTGACCGTGGACTGCCTTCGTTTGAAATTCCTATTACTAAAGTCGTTCCGGGGTTGGCCGGTTTAACTCAAATTGACCCTGGCTTAAGTGTTACCGGGTACGATGCTGAGCTTTCCTTTAGCGGCAGTTCCGTATTCTGGGGGATTCAGCTTGGAGCAACATACAAGGTAAACGATATACTTTCAGTTTATGGCGGTGTAAGGTACATGCCTTCTAAAAATGTTTATGAAGGAAGTATCCGAAATGTTCAGTTGCAGGTGGGTGGACAAATGTTTGCCGCACCAGCCTGGCTTTCAGGTACCGCCGGAACGGTTAGCGGTTTCGCTCAACAATTTACGGCGTTGGCTAATATGCCACAAACGCTTTCTCCTTATTTGGAAGCTGCCGGAGGGTACACACTTGCTCAATTGGAGGGAGCTAATCAAATAGATGCTACAATGAGGGCTGGAATTGAAGCTGGTTTGGAATTAATGGGATTGCCTCAGACGCAAATTGATATGATGACATTAAATCAAATCAACGGTGCATATGTGCAGGCAAGCCCGCAATTTCAGGGACAAGCCGCTGTGTTATCGGGAACGGCAACAAAATTGGAGGAAACTGCAGGAGATTTGGCTGACAGAGAGGTTAAAACCGAACAAACCGGAACAGGTTTTACACCCATGCTGGGGATTCAGATTTCTCCGGCCGAGAATTTAAATATTGCTGTTAAATATGAAATGAAAACCATACTTAAACTTACGAATGATACCGAAGTGGATGACCTCGGATTGTT
>CAYWBV010000066.1:0-1142 GCA_964455785.1 uncultured Maribellus sp.
ATTGTTTCGTATAAAATGATGAAAGTCAGCAAAAAAAGGTTGCGTGGTTATTTTCTGTAGAAATTCATTTCTTCGAGGTATTCCCAGGTTTTGGGCGGAAGAAAATGGCGGACATCTTTTCCCTGGCGGATGGCTTCGCGGACAAATGTCGAAGAAATTTCCATCAGCGGCGCTTCGGTAATTTTGATATTTGGGTGCCCAGCAGTTCGGATTTTATCGAAACCCGGCCGCGGGTAAACGAAAATGCCGAAATTTTTCAGAATGGTCTCGTAGTTTTTCCATTTGTTAAAGTTTTCCAGGTTGTCCGACCCCATAATTATCCTGAACTGGTAATGCGGAAACTGTTCTTTCAGGTAGGTAAGCGTATCGATGGTGTAGCTCGGTTTGGGAAGGCTGAATTCAATGTTGGAAACGCGGAATCGGCTGTCGCTGTCAACCGCACGGTGTACCATTTCCAGGCGCTGATAATCGTCGAGCAGATTTGCCTTTTGTTTGTGCGGGTTTTGCGGCGAAACCACAAACCACAACTGGTCTGTTTCAGTATATTCAACCATGTAGTTGGCAATTGCCAGGTGCCCGATGTGAATGGGATTGAAGGTGCCAAAATACAACCCGACTCTGAGTTTCAGGTTGGTTTTTGGGGCAAGAATGTCAAGTACAATATTGCTCATGCTGTAAAATTCTGAATAACAAACCGGCTGAATTCTATTGTTTCAGAAAATCGCCGACCACCTTTTCGGCATCGGCAAGCGCTTTTTCCAGGTTTTCGTTGACGATAATCACGTCGAACTGCGGGGCGAAGCTGAGTTCGTATTCAGCTTTGGCCATACGCACTTTTATCTTTTCTTCGCTTTCGGTTGACCGGAAAGTGAGTCTTCTTTTAAGTTCTTCGATGGAGGGCGGCTGTACAAAAACGGCCAAAGCCTGGTCGCCGTAATACTTTTTAATGTTCAAGCCGCCAACCACATCAACATCGAAAATTACATTTCTCCCCAAGTTCGTAATTCGTTCCACTTCGCTTTTTAGTGTTCCGTAGCACGTCCCCTGATAAACTTCCTCCCACTCCAAAAACTCTTCGTTTTTTACTTTTTGCATAAACTTTTTTTCTGACAAAAAGTAATAGTCCCTTCCATGAACCTCGT
>CAYWBV010000066.1:1242-15768 GCA_964455785.1 uncultured Maribellus sp.
ACATTTAGCAACTGTTCTTTCACTCTTTCGAGATGATCTTTCATTTGCACCACAATTCGCTGGATGTTTTTTTCGTTGGCCTTCGAACCGATGGTGTTGATTTCGCGGCCAAGTTCCTGCGAAATAAATCCCAGCTTTTTACCATTACTGATTTTTTCATCCAGTGTTTCGAAAAAATATTCGCAGTGGTTGGCCAGCCTTACTTTTTCTTCGTTGATATCGAGTTTTTCAAGATAAAAAATCAGTTCCTGTTCGAAACGGTTTTCATCGACATTACCGTTGAGTTTGAGGCTATCGAGGCTTTCGGTAAGACGGTTTTTCAGACTTTCAACACGCTGTGCTTCAAAAGGCTGAATTTGTTCCAGCAGGTTCCTGATGCTGGCCACATTTCCCGAAATGTCGTTTTGTAACGCCGCCCCTTCCTGCACCCTGAATTTATCGATGTGTTCGAGCGCGCTGAGAATATTCCCCAAAATGGTTTCCCATTCCTGTTCATCCAGCGTTTCGTAGTCGGTTTTTACCACGTCGGGCAGGCGCATAACAGCATGTAATGTGCTCTGGTCGGCGGGAAGATTTAAATCGGAACTTATTTTTTTCAGATGTTCGAAGTAACTTTTTAAAATGGGCTCGTTGATTTTCGAGTTGGAATCATCTCCGTGATTTTCCACATAAATGTTAAAATCAACCTTTCCGCGCTCCAGTTTCTCGGTAAGTACTTTCCTGATTTCGATGTCCTTTTCGCGGTAAAGAGCAGGAATCCTTGTGTTGATATCGATTTGTTTGCTGTTCAGCGACTTGATTTCGATGGTGAATTTTTTGTTGTTTACCTCAAATTCGGCTTTACCAAAGCCTGTCATAGATTTTATCATAAAAAGTAATTTTGTGCTAAAATAGTATAAAGTCAGAAGCCGGAGAATCGAAATCCCAAGTTTTTGTTATGATGTCCTGCTTTTGTCTTCCGTTTTCCTGCTTCTTTATCAGGCGATCACCCCCGAGCCGATCAACTCTTCACCGAGGTACCACGCGGCAAATTGTCCGGAGGTAATCCCGCGCTGTTCATTTTCAAAAATAAAATAGGCGCCGTCTTCTTTTTGATGAATGACTCCTTTTTCCAAAGGCTGCCGGTACCGGATGCGAATATCGAATTCCCTTTTTTCGCCAGGGTTCATTTGTAAATCGTCACGAATCCAGTGCATGTCGTTTGCGGCAACAAACAATCCCTTCCGAAATAAACCCGGATGATTCTGCCCTTCGCCCACATAAATAATGTTACGTTTTACGTCGGTCCCGATAACAAAAAGGGGGTCGTGATGCCCGCCGATGTTTAGTCCCTTTCGCTGCCCGATGGTATAAAAGTGCGCTCCCTGATGTTCGCCAATCACTTTCCCGTTCCAGGGTTTATAAGGGAATGGAAAACAGAGCCTCCGGTAATTTTCTTCCGAAACTTCCACCTTTTTTTTCTTTTCCATCAACGAAGCGGGTATTTCGATCACATTTCCGGTTTTGGGCTCGAGTTGCTGCTGTAAAAAAGTGGGCAGGTCCACTTTCCCGACAAAACAAATTCCCTGCGAATCTTTTCGTTCGGCAGTGGGTAGGTTTTGCTGCCGTGCAATTTCCCTGACTTCCGGTTTTAATAAATGCCCGATGGGGAACAGCGCCTTCGACAGTTGCTGCTGGTTGAGCTGGCACAGAAAATAACTCTGGTCTTTGTTCGGGTCGCTCCCGGCTAATAACCGGTACATGTTTTTTCCATCCACTTCGGTTTCTTCTTTCCGGCAGTAATGACCCGTGGCTACAAAGTCGGCGCCAAGTTTCAACGCTTCTTCTAAGAACGTGTCGAACTTGATTTCGCGGTTGCAAAGTACGTCGGGATTGGGCGTGCGCCCCGCCTGATATTCGGCAAACATATAATCGACCACACGTTTTTTGTAATCTTTACTCAGGTCAACAATGTGAAACGGAATACTGAGTTTTTTCGCTACCATTTCGGCAATCAGCGCATCTTCTTCCCAGGTGCACGCACTGGTAACTGCGCCCACCCGTTCGTGCCAGTTCACCATAAAAAGCGCCACCAAATCGTGGCCCTGCTGTTTGAGCAACCAGGCTGCCACGCTCGAATCCACGCCTCCCGAAAGACCTACAACTACCCGTTTCATTTTTTTTAAATCAGGCTACAAAAGTAGAAAAGAATGATAAGAATGAGAAATTTGCTTTTTTTGTCTGCTTTTATTCATTTTTGGGAAGTAAACCCGACTTTTCGATTTCACCGGCCAGCGAAAGTGCAATATCCGCATCTTTTATCCATTCGTACTGGCCACCTTCCGGTCCTTTCCGGCGATAATCCTTCATCTCTTTCGAAATGATTTTTATCTCTTCCACGCCTTCAGAAATTAAACCCATTAATTTTTCATCCTGAAACTTTTCCCCACGGTTCCATATCCGGTTGGCATAATAAACCTGCGCGTATGCTTTCCTTAACCTGGCGCTGAAAAGTGTACGGTTGAATGTGTGGTAGATTTGGTTGAATTTTCTCGAATCGGTACAAAACGGTTTGGCTGCATTTATCGCTGCAATGGCTTTGTAAGCCTGCGTTACACCATATTTTTTTTCAGTAAGAATATAATTCAGATAAATGGTATCCATCAGTTCTTCCGGTTGTATCCAGTTTTTTTCGAGAACTTCCGGTATCTCCTGCCGGTTTTCACCTTCGGAAACTTTTATTTGGGCCGGAGCCAGGTGGTTTACAATATCGCTCCAGTAATGAAAATTTCGGTTAACATCGTGCCCGATAAATATTTCAGGCCGGTCCATCCAGCGCCCCGACACGTGGCGGGTGTATATCGACCGGTAGTCGAAATCGAGTTTTGAATGGTTGGTGGTATTCAATCCGAGGGTATAAAACGACGATAAAATAATATCGGGCGCCAGTTGGAATACTTCCTTAAAATAGGGTACGGCAACCGAATCGAATTTTTCAGTAAGATATTTTTCAAGGACTTTTTCAAAACCGGCCGATGGATTTTGAGTTGTTTCGTGGATTGCATAAAGATTGATTTCCGAAGGCCGGTTCAGAATTGATGTTTTCCCGTAGCGGTCGGTGCGGATGGAAAAGCCAATTACATTCTGAAATTGTAAATAATACTTCCATCGCTCCATTTGTATTTCGGGGAAGAAACTGGCCACATTCCCCTGGCCGTTAAACTCGTGGGCACAATCGAACTCGATAATCACCGGGAACGGAATCTCCTGAATCCAGGTCGAAACCGGATGGGTAACAAAAAAATCGTGGGGAACTTCTTTTTCCATTACGATTATTTCGGGGCATTTAATTAGCCGGAAACATTCCAGTAATTGATTGAGCTCGGTTTTGTTGTACATAAAACTCCGGATATACAACTTCATTTTTCGTTCATTCACAACAACCGAAGCTACCGAATCGACCAGCGCGGCCAGTTTTTCCTGCGGTGTTTTGTGTATTTCCGAGAATTGATTCTCTACCCGCGCGCCCGTTTCAATAAAAGTGAGCACAATACCGTTTACTTCCGGAATTTTATCGAGCATCTTTCGGTAATCGTCTTTAAACCACTCCCAAAACCCGGGATCATCGAGGTTGATCAGACCATTTAGTTTAAACCGATCAGGATAATATTCAAGGTTATAGAGCGCATGATCCCAAACCAGTACTTCCGGGATTCCGGCTTCATGGGCAATATGGGTGAGGTTGTTGACAATGTTGCGGTTCCACTGCTGTTTAATATCTTTTAGGTCGTGGCAAATTTCGTGGGAAAGCTGAAGTTGATTCACCTGATAATTTTTGCTGGCTTCAATGGTTTTTAAAGCCGTCTCCATATGATCCGTAAGGATATTCCAGCCGTATATCTGAATCTTATTTTTGTGGTTTTTATGACGGCAACCCGAAAAGGAGAGAAACACCGCCGCCAGCAAAACCAAACCGGTATATTTCATAAAAAATAATAACGTTGGACGTAACGAAAATAACAACGTTAATTGGTATTACCAAACGGGATGGTAAAACCGAGCCAGGGAATAGCGACGAAAGTATCCATATCGGCTGCAATAGGAATGGCCAGTGCAAAATCGAGGGCCGCTTTTTTGATGATCCACCTTCCGCCAAGGGTTATTAAAACCGCGCTTTCGCTGCCGGCATTGAGGTAGTAGTTTTCAGTGATAAAATAGCCGCGGCTGCTTACCCTGAACAAACCGTTTATATTTATCATCGGCGATTTTGCCCACTCACCGGCGGCAAATCCGTATCCCATTCCAATAGTCACATTATTGTCTCTTGAACCAAAGGTTGACAAGCCATAAACAATCCCAAACGTGGTTTCCGCTTCGCCGAGTACAGTGCCAATCAAAGCTCCGGCGCTCAGGTTTAGTTTATCCTTTTCCACGGGGATAGAAATTTTTGGGGTGATAAATACCGGTGTCGGAGTCCCGCCAAACAAAAACAAGGGGACTACTCCGCCACCCAGTGAAAAGTTGTCGGAAATGCCATACGCAATTTGATTCCAAAGCACCCAGATGTTTTGGTAATACCCTTCGCCTTCTTTTAGTCCGTAACCGTTGGGCGACCACAAATATCGCGTCGCCTGCGGGTTTGCAAACCAAAGTTTTCCGTCCTTCATCTGCTGAATATCCACTTTTTCAATGGACTTAATTTCGCCTTTCGAAATGGTTATCTCACCGAGGTTTTTGGTTTTTAAGAGTATGTTCAAGGGATCTTCCTTTATGATCTCCCCTAAAAACTCGTTCCCGTCAGTGGTTTGTATTCGTACGATGGATGTATCCAAATCTGTTTGGGCATACAAGAAAGAAAATGAAAAAGAGATGGATACCAAAAGCAAAATTAGTTTTATTGATTTCATAATCCCGGAATTAAGTTTGACCTCTAAAAAAACCATAGAGAAGTTAGGCCATTTTTTTAATTCCACAGCGAAAAGACAACCACATTTCGACAATTGTGGGGTGGATGATTGTCTATCTTTTCGAACTTTTTTTGCTTTTGTTTTTTTTGTTGAATTTGCCCTTTCCCGGATACCTCTTTTTGGATGAAACGTTCCAGGCCGGACCTTCTCCTAAATGGTCGGGCAGGGGAGATTTAAATACTTCCCGTTCAATCAGCCGTTCAATCCTCTGGAAATTAAACATGTCGTCCTGGCTGACCAGCGTCAGCGCGACGCCGGTAGCATCGGCACGGGCCGTACGTCCAACACGGTGAACGTAATCTTCGGCGTCTGCCGGAACATCGAAATTGATAACGAGGTTAATATCTTTGATGTCGATTCCGCGGCTCATCACGTCGGTGGCAACGAGGATGCGGGTCCTTTTCGATTTAAATCCCTGTAAAACCTCCTCTCTTTTTTCCTGTTCCAGGTCGGATGAAATGGCCTCGGCTTCAAACTTGTTTTTTTGAAGCGAACGCGCCAGTTCTGTCACTTTCCTTTTGGTTGAACAGAAAATAAGGATACTGTTGTATTCCGGTTTGTCTTTGAGGAGGTGGTTGATCAAATCGATTTTCTGATGCTCGTAACAGAGATAAGCTGCCTGTAGAACCCCTTCAGCAGGTTTGGCAATAGAAATGCTGATTTCGGTCGGGTTTTTCAGGATTTTGGAAGCCAGCGTCCTGATTTTTGGCGCCATGGTTGCGCTAAACATCAATGTTTGCCTTTCTTTCGGAAGGAAGGAGATAATTTTGATAATATCGTCGTAAAACCCGATGTCGAGCATTCGGTCGGCTTCGTCGAGAATCAGGAATTTTATGGTATCGAATTTTACATACCCGAGGTTCAGGTGCGAAATAAGTTTTCCGGGAGTTGCAACCACAATGTCGGCGCCCTCGGTGAGCGCCATTTTTTGCTGCCCCCAGTTGTCGCCGTCTCCCCCGCCGTAAATGGCGATGGAGTGAATTCCCATGGTGTAACCGATTCCCTGCACCTGCTGATCGATTTGCATAGCAAGTTCGCGGGTGGGTACAATAATTAACGTACTGGTTTCGCCCCCCGGTAAATCGGCCAGCAAATCGAGGATAGGCAGCAAAAAAGCGGCCGTCTTTCCGGTGCCGGTTTGCGCACAGGCAATTAAATCGTTTCCTTTTAGTATTTCAGGAATTGCCTGCTCCTGGATGGGGGTGGCGTTTTCGAATCCCATATAGTCGATGGCATCGAGTAAGTCATCGTGGATCCCTAATTCGGTAAATTTCATAAATAATGTAACATCGTTTTTGATGTTGCAAAGGTAGCTAAAATGTTCACTTACCGTTGAAGTTCAGGAATTTCTTGTTTTGCTCTTATTGCCTTGTATTTTTCCCAGTCGAAATTCTGTATAAACTGAAGGGCTTTTTTGGCTCCGAGCAGGAAAAGTTTCTTTTTCTTCTCATCGTCCATTTTAAAATTCAGCCAGTTAAAATCTTTGTCGGCATCGATAAAACAGATCAGTTTTTTGAAATCGGGGTTGTGGATTAAAAACTCGTTATCCGAGTCGTGCCGCATGGTGCTGATCATCGAACCCATAAAACCGCCCAAATCGTCCACATCGGCGTACTCCTCACGATACGAACTTAACTTGACTCCAAAAGTAGGCTTTCGCGGTACCGCGTTAAATGTAGAATGAAAAACATTAATCGGGAAATTCGAAATCATACCTCCGTCCACAAATTTTACTGTTTTCGGGATGGTGCCGTTGTAGTTGGCTATGTTTCTCCACGCGTCGGTGGCAGGTTTCCCGGCGCCGGGAATATCCGTAATTTCAAAAGGTTTAAAAAAGAAGGGTACCGACATGGAAGCCCTAACCATTTTTGCCGGCGACTGATTGCGGTAATTGTCGCCCCAGTACAAATGGGTCATCAACGGAAACTGGACTTTGGTTTGTGTAGTAATATCGGCGGTAATGATGTGGATAAGCGCGCGTTCATCGGCAACGGGGCCCGTAACACGGTGGCGCAGCCCTTTCGGAAAATATTTGCTGCCGCGTTTTTCCTGCAGTTCGTGAATAGTGGTAATCTGGTTGGGCGATTCCTTGAGTACCTTTTCCAGCCATACTTCAAACCGATCTCCCGGATTTAAGCCGAGGTTGATAAATAACGCTTTTTTGATTTTCCGGTAATTCCAAACCAGTTTTCCGATTACTTTTCGGAAGGGAGTCCCGTCAATTACTTCCTGGATAATTCCTTTCAAATCCGGGTCACCATCCACAAATTCAAACAAATCCTGCTTGGCCAGAACATCGAGTACATATTGTGATTTGGCTTTCCCGATACCGTCGATGCCTCCGAGTATCAACGTGTTGATGGCGCCGGCCGAAGTTCCGGCCAAATGAAAAAAGCGGATGCCCGCCGTTTCAAGAATGTAGGTGTAACCTACCAGGGCGATTCCCAAAACTCCGCCGCCTTCCTGCACCAAATCTACATACTGGTTGCCCTCGTCGTCGATAATGTCCGAAAATATTTTCTTTTTCAATTGTTCTGCTTCCTTGTACATCAATTGAAATTCAGGCTGGTTTACAAAATCTTCATAAGTCATTTTGAAAACATTTATGGTTGAATTTATTTTAACTCGGAAAAAGTTACGGAATTTGTATGGATTGACATTCAGTAAAAGAAGATTTTTTTATCTGAATATTTACAGTAAAATATTTACCGGCGATTTGCAACCGTTGCAGCGCCCGTTTTGGGCCAGTTTTGTGGTTGAAACCTGGTAAAGACTCCGCTCAACAAGTATTTCTCCACAGGTTGGGCAATACGTTGAAGAACGTTTTTTATCGGCGATATTGCCGAGATAAACATGTTGCAGATGTTTTTTGGCCAGCGCGTACAACGATTCGAGTGTTTTTGAGGGAGTTGCCGGAAGGTGCATTTCGTATTGCGGGAAGTAGCGCGAAAGATGTAGTGGGGTTTGACGCCCCAACTCAGCGGCAATCCATTCTGCCATTTTTTCAAACTCCGCTTCTTCGTCATTTAACCCCGGAATAACAAGCGTTGTAATCTCGAGATGTGTTTTGTTTTTTGCAATTATTTTTAAGGTTTCCAAAACCGGCTCTAATTTTCCTTTGGTCTGTTTTCTATAAAACTCTTCGGAAAATGCTTTTAAGTCGATGTTAAAGGCGTCGATAAACGGAAGAATGTGCAACAAAGGTCTACGATTGATGTACCCGTTGGAGATAACCACATTTTTCAGTCCTGTTGTGCGGGCCAGTTGTGCGGTATCGAACATCAACTCGTAAAAAGTAAAAGGCTCGTTGTAGGTGTAGGCAATGCCAATATTTTGCTCCTTTCTTAAAGCTTCCGTTACAATCTGTTCCGGGGTTATTTTGTAAAATTCGTCGAACTCTTCAGCAAAACACTGCGAAATCCGGTGGTTCTGGCAGAATGCACAATGCAGGTTACATCCCACTTCTCCAACCGATAAAATGTTCTTCCCCGGATAAAAATGGTAGAGTGGCTTTTTCTCTATCGGATCGACACCCAAAGCGGCAACCTTGTTGTAAACGTGGGTAATAAGTTTTCCGTCAACGTTTTCGCGCACTTTGCAGTTCCCGGTCTGTCCGGGTTTTAAATTGCAATACCACGGACAAAGGTCGCACCGAACAGTTTGGTTTTCGAGCTTCGTATAAAAAAGCGCTTCCAGCATTTTTTGACCGTTGTTTTTCCAAAGGTACAAAATAGGAACGAAGGATGGTCCCATTGTCTCAGGTTGGATAGTATCGGCCGGAGCGATGCCATTCCTGATGATTTATTTCTTTTTTGTTTTCAGGTTTTGAATTTCAGATTTCATCTCGTTTATGGTTTTCATCACCTTCTGAATATCGGTTTCCGGCTCCGGGAGTTCGGTGTTCAGGTAGCACACAAATTTCCAGGCTTCCTTTATTTCGGCCACGGGCAATTCAAACGTTTTGTATTCCGGATTTAACGATATCAACCGCAACGATTTGTTTTCAGCGATATGGTTTTCAGCGATTTTAAAGACAATTCCTTCGTCGCGGGTAACTACTATGCAGGCCTGGCCGGTTTTAACATCATAAAAATTCTGGATAAACTCGCCAATCACCACCGATCCGTCGGGGATAGGCAGCATCGAATCGCCCGAAATGGTAAACGCGCGGTACTTTTTTTCTTTCGACAAAAACGGCAACTGGAAAACCGGTAAATTACCAATGTATTCGGGGTCGGCAAAGCTGGTAACATAACCGGCTTTGGCTTTTTCATTTACAAACTCGATGTTGTCGTTGTTCTTCGAATCAACAGTTGTGGCAATCACACGCAGGTTGGTCCCGCGGATAAAAACATCGAACCCGTTTTGAAGATCGGTAAACTGGCTTTCCGAAAGCCGGTTTAAATCGACATTGATTAACGTGTCGATAGCCATTCCATAATATTTTGAAAACGCCTGCAATTGGGGTACAGTGGGCTGGCTGATGGAATTTTCGAGGGCGTTGACCGTTGTGCGTTTGGTATCCAAAGCCGCAGCCAAATCGTTTTGAGTGCGGCCTTTTCGCGTCCGGAGAAGTTTGATATTACTGCTGAAATAGTTCATCTCAAATTTTTTTATCAAAAATAACCAAAAATGTTTTGTATCTAAAAGAAATGATTAAATTATTATCGGCAGTTTTGATAATAATACTATCAGCAATGTTCAGAAATTAATAATTCTTGATTTGTATTCCCCGGGATTGGATGTCCCGGTTTTTTTGAGGTTCAAAATCCCCGGTCAGCCACCGGGGATTTTATAAAAAACAAAAATGAATAACGAAAAAATACTGGATAAATTAAGTATCCTTGCCGATGCAGCGAAGTACGATGTTTCGTGCGCGTCGAGCGGAAGCAACCGCAGGAACACGGCCAACGGGATTGGAAACGGGATGTCGTGCGGTATTTGCCACAGTTTTACCGAAGACGGACGGTGTGTTACGTTGTTCAAAATATTAATGACCAACCACTGTATTTACGACTGCGCGTATTGTATCAACCGCCGCACCAACGACCGGCCGCGGGCTATCCTTACCCCGAAAGAAATTGTGGAACTCACCATCGGGTTTTACCGGCGCAACTACATCGAAGGATTGTTTTTAAGCTCCGGCATTATTAAAAGCCCCGATTATACCATGGAACGAATGGTGCTGGTAGCAAAAAAACTTCGGCAGGAAGAAAACTACAACGGATACATTCACCTCAAAGCCATCCCCGGTGCAAGCCGGGAGCTGATTCACGAAGCCGGCATGTGGGCCGACCGGTTAAGTGTAAACATCGAGATCCCGACCGAACTGAACCTGAAACGTCTGGCCCCGGAAAAGGATTACAAAGGGATTTTATTGCCCATGAGCCAGATTAATAGCGAGATTTTGGCCAGCAAAGAAGAACTGAGGAAGTTCAGAAATGCCACTCGTTTTGCGCCAGCCGGGCAAAGTACGCAACTGATTGTGGGCGCCACACCCGAAACCGACCGGCAGATTATTCTGCTCTCATCAGGTCTGTACAAAAAACAAAACCTGAAACGGGTCTATTTTTCGGGATACCTGCCGGTGAACGCGTACGACGAGCGGCTGCCCTCCCTGAACCGCCCCCCGCTGGTGCGCGAAAACCGGCTGTACCAAAGCGACTGGCTGATGCGGTTTTACCGGTTCAAAGCTGAAGAAATCCTACCCGAAGAACATCCTTTTCTCGATTTGGACATCGACCCCAAGCTGGGGTACGCCCTGCGAAACATGCACCTTTTCCCGGTGGACATTAACCGCGCCGATTACGAAATGATCCTGCGCGTCCCCGGGATTGGGGTGCAGTCGGCGCAAAAGATAATTATGGCGCGCCGCCACCGGAAACTAAATTCATTTCACCTTGAAAAAATTGGAATTGTGATGAAAAGAGCCAAGTATTTTATTACCTGTAACGAATTACCGGTCCCGGTTACCGACTGGGCCCCGGAAAGGTTGAAACACAAACTGGTGACAGAGTCGGTTTCGAAAAACAAAAAAATGTTCGACACGCAACTGAGTATGTTTGCCGACTACAAACCCGCGTTGCCGCCGCTGCACTGACAAGTTCAGCAAAAAAAGGCAGAAGTAAAAAGCAGATTGTCAATAAAAAATACAGATTTATCAAAGTGAAGCACAAAGCTACAATAGTAAGAAACAATTTTTTGGCAGTAAAATACAACTTACTGGCTGTTCGACTTATTTTTTTATTTGTGAAATATAGTTTTCTATTTATTAGGATCAATCTGCCAGTAGCAAAATACAATTTATCGGCGGTAAAATGCTGTCCGGTAACGAAAAAGAAATAGTCATGCTTATCTACAATTACGACGGCACCTTTGAAGGATTTTTAACCGGCATTTTCGACTGCTACAGCCGAAAGGAGTTCCCGGGCCAGTTTCGTTCGCGCGCGGGACAACAGGAGTATATCTTTGCTGAAAGGTATGATGTTTTTTCTGACCCGAAAAAGGCGGAACGCGTTTGGAACGGCATTCAGAAAAAACTGCCGGCAAAAAACAAGGAGCTGCTGTTTTACGCCTTTCTTTCGGGCGATGCGGGGATTGAGATGAAAATCTACCGTTTCCTGCGACGGCTGTTCAGCGGCGATGTGAATGTGGAAACCGATTTTGGTGATCCGGATGTATTGTACCTCACACAGGCCTCGCAAATGGTAAAAAAGGAAGCCATGCGCATGTTGCAGTTTGTGCGGTTTCAGCATACCCGCGACGGGCTCTACTTTTGCGGCATCGAACCGCGGTACGATGTGATTCCACTCGTAGTCGGTCATTTTCAGAAACGGTTTGCCGACCAGAAATGGCTGCTTTACGATTTAAAACGAAACTACGGCGTTTTATACGGCAACAGAAAGGTGGAAGAAGTAGTACTTTCGCACAAGGAGTTTAACGCCGCCACCGGCCAGGTGAGCGAGAACGTGCTGCAGGAAGGGGAGGAGTTCTATCAGAAGATGTGGCAGACCTATTTCAACCACATCAACATCAAAGAGCGGAAAAACCTGAAGTTGCAGCGCCAGCATATGCCGCGCAGGTTCTGGAAGTATCTGCCCGAAAAGCAGGTTCCGAATTAGAGAAGGGAAACAGAACAACGGATAATAAATAAAAAATTGAGGCTGTCTCAAAAATCCTTTTTTTTTGCGCCACAAAGGCACTAAAACACGAAGATTCACAAAACATATTCATTTGATTATTTTTAATTTTTGTGAACCTTTGAGTCTTTGAGCTTTTGTGGCATTTCTATATTTCTGAATTTTGAGACAGCCTCCGGTGTGTTTTTTATTTTGTGCTTTTCGCTTCAGCCAGTTCCGGTTTGGTTTTCGGGAGAACAAGGTTCAGGATAATTCCAACCGTGGCGGCCAACCCGATTCCGGCCAACGAGAAGTTGCCGTACTGGATGATGGCCCCGCCAATTCCGACTGTTAGCACCACCGAAACAATTACCTGGTTGCGCGTTTCCGAAAGATTGGTTTTTGAATCGACCAGCGATTTGATACCGATGGAGGCAATCATTCCGAAAAGTAACAACATAATACCGCCCAGCACCGACTGCGGGATGGTTTTCAGCAGGCCGCTGATTTTACCTACGAGGGCAAAAACGATGGCGGTTATGGCTGCAATTCTCAAAATAAACGGGTTGGTTACTTTGGTGAGTGTGATGGCGCCGGTAACTTCTGAATAAGTGGTGTTGGGCACGCCGCCAAAAAGTCCGGCAACAGCCGTGGCAATCCCGTCGCCTAACAAGGTACGGTTCAACCCCGGTTTTTCGATAAAGTTTTTCTCGCAAACCCCGCCAATGGCGTACATGTCGCCCACGTGTTCGATGATGGGCGCTATGGCCACCGGAATCATGTACAAAATGGCCTGCCAGCTCAACTGGGGCGCGGTGAATGCCGGCAAACCAATCCATGCTGCATCCTGCACAGGGGTGAAATCTACTTTCCCCCAGACGATGGCCACCAGGTAACCGGCGCCAATCCCGATAAAAATGGGGATCAGTTTAATCATCCCTTTTCCGAAGATAACGATAAGAATGGCGGTGAGCAGGGCAACTACTGCTAAGGGCCAGTCGGTTTTCGCCATATTAACGGCAGTGGGCGCCAGCGACAAGCCAATGATGATAATTACCGGGCCAACGATTACCGAGGGGAACAGCCGCTCGATAAATTTGATGCCGCGCGCCTTGACCAACATCGAAACAATGCCGTAAACCAGCCCAACGGCAACAATTCCCGAAAGGGTGCCGGGCCAGCCAAAGAGTTTGGTCGCCTCGATGATGGGTGCAATAAACGCAAAACTGCTGCCCAGGAAAATGGGCACAATCCCGCGGGTGATGAGGTGGAAAATGAGCGTACCCACGCCGGCTGTAAACAGCGCTACGGCCGGGTCGATGCCCACAAGGAGCGGTACAAGCACAGTTGCGCCAAAGGCGACAAACAGAAACTGGATTCCCAGAACGGTGTTTTTAAAGGTGAGTTGTCCTTTTAGTAAAGATAGCTTCATTCAATCAGGTTTTTAATTTTTTTTGCAAGGATAACTTTTTCCGTTCGTATCGTCAAAAAAAGATGTTAACGAAAAGCGCCGGAAGTGTTGGTAACTTGCGCCCGGCGCGCCAAAGTGGTAAAACAAACAACCCTGGCAGGTTTCCGAAACCTGTCAGGGTTGAATTTATGGCCGGGGGCGGACTATCTCTTTTATTCCGCCGGTACTTCCGGTTCCTCTTCCCGGGCGCGCTTTTCTACGGTTTCGTTGGTTTCGTCGATAATCTGTGTTACGGTGCGGGCAAACTCGCCATACCCGGCTTCGTCGGAAAGTACCATCACGCGCAGGTAGGCCACCAACTGGTTGTTGATGATCGACAACATGTTCTTTTTGATTTCGCTGGCATTTTTGAGCGCGCCCTCGCTGGCTTTTTCTTCCTGGAAGGCAACGTAGGCTGCTTCGAAGTCGGCTTGCGCAGTTTGCAGCGCCGTGATAATTTCGGCCACGCCCGAAAGCGCGGTGATGGAGGGCAGCAGCGTTTCGTCGGCCAAATCGGTGAGCAGCGACGTTATCTGCATGGTTTCGGTGGCGAAACTGGAATTGGTAAGCACCTCTAAACCGTATTTTGCAATCACGGCATCCACCTGTTGTGCGGCGGTTTTGATGACCGGGTCGGGGTGAAACGTATATCCTTTGACGAGGTAGCTGAGCGCGCGGGCTTCGTAGGCACGTGTTGCCTTTTTGGGGTCGAGGTTCGACTCTGCTTTCGAACGGTTAATGGCTTCGGCCAGGCGGGCCGATTCGTTGGCGAGCTGCGAAAACTTGCTTTCCAGGTAGGTTTCCCTGCTCAAACTGCTGTTTTGGAAGGCGCCGTTTAAACTCAGGGCGGTTGCGCCCACTTCATTCACGCGGCTTGCCGAGTTCAGATAGTTTAGCATCGGTAAAATGGTTTTAATGATACATATGGTTATTTCTGCATCCTGGAACGGGTTAAATAATAATGTTGCAGGAGCGCCGGTTTTTTTGCCGACTCCTAAAATTACAATTATTC